>NZ_JBWKTM010000003.1:0-490031 GCF_059420325.1 Pseudomonas sp. GW821-FHT04C07
TCGTCAAGATTAACTTCCGAAACCCCTATCTGCATCTGCAGGTAGGGGTTTTGTTTTGCGCGCGATTTGTCGGCGCGAGCTGGCTCGCGATGGCGATTTCCAAGACGCCATGGCGCGCACTCGGGCGTCGACCGGCTGGCTCCTACAGAATAGACTCAATCTTTTTCCGAGCCAGAGCCTTTTATGCCTGATCCGGTTGACGCCTCCAGGGTGTCAGATTTGCCGCTGGACGACTTGGTAGCGTGCCATGAGTGTGATTTGCTGATGCGTAAACCACGGCTCGCTCATGGCGAGAAAGCCCAATGTCCGCGCTGTGGTTATGAGTTGTACGCCCATCGACACAATGTGGTGGATCGTAGTCTGGCATTGGTCATCGCCGCACTGCTGTTATATATCCCTGCGAACTTTTTACCCATCATGCGGCTCAATCTCTTGGGGCAGTCGTCAGAAGATACTGTTTGGACTGGCGTTGTCGGTTTGTTCAATACCGGCATGCAAGGTGTGGCCGTCGTGGTGTTTCTTTGCAGTATGGGGATTCCGCTGCTCAAGCTGATCTGTCAGTTTGTCGTGCTGCTGAGTATTCGCTGGAATATTGGGCGCAGCTACGGCCTGTTGCTCTATCGCACTTATCACCATTTGCGCGATTGGGGGATGCTTGAGGTCTACCTGATGGGCGTATTGGTGGCCATCGTGAAGTTGGCAGATATGGCCGCGATCGCTGTCAGCCTTGGCTTGGCGTGTTTTATCAGTTTGCTATTGGTTCAGGTCTGGCTGGAGGTGGTGATGTCGCCTCATCAAATCTGGCAAGCATTGTCAGGAGAGGATGCTCATGCGGGCGATTGATGCAGGCATTTTGATTTGTGCCGAATGCCATGAGTTGAACAGGCAGGAAGCGGACCGCGATGAGCAGGTCTGCACTCGCTGTGGTGCGCTGGTTCATGCGCGTCGCCCGAATAGTTTGATGCGCACCTGGGCATTGCTGATTACTGCTGCGATTCTCTATGTACCGGCGAACGTATTGCCGATTATGACGGTCAGTTCTTTAGGCCAAGGTGATCCCAGCACCATTATGTCGGGCGTGATTCAGCTGGTTCAGCATGGGATGTTCCCGATCGCCGCCGTCGTATTTATCGCCAGCATCCTGGTTCCCACCTTCAAGTTGGTGGGAATCAGTTTGCTGTTGTTCTCAGTGCAGCGCCACCAGCCGCTTTCGGCCCGCCAGCGCATCATCATGTATCGGTTTATTGAGTTCATTGGCCGCTGGTCGATGTTGGATATCTTCGTGATCGCCATTCTGGTGGCGGTGGTGAATTTTGGTCGGCTTGCCAGCATCGAGGCTAATCTCGGCGCTATAGCCTTTTCCAGTGTGGTGATTTTGACGATGCTTGCAGCAGTAACTTTTGATCCCCGACTGATTTGGGATAACACGGAATCGGACGGCGACCATGACTGATTTGCCTGACGCTAAAACCCGACCGGCTTCCAATTGGTCAGCCATTTGGGTACTACCGCTGATCGCCTTGGTGATTGGCGGTTGGCTGGGCTGGCGTGCCTACAATGAGACCGGAATAGAAGTTCAGGTCCACTTTGAAAGCGGCGAAGGCATTCAGGCAAAAAAGACTGAAGTGGTCTACAAAGGCATGTCGGTCGGTAAGGTTAAAGCCCTGGCCCTCGATGACGAAGGTGATACCAAAGGGGTGGTTGCCACCGTCGAGATGAACAAGGATGTCGAGCAATACCTGAGGACCAGCACTCGCTTCTGGCTGGTCAAACCGAGCGTGACTCTGGCGGGGATTACCGGGCTCGAAACGCTGGTTTCGGGTAACTACATTGCGGTTAGTCCGGGTGAGGGTGAGCCGACCCGAAAGTTCAAGGCCCTGGCGAAAGAGCCGCCGTTATCGGATTCCAAGCCAGGCCTGCACCTGACCATCAAGGCTGAGCGCCTGGGTTCGCTGAATCGCGGTAGTCCAGTGTTCTACAAGCAGATTCAGGTCGGTCAGGTTAAAAGCTATCAGTTGTCTGGAGATCAGAATACCGTCGAGATTAAAGTTTTTATTGAGCCAACCTATGCCAGCCTGGTGCGCAAATACACGCGTTTCTGGAATGCCAGCGGGATCAGTATCGATGCCAACTTATCCGGGGTAAAAGTACGCAGTGAGTCTCTGGCCAGTATCGTGGCGGGTGGTATCGCGTTTGCCACTCCGGATAACCGCAAAGACAGCCCCCCCACTGATCCGAGCCTGCCATTTCGCCTCTATGAAGACTTCGAGGCCGCTCAGGCCGGTATTCGGGTCAAGGTGAAACTCAGTGACTTCGAAGGTTTGCAGGCTGGTCGCACGCCGGTCATGTACAAAGGCATTCAGGTCGGTAGCTTAAAAGCCTTGAAGGTCGATTCTGATCTATCCAGTGCGAGCGCCGAACTGACCCTGGATCCGCTGGCCGAAGATTATCTGGTGAATGGCACCCAATTCTGGGTGGTCAAACCGTCGATTTCGCTGGCAGGTATCACCGGGCTGGAGGCGTTGGTCAAAGGTAACTACATCGCGATCCGGCCGGGTGACAAGGGCGGTGCACCGCAACGCGAGTTCGAGGCGCGTGCCAAGGCTCCGCCGCTGGATTTGCGCTCCCCTGGCCTGCATATGGTGTTGTTGACCGACAATCTGGGCTCGCTGGAGGTCGGTAGCCCGATTCTCTACAAGCAGGTCAAAGTCGGCTCTGTGCAGAGCTATCAGTTCTCGCGTACTCGTAAACAGTTGGTCATCGGTGTGCATATCGAGAAAGAATACGAAGGGCTGGTCAACGGCTCGACTCGATTCTGGAATGCCAGCGGGATCACGCTGTCGGGCGGTTTGACTGGCGGTATTCAGGTCAAGAGCGAATCGCTGCAAAGTCTGATGGCCGGTGGTATCGCTTTCGAAACCCCCGAGGCGAAAGTCCCTCTGAGCAAGCGTATTCCACGCTTTCGCCTGTACGCGAACCATGAAGAGGCGCTGCAGAAGGGCACGCTCGTGACGATCAAGGTCGATCGTGCCGACGGATTGCGAAGTGGCACGCCAATTCGCTTCAAGGGGCTGGATGTCGGCAAGGTTGAGGATGTCGACCTCAGCGATGACCTGCAATCGGTGTTGCTGACGGCGCGCATCACCGAGGTGCCGGAACGTATTGCCCGAATTGGGAGCCAGTTCTGGGTGGTCAAGCCGGAGCTTGGTCTGATCAAGACCTCCAATCTTGAAACGCTGGTCACCGGGCAATACCTGGAAGTTCAGCCGGCCGCGAAAAATCTTGGTCCACAAAAAAGCTTTGTAGCGTTGGCCCAGCCGCCGGAGTCGGCAGTGCCCGAGGCGGGTCTGAGTCTGGTACTGAGTGCCGCTCGCCGTGGTTCGCTGAAGATTGGTGTGCCGGTGACGTACCGAGAAGTGACCGTGGGTAAGGTTACCGGCTATGAGTTGGGCCAGACTGCGGACAGGGTTCTGATTCATATCCTGATCGAGCCGAAGTATGCGCCATTGGTGCGCAGCGGCAGCCGATTCTGGAACAGCAGCGGTTTCGGTGTGGACTTCGGCCTGTTCAAGGGGGCGACAGTGCGCACCGAGTCCCTGGAGACGTTGATCCAGGGCGGCATTGCCTTTGCCACACCGGATGACGAGCGTATGGGCAATCCGGCCCGGCCTGAGCAGACCTTTCCGTTGTTCGACAAGTTTGAGGAAGAGTGGCTGGTGTGGGCGCCGAAGATTTCCCTAGGTAAATAACGTCCCCAGCAGGAGCAGCCGGTCGACGCTCGATTGCTCGCGATTCAGGCACTTCGGCGTGTCTGATTCACCGATCGCGAGCAAGCGGGCTCCTACAAAAAACGGGTAACAAAAAAGGCCGCGATCCAATGGATCGCGGCCTTTTTCGTCTCTGCGCCAGTGAGCGCTTAAACCTCGTCGAGCTCCGGCTCGGTCGATTCAATGTTAACCATTGACTTCACCTCGTCATGCCGACGGATGTACTTCCAGTCCGCCTCATCGATGTAGATCCCGTTCGGCCCGCTGCCGCCTTCCAGGTCGATGGCGACATGGGCGGAAACCTGCGGCTTCACACTGGCCAGAATCGGCACGAAGCCCAGCTGCAAGCTGGTTTCCAGCAACGCCGCCTGGTTTTTCTCGTCGATGTCTGCGGCCTCGTCGAGGTAGTACGGCAGACGCACACGCCCGGCCTGATCGCGGTCCATCAAGTGCAGCAACAAGTACATGTTGGTCAGCGCCTTGATGGTCATGGTTGTGCCGTTGGACGCCGCACCATCGATATCGGTGTGGATGACCGGCTGGCCGTTGACCTTGGTGATCTCGAACGCCAGTTCGAACAGGTCCTTGAGGCCCAGCTGGTTATGGTTCGCCGCTACCAGACGCGCCAGGTATTCCTTGGCCTCTTCGTTCTTGTTGTCCTGATCGGCGCTTTGGCTCAAGTCGAATACCGAGAGGGTTTCGCCTTCTTCATACTGACCGGCGCTGTGGATGATCTGGTCGATATGCTTGAGGGCTTCCTTGTTCGGCGCCAGGACAATGCGGAAGCTTTGCAGGTTGGACACCTGACGCTTGTTGATCTCGCGGTTGAACAGGGCCAACTGGTGTTCGAGGCTGTCGTAGTCGCTGCGGATGTTGCGCAGGGTCCGGGCGATATCGGTGACAGCCGCACGGCGGGCTTTGCCCAGGGTCAGTGCTTCGTCGGTACGGTGCGCGTACGCGTTGATCAGCAGTTGCAGGCGACGCTCCACATCGTCTTCACTGTCGAACTTGGCCACGCCCTTGAGGCGAACCTGAGCATATAGCGCTTCGATCTGTCCATCGCTGCGCAGCAGGCCTTGCCAGCTGTCCTGATAGTCATTGAGCAATGGCAGCAGGTTGTCCATGGAGTCGTCGACCGGTTCCATGAACGGCGTGCCGAACGGCAGGTCGGCAGGTAACAGCTGACGGCGACGCAGGGCATCGTCGAGCGTGCGTTGCTTGGCTTCCATGTCACCGATCTGCCGACCGACGAGTTGAAGTTTGGCCGACAGTTGCTGGACACGTTCGGTGAAGGCATCGCTGGAGCGTTTCAATTCATCCTGAGCGGCTTCCATCTGTGCCAGTTGCTCAAGCTTGTCGTCTTCCTCGGCGCTCAGGGTTTGCGAGCGACGGAAGTCTTCCAGAGCTTTCTGTGCATCCAGCACTTGCTGATACAACGCTTCGGTCTGGGTCTTGCTGGCTGCACGGTCTGCCGCGACGGCCGCTTGAGTTTTCAGTTGCTTGAGTTCTTTTTCCAGACGCTCTTTCTGATCCCGTAGCGCGGCGCGGTCGGCCAGGGCTTGCAGCGCCGGCGGCTCGATGTGCGACAGATCTATGGACAGGCCCGGTACTTCGAAGCGCTCGCCCTTGAAGCCATCGAGAATCAGCTCCATGGATTTGACCCACTCGCCGTTCTCGTCCAGCGCAATGCCGTGCTCGCCCAGCGGCAAGCTGAACAGCGCGCTGTTGAACAGGCGCATCAGGCGCTCGACGTCCTGTTGCGAGAACTCTTCACGCAGACGGGCATAGCTGTTGTTGTCGGCGTGGTCGAGTTGCTGCTTGACCGACTTCAGGCGTTTTTCCAGATCGCGAAGACGTTCTTCCAGATCTTCGGCGCTGAACTGTCGGGACTGCGCGAGGGCGCCGGCCAGCTCATCGTGAGCATCCTTGGCAGCCAGCAATTGCTGTTCGAGGACTTTGACGTCGTCGATCAGGGCGAAACGATGCTTGAGCACCGACAATTCGCCGAGCCAGCGCTGGATGCCGCTGATTTCCCGTTCCAGGCGCATCAGTTCCTGGGTGCCACCGCGTTGGTCGTTTTGCAGGGCGTCCTGTTCATTGCGGTAATGCTCGGATTGAATCAGTAACTCTTCCTTGCGCGCGCTGGCGTAGTCCGACCAGGTTCCGAGCAATGAGTCGAGCAGCGGCGATAGCCGGTGCAACTTGCCGCGCAGGATGTTGCGCTGCGTGACCCCGGAGGCCAGGGCTTCGACCAGGGGACCTGCGGTGACCAGCGAATTGTAGTCCTGCTCCATCCGGCGAACGTCACGGAAGGCTTCTTCGCAGGCAGCGATGTAGTCGACGCTGCCGGAACGCAGGCTGTGCTCGAAGGCATCGAGGAACAGTTGCTTGAGCTTGGCCGCGGTAATTTCACGCATGTGCAGCAGGTTGATGAACAGTGCGCGGAAGGTTTTCAGGCTCTGTTCGCTGGTAGAGCGCAACGGGATCAGTGTCAGGTCCAGCGGAATCGATGTGTGACCGCCTACCAGCAAACGACGCAGTTCCTCGGGCTTGAGCTCGTAGGCTTTAAGACCCTGGCGCTCAAGATTGGCGAACAACTCTTTCTGCCGCAGGCAGGTCTCGTCTTTCTGGTAGTGCGCCAGGTCCAGTTTTCCGGCGTAGGCAAAGAACTGGTGACCGAAGCCGCCGCCCGGACCACGGCCGACCACGCCGATGACGTGCGGACCGTGGGGCAGGGAGACTTCGACGAGGATGTAGCTGGTGTCCGAAGCAAAGTAGAAGCGCCGCGATTGCTCCAGGCTGTACTTGCCGAAGCTCATGTCGGACATGCGCGCCAGGATCGGGAACTGCAAGGCGTTGATCGAGGCAGATTTACCGAGGTTGTTCGCGCCGTACACCGACAATGGATGTTCCAGCGGGAACAGCCCGAGACTGTAACCGGCGGTGTTCAGCAGGGCAAAGCGGCGAATGCCGTAGCGTTCCTGGCTCATGCGTCGATCTCCTGTTCATCGGCAATGGCGCGAGCCAATGCGTCTTCCTCGCTCTCTATCTTGAATTCACTGAGGTCCAGCGGGTCATCGGTTTCCAGCAGTTTTTCGTCACTGTCGTCATCGATCAGCACCGGTGCCGGCAACGGCAACACGCTATGCAGGCTCGCTGCCAGGTCACGGTCCTGCTGCACAGACAGGCAAACATCGAGGAAGCGGTGCATCGGTGGCAGGAACCGGTAGATGCCGTTTTCTTCGCTGGCAAAGCCGAGCTGGGTCATGCGGCGCATGATTTTTTCTTCCAGCTCTTCCTGAGTCTGCACTTCGGCCTGGATAAACAGGTCGCGGTACTTTTCCAGCAGCGATGGCAGTTCATCGCGGCCAAGGCTGCCGCCATCAAGGACCGCGACCGGATCGCGACCCTGATCAGCCAGATGCTCGACGATGATGAAGGTGAACAGCGCCAGACGTTGCGCGGTCTTGTTCACCGCGGCGGCGGCCAGCTCCGGAACGAAGTAGTAGAAACCACGGGTGTCGCAGACCAGCTCAAAGCCCAACGCCTTGAACAGCGTGCGGTATTGATCCTGGAAGTTCGACAGTTGCGCGTACAGCTCCGGGTCCCGGCGGCTGACGTGGTAGCCCTTGAACAGCTCGCGAAAGATCGGCGCCAGCTGGGACAGTTCGGAAAGATCAAGATGCATGGGGAGTGCTCGCAGAATTCTCAGGCGCGTCATCGCGGGCCGAGAGCAGGGCGAAGGAGCGCAGGCTGACCTGGTGCTCGTGTGTGTGGTAGTTGCGACGCTCGAGACGCTCGCGTTTGAAGCGTTTGTCCCGCGAGAGCCGCGAGAACCAGTACAGCAACTCGTCGGTGGCGCCGTCCGGTTCTTGCGCCAGCAACCAGGTCATGAGATCTGGCATTGGCAGGGCGTCTTCGCAGCGTTCAAGCATTTCGCGAACGGTGCGCGGCGCACGTGGGGCCTCGCCTTTTTGGGTGTTGTGGGCTTTGGGGAAACGCGCCGGTTTCGGCTCGAAACGAGCCAGGGCGTAAACATAGGCCTCGACCTGGCTGGCACTGCCCAGAAACGTACTTTGCGGCCGGGTGAACATGGGCATCGCCGCTTGCGGCACCGCATCGATACCTTTGCGACGAATGGCCGACAATGCGAGTGCCGCGCCACGGGTCACGGCATTGTGCCGGCGGGCTTCTTCGCGCAGCGGCAGCAGCAGTTCCCGGGCGTGACGCAGCGTCAATTGGGCGCTGGTCTGCATCTCGAGGATGCGCGCGTGGGTACGCAGCAGCATGTCGTCATCGACCAGGTGGCCGAGGCGCTGCTGTTCGCTGAGCATGCGTAGCAGCACGTTCTCGACTTTGCGCACGCCTTGCTCGAAAGCGCCGTCAGCGTTGACCAACTGGATCATCGGCTCAACGTATTCGTCCCAGGTCGCCAGCACTTCGGCGTAGCGCTGACGCAGCGGGATCTGCCGGTCGCTGGTCTTGGCTCGCTCGGCGACAGCCACCAGGGCCTGTTCGTCGTTGGCGAGTTTCTTCAGGACATCCCGTACCCGCATGTCGAGCAAGCGCAACTGGCGCGCCAGGTCACTGCCGTCGCGAATGTCGAAGGCATCCTGGATATAACCGGCCAACCGCTCCAGATGTCGCAGATAGGCTTCGATTTCCAGGCACAGGCCAAGACGGTGTTCACGTCGCAGGTAGGCGAGGAAGTCGTGGATCTGCGCATTCAGCTCGAAACGGTTCGGGCTTTTCGCCACAGGAACCAGAATATCCAGGCGGATCCACACGTCCAGCAGGCTGGTGATGTCCTGTGGCGTGCTGTCCAGTTGCTGAGCGGCCAGTTGTGAACGCAGTTCGTTGAGGCTCAAAGTGCCTTGGTCGAAGTGCTCGCACAGTGGCTCCAGGAGTGCCCAGTGTTCGGCGAGGGCGCGCAAGACGCGCTTGGGTTCGATCATGGGAAAGGCCGGCTGGTTGGCGATTAAAAGCGGCGATTGTACTGCATCAGACGGGTTGCGATTCACCCCAGGGCGTTTGATGAGACGGGCTGCCGGTTTTCTATTGATCAACTGCGGGCGATCTTGGGCGAAGGGCGGTAGAATCCCCACTCTTTAGTTATCCACAAGTGGCCGACCTTTGCTTATCGAGTCCCGTCGCCGCGCTTATCTGACCGCCATGCAGGTGGTCAATTGGCTGCCGCGCACCGAATTGCCGTTTGCTGCACCATCGCGCCCAGAGTTGCTGGTGATGCCTGAGCCGCTGGTCGAGCCGGTTGCGCATGCTCCAGTCGCCAAAACGGCTGCCGAGCCTGTGGCCAGGCCTGCCGAGCGGGCGAAGATCGAAGTGCCGCGTCCGACGAGCGTGAGCAAGCCGGCGGTCCAGGCCCAAGAGGCTCCAGCCCCGGTGGCCAAGGCGCCGCAAGTGCCCCCGCCACGTTTCGCCTTGCAACTGCTGCGGGCCGGTGCTTGCCTGCTGCTGGTAGAGTTACCCACAGGCGAAGCCTTCCAGACCCGCGATCCTGCCTATTTATTGCTTAAAGACCTGCTGCGCGCCGCCGGTCTGCCGGACAGCCCGCAAATCGTTGGCGAGCCAGTGCGCTGGCCATTGCTGGTGCGCGGCACGATGGATCAAGGCCCTGAAGCGGCCCGCGACTTCGTGCAGGGTTTTGTTTCGGCACGTCTTGAGGACGCGCCCTGCGTCTGTCTATGGCTGATCGGCCTGCCAGCAGTACGTTTTGCTGGTGAAGCGAATGCGCAATCCTACAATCTGGAACTGCAGGTCGAAGGTCTGGGCTCGGTCTGGGCGCTACCTGGCCTGGAACTATTAATGGAAGAGCCACAGCGTAAGGCTGATGTCTGGCAAGCCATGCGTCGGCTGATGGCGCGCTGGAAACGTAACGATGAGTGATGCTGTAACTTTCCGCCCGATGACCGAGGCGGATCTCGATGCTGTACTGAAAATTGAATACGCGGCGTTCAGCCATCCCTGGACCCGCGGCATTTTTCTGGATGGCCTGGGCAAGTATCAAATCTGGCTGATGTTCGAAGGCGAGCAACAGGTGGGGCACGGTGTCGTTCAGATAATCCTTGATGAAGCGCATCTGCTGAACATCACGGTCAAGCCGGAGAACCAGGGCCGCGGCCTCGGTTTGCGCCTGCTGGAACACTTGATGTCTCGCGCCTATGAAGTAAAGGCACGGGAATGTTTCCTGGAAGTGCGTGACAGCAACCGAGCGGCCTTTCGGTTGTATGAGCGCTATGGTTTCAACGAAATCGGCCGCCGCCGCGATTACTACCCGGCAGTGGGCGGGCGCGAAGACGCGGTGGTTATGGCTTGCACGTTGGTCGACTAGATAAGAAGCTCCCATAGGAGCTGCCGCAGACTGCGATCTTTAGCGGGCTGCGCCGCGCTGCAGATTCAGGACCGACGTCATAACGTCAAAGACCTGCGGCAGCTCCTGTGGGTTTGGCGCTTTTCCAGTGATACGGATGCGCTACCGATTACCATCCACGGGGTCAGTTTCCGCCATTTCGGCTTCATCCAGGCCATTGCCGCCACCGATTTCGTCTTCATCGACGATGCTCAGGTCCCAGTCGGCCGGTTCATCATCACCGGCTTCATGGGCGTCGCGCGCTCCGTCTTCAAGTATCATGGTTTCCTGGCTGAGGTCGTCGTCGGTTGACTCATGGTCAGGTGTCGTGGCGCCAGTCATGCCAGCTTCGTGGCCACGCTTGGGCGGTTGTTCTTGATAGCGTTCGCTCTCGGGCGTCAGCCCAGAGATGCGGCCACTGGTTTCTTCATCATCGAAGTGCAGCTCCTCCATCGTGCCCATGCGATCGTCGTTGTCATCAATGGGCTCGGGTTGCGGAGCGCCGTAGGGACGTCGTGATTCGGTCATGGCAATTCCTCATAATGTGGGGCCTATAGGATGGACAGGCCCTACCCTTTAAGATTCCACGGTATTCCCCGCTTGGCTAGTTGCATTCTGAGCGTGACCTCGACCGGCGGTCGTCTGTCAAAACAGCGCATCATTCTTGAGGCTTCAAAGATGAACGAACTACAAGATCTGATTGATAACAACGAGCGCTGGGCCGATGCGATCAAGCAGGAAGATCCTGACTTTTTCGCCAAACTGGCTCGCCAGCAAACCCCTGAATATCTATGGATCGGCTGTTCAGATGCTCGCGTACCGGCCAACGAGATCGTTGGCATGCTGCCTGGTGACCTGTTCGTCCACCGCAACGTGGCCAACGTGGTGCTGCACACTGATCTCAACTGCCTGTCGGTCATCCAGTACGCGGTGGATGTGCTCAAGGTCAAACATATCCTCGTCACCGGTCACTATGGCTGCGGCGGTGTGCGCGCCTCGATGCAGGATCGTCAGTTGGGTCTGATCGACGGCTGGCTGCGTTCGATTCGCGACCTTTATTACGAACACCGTGAGCCGCTGGCCCTGTTGGCTACGGAAGAAGAGCGGGTTGATCGTCTCTGCGAGCTGAACGTGATTCAGCAAGTGGCCAACGTCGGTCATACCAGCATTGTGCAAAACGCCTGGCATCGCGGACAGAGCCTGTCGGTCCACGGTTGCATCTATGGCATCAAGGACGGCCGCTGGAAAAGCCTGAACGCGACTATCAGTGGCTTTGAACAACTACCGCCGCAATATCGATTGCGCCCGGTCGGGGCGATTTAACGTTCGCTGCTCAAAAGAGTCTGTGCCAGTGCTCTATCCTGCGTCAGCAACGTCTGACGCAGGATAGGCGGCTGGATTTACAGGTGCAAGGTGGCCACCGAAGGCGCCGGTGCGGGGGCTTTCAGCTGGTCCAGCTGAGATTTGATTGGGGTTGTAGAGCATTTGGCCTGAGCTTGTTCGGGTGTCAGATTGCGGATTGAGGTGTAGAACAACTCACAGGTTTTTTCTTTCTGGGTGACTTGCCAGGTTTGCGTACAGCTTTTCAACTGCGCATCCGGATTACTTCCTGGTTTGCTGCCCATCCCGGCCTGCCAGCACGCGGCACTCAAATCCTGCCCCATGACTTTCAAGCCGGCGGCATCTGCCTTGGCTTCATCGCCGTTATAAGTCGCAGGGTCTGCCGCATACCAGATATAGCTTGGGTGATTGGAGCCTAGAACCGGCACCTTCACGCCTTCGGTCGGGCTGATCTCTGCCAGGCCCAGCACACTTACGGTCGCACCATACTGCTGCTTGATCCAGTTACGCACCGGTGCGCCGAAGGCAACCATTGGCAAGGCTGCGCCACTGGCGTTCAGGCTGACTTCCTTGACCATGGTGGTCTGGTAGTCCTTGAAGTAGTCGTAGACGCCTTCCAGGTCCTTGCCTGCGGTGGAGGGCGCTGCAATCGGCGCGATGTCGATGATGGTCTGGTAGCCCGGCGTCTGTTCGGCGGGAATGTCGTTGGC
Organism: Pseudomonas sp. GW821-FHT04C07; assembly: GCF_059420325.1. Classification (NCBI taxonomy): domain Bacteria; kingdom Pseudomonadati; phylum Pseudomonadota; class Gammaproteobacteria; order Pseudomonadales; family Pseudomonadaceae; genus Pseudomonas; species Pseudomonas sp. GW821-FHT04C07. The sequence continues at coordinate 12,186 of NZ_JBWKTM010000003.1, forward strand.
CGTCAACAACGTGGCCCAGCGATCGGTGGTCTTGGATTCCAGATAGTCCTGCGCCTGGGTCAGCGAGTAGTCCGGCGGGAAGTGCAGCAACTCGACACTCTTGCGGTTCTCCAGCGCCATTCCCAGCGGCAGGAACAGATACCAACTATAAGCCCACTTGCCGTCGGCATTCAGTTTGCTCGCGCCGTTGTAGGCCAAATCTCCGGCATTGAGCAGCGCCGCAAGAGGTTTCTCATAACCGGCAGGCACACCGCTGATCGCCGCATAAAGCTGATCGTTGTCGGTTTTGACGCTGACTTTCGCCGCACTGTAGCCATCGCGTTGCACGCTTTGGGTCAGGTAGTGCTCGACGGTCTGCTCAAGCGTCCAGTTACGGAAACAAATCACATCGCAGTTGTTGGGGTAGGCGAACAGTCGGGTGACACGCTCGGTGCTGCCCAGCTTCAGGTCGGCGTTGGCGTGTACGGTTGCACTCAAGGTGAGCGCGGTGAGGGTCAGGGCGAGTCCAGCGACTTTCAACATGCTTGGCTCCTTGTCAGCAAAGACCCCGTTTGTACGGGGCGGACGTCCATACTGGAGCAGTAACGGGTGACAAAGAAGTAGGTGGGAGAATCTTTTTTCAAGATGCTGGCGACCGCTCACAAAACGGGTCTGGAGCGGTCAAATGCCAGGTTTCAATCAAACCGCAAAGTGCAACGCATTGCTCAAATCGCCCATTGGCTTCTGCCCGCGGGCTACCATCGCCTCATCTCGCTGCTTGAGCCCGTCGAGTTTCTCCAGCTGAAATACCCGAGTAATCAACCGCAGAATCGAAGCGGTGTCATAGACCGTATGATCCACCGTGCCTTTGCGGGCGAACGGCGAGACCACCAGCGCTGGCACCCGCGTTCCAGGGCCCCAACGATCACCTTGTGGAGGCGCAACGTGATCCCACCAACCGCCGTTTTCGTCGACTGTGACCACGACCACCATGTTTTTCCATTGCGGACTTTCGCGCAGCACCTTCAGGGCGCGGACAATGTGCCGGTCGCCGGATGCGACATCGGCGTAACCGGCGTGCATGTTCAGATTGCCCTGAGGTTTATAGAAACTCACGGCCGGCAGTTTTCCTGCCTCGGCATCGGCGAAGAATTTGTTGGTGCCTGATTCATCGCCCAGGCCAGCGTCCCGCAAGCGCTTGCTGCGCTCTCCGGGATTCTCCGGACCCTGTCGTTTGAAATAGTTGAACGGCTGATGGTGGTACTGAAAGTTCGGAATCTTCGGAATACCGCCCGAGTCCTTGTACGCATCCAGAGTCGCTTGCCAGGCACCGGCGTACCAGGCCCAGTCGATGTTGTTCTTTGAGAGTTTGTCGCCGATGTGCTCGTGAGTCTGCGGGACCAAGACATTGGGCAAGTCGGGTTTGGAGTATTCAGGGCGTTCGGGATCGCGGATCCATGTCGGCCAATACGGCGGAGCCAGGGTATTGACCGCGTAGCCGTCGGGCGTCAGAGCGCTGGGGCCGAACTGCGGCGGGCCGGTCATGGCGCTGGCCGGTGATTTCTCCAATGGCTTGAGGCGAGTGTCCAGCGGGTCATCGCTCTGCAATGAGGCGATCTGCGCTTTGGCCACCGAGTTGGCGGCGTCCGGATAAAACGGCACGGTGGCGCTGATCAGATACTGATGGTTGAGAAATGAACCGCCGAAAGCGCCCTGGAAAAAGTTGTCGCAGAGCACAAACTCTTTGGCCACATCCCACAAACGCAATGAATACCGGCTTTGGGCGTAATGCCCCATGGTCAAGCCACCGGAGTCAGCCCAGGCGACGAAACGGTCGTTCTTGCCACCGTTGATCTGCATCTGATTTTGATAGAACACATGCCACAGGTCGCGGGTGACCAGTCCGAATGGCAAATCCTCACCGTTCGGGCCTTTGAGGGCGAACGGGGCATTGGGCAGGTGTTCCTGAAATTGGGTTTCGTTTGGGTAAGTCACACCATCGAGGGTTTGCGGGCCGATTTGCAGCACTCCGCCCCAGGCCGGTGGCAAAGTTTCCAGCAGACTGCCGTCACGGTCGTGTTGCTGATAATCGGCAGGTTTGAGTGATGACAGTGGCTTTTCCACACCGGGAAAGTCGCCGAACAAATTGTTGAAACTGCGGTTCTCGGCATAGATCACTACCACGGTTTTCACCTGATCGTGCAGTGCCTTGTCCAACTCGGCAGGCGACAGCGGACGCTCGGCAGGTTTACCTCCCTCATCGCCATTGCTGCCGCAGGCGCTCAGCGTCGCGCCGACACCTAAAACCGCAACGCCGCCAAGGAAGCGACGGCGGCTGGTGTCGGTGGGGTTGTCCACTTCAAGAGATTGCGCGCCGTTGCCTTCTTTTTCGTCAGTCATTCGGTTTTGCTCGCTGGTTCGTTAAATAGTTACAAAGTTTTTCGGTCGAAAGGTAGCAATGAAACATGACCGAAAGGCTACACGGGGGCTCTAGGTCAGGGGGCAGTCTGGATGAAACAGCGGAACTTTTGGTTTCGCAGATGTTTCATTAGCTTTCAGGTTGATTGCAGATACGCCTTCGCGGGCAAGCCCGCGAAAGGTCGCGAAGCGGTCTCGATTGACCTACGGCATCACCGGTGGCACATGCGTCAGCGTCGTCCCAAGTGCCCACAGCAGAAACAGCACCAGAGGTGCGTGTACCAGCAACTGCACAAACGAAAAGCCGATCAAGTCTCGTGCCTTCATCCCGAGCACGCCCAGCAGTGGCAGCATGTAGAACGGGTTGATCAGGTTTGGCAACGCTTCGGCAGCGTTATAGATCTGCACGGCCCAGCCCAGGTGGTACTTCAGGTCGTTGGCGACTTGCATGACATAAGGCGCTTCGATGATCCATTTACCGCCGCCTGAGGGGATGAAGAAGCCCAGCACCGCCGAATACACGCCCATCAGCAGGGCGTAGGTATCGTGGGAGGCTATCTGTACGAAGAAGGTCGAGATATGGTGCGCCAGGGCTTGGCCGTCAGAGCCTTTGACCACGGTCATCAGCGCGGCGATGGAGCCGTAAAGCGGAAACTGGATCAGCACGCCGGTGGTGGTGGGTACCGCACGGGCCACTGCATCGAGGAAGCTGCGCGGACGCCAGTGCAGGAGTGCGCCGAGCATCAGAAACAGGAAGTTGTAGGTGTTCAGACCGGAGATCGCACTGATTGCAGGTTTGGTCGAAAACTCATGGAACAGCCAGCCTAGCGCCAACAGCACCAGCAAAATCGTCAGCACCGGACTGTATTCCAGCCATTCGCCAGGGCGTGTGCGTGGTTGCGGTTCAGGGATGCTGAAACCCGGGTCGACACCGCAAGCCTTGGCATCCCGGGCGGTAGCCGGGCCGGGCGCGGTGGCGTAGGCGATGGTCAGCGAGACCACGATCAACGCCAGCAGCAACACGCCGGACTGCCAGAGAAAAATGGTTTGGGTGAACGGAATCACACCTGTGATCGACAGAATCGACGGCGGCAGGCTGGCGGGGTTGGCTTGCAACTGCGCGGCGGATGAAGAAAGCCCCAGTGCCCAGACTGCGCCCAGCCCCAGATAGGCTGCGGCACCCGCGGCGCGGTAGTCCATGTGTAAATCGGTGCGACGGGCCAGTGCGCGAACCAGCAATCCGCCAAACACCAGCGACAGGCCCCAATTCAACAGCGATGCGACCATGGAAATCAGCGCCACCCAGGCCACGGCGGAACGGCCGTTCTTCGGGATGTTCGCCAGACGATCGATCAGCTTCACCGCTGGCGGTGAACTGGCAACCACGTAGCCGCCGATGACCACAAAGGCCATTTGCATAGTGAACGGAATCAGGCTCCAGAATCCGTCGCCGAAGGCCATGGCGGCCTCGGTCGGTTTGGCGCCGATGGACATGGTCGCCACAGAGACAATGATGACTGCCAGCGCAGCAAACACCCATGAGTCAGGAAACCAGCGCTCGGCAAAGCTTGAGCAATGCAGGGCAAAGCGGGCATAGCGGCTATCTTCGATATCAGCGGCCATGAAAATACCTCAAGGATTTTTATGTTTATTGTGGTGTCCGCAGAGCAGCAGTGGCTCTTTTGGTCGTGAGCGAACAGTAGATCAATCCAACTTTTGTTGCCGAAGCTATTTGGGTTTTTTGCAACGACCTTTGTCTGATTGACGTGCTTTATGTGGGGGGATCCCGGCTTTGACATTCATGCGAGCCTGCCTATGGCGACTTTCCTGATTGTGCTGCGGGTTGGAAAGTGCCCGATTATTGGTTTCGCCCGGTTGAATTCAATGTACAGAAAATCGCTAAAAACCAACCCAGTGACCTGGTCGGGTTGTTCCTGAGGGCTTTTGCGTAGACCATTGGCGCCGTGGTTTTGCCTATTCAGGGTTTGTTTTATGACTGCCATTACCGATTTACGACCGGCGCCGTTCTCCCGGTCTGACTACAAAACCCTAGGGCTGGCGGCCCTCGGTGGCGCGCTGGAAATTTACGATTTCATCATTTTCGTATTTTTCGCGCTGACCCTCAGCCAGCTGTTTTTCCCACCGCAAATGCCAGAATGGCTGCGCTTGCTGCAAAGCTTCGGGATCTTCGTCACCGGATATCTGGCGAGGCCACTGGGTGGGATTCTGATGGCGCATTTCGCCGATCAGTTGGGGCGCAAGCGGGTTTTCAGCCTGAGCATTTTACTGATGGCACTGCCGTGTCTGCTGATCGGGATCATGCCGACCTACGCCCAGATCGGCTATTTCGCACCGTTGCTGTTGCTGGCGCTGAGGGTGCTGCAAGGCGCGGCGGTGGGCGGTGAGGTGCCGAGCGCCTGGGTGTTTGTCGCCGAGCATGCACCGGTCGGCCATCGCGGCTATGCCTTGGGTTTTCTGCAGGCCGGGCTGACTTTCGGTTATCTCATCGGAGCGCTGACCGCGACGTTTCTGGCGCAGGTCTACTCCCCGACAGAAATCCTCGATTACGCCTGGCGCTATCCATTTCTACTGGGCGGGGTGTTTGGCGTGGTGGGCGTTTGGTTGCGTCGCTGGTTGAGCGAGACACCCGTGTTCATGGCTATGCAGGCCCGCCGCGAAGCCGCCGCCGAACTGCCGCTGCGTACCGTGCTGCGTAACCATCGTCAGGCCATGCTGCCGGCGATGATCCTGACCTGCGTCTTGACCTCGGCGGTGGTGGTGTTTGTGGTGATTACCCCGACCATGATGCAAAAAACCTTCGGCATGACTGCCAGCCATACCTTTGCCCTGAGCAGCCTGGGAATCGTTTTCCTGAACATCGGCTGTGTACTGGCCGGGCTGATCGTCGACCGCATCGGTGCCTGGCGCACGGTGATGCTCTACAGCCTGCTGCTGCCGCTGGGCATTGGCGTGCTTTATACCTGTCTGATCGCCGGTGGCAGCTGGATCGGCGTCGCCTACGCTATCGCCGGCCTGAGTTGCGGGGTGGTCGGCGCGGTGCCGTCGGTGATGGTCAGCCTGTTTCCGGCGCGGATCCGCGTCTCCGGGATCTCCTTCACCTACAACATCGCCTATGCGCTGTGGGCAAGTATCACTCCGCTGTTGTTGATCGGTTTGATGCCCTGGAGCCCATGGGTGTGCGTGATTTATTGCGCAGTGATGGGCGCGCTCGGAATGGCTAGCGCGGCGTATTTCGGTTCGCGTGTGCAGCGGGTTAATTGTGGCGCGGTGGTTTCTGGCATTTAGAAACGTCATTCACGGGCAAGCCCGCTTCCACACGGACTTTGCAGCCGACGCGGCAAACTGCCACTATTTTTGCAGGGCAACCTCGAGCCGCTCTTCAGAAAAGCTTTGCGTGGCCGATGGCTTGGCTGAATGCCGCTCTTAACCCTGCCCATCGGTAAATTTTCCCATGTTTAACAAACGCTTGAAGCAGGAGCTGTCGGCTCTTCGCGAAGAACTCTCCAGCCTTGTACAAGTGAAAGAAAGCCTGGAGAGCGAGATGCTCGTCATCAACCTTGACCCCGATGGACGGGTTCAATCAGCCAATCAGAACTTCATTGCCGAGATGCTCTATAAGAGCAGTGATTTGCTCGGGCGGCACATCGAAGACATCGTCCCGGCCCATGTGAAAACGGATGAATTTCACCATCGTTTCAAGGCCGCGCTGACCCGCGGTGAGCACTTTTCCGGGGCGGTTCGCTTGCTCAGAGGCAACGGCGAGGAAGCCTGGCTGCGCTCGATCGTGCAGCCTGTCAGAGGCTCGGACGGGCGGATAAAGAATTTTTCGATTTACGCCAGCGACCTGACCCGCACCATTGAAGCTTCCCGTGAGCACGAAAACCTGATCGGTGCGTTGGTGCGTTCAACGGCGGTGATTGAGTTCGATATGAGCGGTAACGTGCTGACGGCCAACGACCGGTTTCTCAACGGCATGGGTTACAGCCTGGCGCAGATCCAAGGTAAACATCACCGTACGTTCTGCGCGCCGGAGGAATACAACAGCGAGGCATATCAGGGGTTCTGGAAACGCTTGAATGCTGGCGAGTTTGTTGCCGACCGCTTCAAACGCATTGACAGCCATGGTCGAGTGGTCTGGCTGGAGGCCTCCTATAACCCGGTGACCGATGCTAACGACAAACTCTACAAAGTCGTCAAATTTGCCACGGTGATAACTGATCAGGTAAATCAGGAACAAGCCGTCGCCGAAGCCGCGAATATCGCCTACAGCACTTCGTTGCAGACCGACAGCAGCGCCCAGCGCGGCACCACGGTGGTCACTCAGGCAGTGAATGTGATGCGCGATCTGGCCAGGCATATGCAACAGGCCGGCGAAGGTATCGAAGCGCTGAATGAGCAATCACTGGTGATTGGCACCATCGTCAAAACCATCAGCGGCATCGCCGAGCAGACCAACTTGCTGGCGCTCAACGCCGCGATCGAGGCTGCCCGTGCCGGCGAGCAAGGTCGAGGTTTCGCAGTGGTCGCGGACGAGGTTCGACAGCTGGCCTCGCGTACCAGCAAAGCCACCGACGAAATCGTCGGGGTGGTGCGCCAGAACCAGGACATGGCTCGTGACGCCGTGGCCTTGATGAGCGATGGCAAACTCCAGGCCGAACAAGGCCTGGCGCTGGCCGCCGAAGCGGGCACGGTGATTGTCGAGATTCAGGACGGTGCGCAGAAAGTGGTCAGTGCGGTGGGGCAGTTTGCGAATCAACTGTCCGCGTAAATGCTTTACGCGGAACTGTGAAGAGTGGGCTATCCCTGTAGCAGCAGGCTCCGCCAGCTGCTACGGACCGCGTAACGACCGGCAATCTCATGCCATGTGCCAGACGAAACCCGGATTTTTGCTTTCCGGGAAGCGCTTAGTCTTTCCGGTGAATTTCATAGTGCAGCAGGTCAAACCATTCGCCGTGCAGCAGAAAACTCTTGCGCGAGTGGCCAAACTGCTTGAAGCCACTGACCTCAAGGACTCGGATCGATCCAGCGTTTTGCGGTCGGGCCGTTGCCTCGACCCGCATCAGCGACAGCTCATCAAAGGCGATTTCCAATCCCCGACGAACCGCTTCTTTAGCGAGACCGCGTCCGGTGTATTTGGAGCCAATCCGGTATCCCAGCGCCGCTGACTGAAAATGCGGCCGCTTGATTTGGGTCAGATTGAGTCGTCCCACGAGAATGTCATTCTCGCGAACAAGAAATTGGTACGCGAGGTCTTGAGCGGCGTCCTGAGCTGCTGTTTCGATTGCTCTCGCCACGCCTTCCCGAGAGTAATAGTCCGCAGGTCGGGCATTGATCCAGCTCTCGAAAAACGCCCGGTTGCCGAGTTCGAACCCGAGCAATTCATCTGCGTCGTTTTCGTGGGGGGCTGCGATATTCAGTATTGGCATGACGTCAGCGCCTCAATCCATTGTGCGAGGGGGCTTTCATCTCACGATCGGCAATCGGATTCAAGCCCGTAATCCACGCCTGCCGTATACCGTTACAATCGGCTCTTTTCTCAGGAGCAGACAGCCATGAGCGTTTCCCACCGTCGTCCGGTTCCCCTGTCCAAAGCCTACCGTCTGCTCAACCACGGACCGACCGTACTGGTCAGCGCTGCCCACGCCGGGCAGCGCAATATCATGGCCGCCGCTTGGGCCATGCCGCTGGATTTCGAACCGCCGAAAGTTGCCGTGGTCCTCGATAAATCCACCTGGACCCGACAACTGCTCGAAGCCTCGGGCACCTTCGTACTCAACGTTCCTTGCGCCGCTCAGGCCGATATCGTGCAGACCGTAGGTTCGACCTCCGGGCTCGAACTGTCTCAGGGCGAAGGTCGCGATAAATTCCAGACCTATGGCCTGCAAACTTTTGCCAGCGATATCGTCGAAGCGCCGATGCTGGAAGGTTGCGTCGCCTGGCTGGAATGCCGGCTGTTGCCGGAGCCCCACAACCATCAACAGTACGATCTGTTCCTGGCCGAGGTGATATCCGCCCAGGCAGACGAGCGAGTCTTCAGCGACGGCCGCTGGCACTTCGAAGGGCAGGATGCGCTACGCACCCTGCACCATGTCGCAGGCGGGCATTTTCTGAAGATTGGCGACCCTGTGGATGGGAAGACGTTGCAGGATTGAACACAGTGGTTCTGATCCAGGCGGGGTCGACTCCGAACTACTTCATGGCTTCAGCATCACCGTGCATATCAAGCAGCATCGGCGCGTCGCTCATGACGATTTCACGCATAAACAGGCGATCAGTTTCGAGCCTGGGGAAGTCGTTCAATGAATGTCCTTATTCGTTGGTCGGGAGGTCCTGGGGCATTTGAAAAGACCACGGCATTTCATCTTGACACAAGCTCAAGGCGAGATCATTTCAGGCTTGGCTCACCAACGGGCTTGCCCCAATGCATCGGCAAATGCCATCAGCTTCGGCGAGTATTGCCGTGACGGCGGGTAGACCAGAGAAAGTGCACGGCTGCGGCCGGCATAGTCCTCCAGCAGCGGCACCAGGCGGCCATCACCTATCGCGTCCTTGACGGCGAACGTCATCAGTTGGGCAATACCGTAGCCGCCGAGCACAGCATCCACCAAGGCGTCGCCGATATCGAAGATCAGCCGGCTACTGACGCTTATGTCGCGCACTTTGCGGTCCAGCATGAACTGCCAGTCCACCAAACGGCCACTGCGCAGATTGCGCACGCTCAGGCAGTTGTGCTGTTGTAGATCGTCGACCGTTTGCGGCGTGCCATGGCGTGCGAGGTAATCCGGTGATGCCACTGTGACCCAGCGTAACGGTTGCATTGGGCGGGCGATCAAGCGCTGGTCCTGGATTTCTCCGGTGCGCAGTACCGCATCGAAGCCCTCATCGACGATGTCCACCAAGCGGTCGGACATCACCGCCTCGATGCACAGGTCGGGGTAACGCTGAGTCAATTCGCCGATGACCGGCATCACCACTTTGCGCCCGAACAACGAGGGAGTGCTGATCTTCAGCAACCCGGACGGCGAGCAACGACGGTCCAGCAGCAGCTTCTCGGCTTCAGCAAGTTCGGCGAGCAGTGGTGCGCTGCGTTCATAGAGCACCTGGCCGTCTGGCGTGAGGCTGACGCTGCGGGTATTGCGTTGCAGCAAGCGCACACCCAGCTCGCTTTCCAGCCGCGAGATGGCTCGGGACAGACCTGATTGCGTGAGCCCCAGATCACCGGCGGCGCGGGTAAAACTGCGAGTCTCTGCGACCCGGACCAGCAAGCGGACGGCGTTTAGATCCATGATTAAAGTCATCACTGAAAGAGCTGGATTGGTATTTATCATTTAATCGGCATCAAAGACACTGGCGCCTCTTCATTTCTGGAAAGGACGCGCAAAGATGCCCTCCAACTGTTTACCCAAGCCCTCAGGCTGGATGCTTTTGCTGCTGGCCGCTGCGCAGCTGATCATCGCCCTGGACGCGACCATAGTGTTTGTTGCGTTGCCTGAGATCGGCAGCCATCTGGGTTTTTCCGCGCAGCAATTGCAGTGGGTGGTCAGCGCTTACAGCGTGGCCTTCGGTGGTTTCCTGCTGTTGGGCGGGCGCGCGGCTGATCTGTTGGGCAAGCGCCGCTTCTACGTGGTGGGACAAGTGCTGTATGCGTTGGCGTCGCTGGCCGGCGGGTTGGGTGGCAGCGCATTGCTGTTGGTATTGGCACGAGCGGTACAGGGCGTGGGCGGGGCGATGTTGTTCCCGGCGACGTTGGCGTTGATCAACACCCACTATGCAGAAGGGCCGGCGCGTAACCGTGCCTTCGCGATATGGAGCGGCGCTTCGGCGGCAGGTCTGGCCTTGGGCGCGTTGTTGGGTGGCGTGTTGACTCAGTGGTGGGGCTGGGAAGCGGTGTTTCTGGTCAATGTCCCGTTGGCTGGAGCCTGTGCCTTGGCGGCACGGCGCTGGATACCGGCCGATGGAGAACGGCAACGCGGGCGCCACTTCGACCTAAGTGGTGCATTGACCGTTACTGTCGGCGGTACGCTGTTGGTGTTCGCCATCGTTCAGGGCCCGGAGTGGGGCTGGACGGCCCCCGCTACCCTCGGTTGTATGGCGTTGGCGGTCGCGTTGCTGGGGCTGTTCGTCTGGATCGAGCACAAAGGCCACGACCCATTGATGCCGCTGCGCCTGTTCAGCTATAGCGAGTTGCGCATGGCGATGCTGCTCACGGCCATATTCATGAGCAGCTTCGGCGTGCAGTACTACTTCTTGACGCTGTACTACCAACAGGTTTACGGCTACAGCGTGTTGCAGTCCGGGTTGGCGTTCCTGCTGCCGACCCTGCTCTGCACCCTGGGCATATGGTTGGCCGAACGTTCGCTGTTGAAACTGGGGCTGCGCACTACTCTGGTCAGCGGCTTGCTGGCTGGCGCTGTCGGAATTGCGCAGGTGTATTTCGCGCTGCCTGACGGCGCGGGCTATTGGCGGTTACTGCCCGGGATCATCATCCTCAGCATTGGCCAGGGCATGACCTGGACCGCCATGTGGGTGTCTGCGGGGCAAGGTATCGCGCCGGGTGAACAAGGTGTTGCGGCAGGTATGGCCTCTACCAGTCAGCAGATCGGTGGCGCTATGGGATTGGCGCTGTTGGTTTCTTTGGCCAACACCGGGTTGAGCGGCGAGGGCAATGCAACGCTGGCGAGAGGGATCGAGCTGGCGATAGGTGCCAGTGCGGTGATTGCCTTGGTGGGCGCGGCGTTAGCGTCGCGACTGCGCAGCCGATTGCAGGCTGGATTGGTGACGATAGGGGAACACGGCTGATGGTTGGAGAGGGGCTGATTAAAACAGCCCCGGTCACATCCAGTGGTTTCAGATCCACACATCATTCACTGCTGTCCGCTCGCCACCTTCGTGCCCGGTGTTCAGCACTCCCTTGGGCTCGATCAGCAGCAGCTTGACCTCGTGCTCGGCAAAGGGTTTGTGCTCGACACCTTTGGGCACGACAAACATCTCACCCTGGGAGACAGACACCTGGCCGTCGCGAAAGTCGATGCGCAGCTGACCTTCGAGCACGATGAAGGTCTCGTCAGTATCGGCGTGGTCATGCCAGATGAAGTCCCCTTGCAGCTTCACCACCTTGAATTGGTAGTCGTTCATTTCGGCGATGACCTTGGGCGTCCATTGCTCGCTGAACAGGTTGAGTTTTTGCGCAAAGTTCAGACTTCGATAATGGTTCATGAGGTTTGTCCGCTGACTGATCGTGAACCCACGATAGCCAAGGCGGCAGCGTGTTTCTTGTACGATTGTGCAGCCATCAGCGTCCGTGCATTTTCAACCAGCGCGCTGGCGACAGGCCGTAGGTTTTGCTGAACTGTCGGGTCATGTGGCTTTGATCGGTGAAACCGGCGATCAGTGCCGCGCTGACCAGTGGCTGGCCCTGCATCAGCAATGAGCGGACCAGATCCAGGCGGCGCATGGTCAGGTAGCGGTAAGGGCTGGTGCCGAACAGCAGGCGAAAATCCCGCGACAGGCCCCAGCGATCCCGGCCGCTGTGCTCGGCCAGTTCCTCCAGTGTCACGGTGCGATCCAGTGCGCTGTGCATGAATTCCCGAGCCCGTTCTGCCGCCAGGTAGTCGAAGCTTTGACGGGGCGCTGTCACGCCTGACACGGCACTCAAGGCATTCGCCAGGTCGAACAGCGCGTCCTGTTCTTCCAGTGGATCAAGGGGGCAGTCCAGGCTCTGCAGCAACACATTGGTTGCCGCGTACAGCCGTGGGTCGTCAGACAGGCCAGTCTTGATAAAGGGCAAAGGCTTGCCACCGAGCACCTGCTGGATCAGCGCCGGCTCGATGTACATCATCCGGTACTTGAAACCATCCTCGGTGCCCGCCTCGCCGTCGTGGACTTCATCCGGGTGCAGCACCATGGTCCCGCCCGGCAGACTATGACGCCACGCGCCGCGATACTGAAAGCTTTGCACGCCAGCAAGCGTGCGGCCTATCGCATAGGTGTCATGACGGTGCAGGTCATACCCGTAACCCGAGAAGTACGCTTCGATGCGCTCCAGGCCACTGGTGCGGGGCGCGCGGTGGAGCCAATCGGTGTGGCTGTTGTGTTTGCCCATGGGTGGCGGTCCTTGCTCTGTGTGCGCAACGAAAATACGGTAACGCACTGCGAACCGGCTGTCTTCATCGGGCGCGAAGGCGTTTTTCGAGGCGCCTTTCGCTCATTGCGGTCATTCGGAAGGGTGAGGGGACTTTTCGGCTTTTTTACCGACCGTTCCAAACTCAATCGGGGTCTTGGTGTAGAACAAGGAAAAGTCCTCGGTCTCCAGACGCTCAAACAAGCGCACGCACTCATCTTCGGTAATCGCCAGCCGAATCTCGGTGGGCTGGTCGGCCAGCTCAAAAAAATGCGCGGAATGCAGGCGGCCCGTATGCCCAAAACCCTCGATGGCGGTTGCCAGTGTGGCTCCGCGCAGCCCCATTTCTTTCGCTAAATCGACGATCCAGTCACCCAGCATTTTGCCGTGGTAGCGACGACTCTGCTGAGTAAAGAAAATCACCAGGAAACCGCTCATGATCAATCTCCCTTAGTGTGCGCTTAACAGTTGGAACGAAAGAAGGCCCCCAGCGATCATCGCCAGCGAGCCTGCGACGTGGAGCAACATGGCGCCCGTTGCCTGCTGAGTCTCCCTTCCTGGATCAAGCCTGGGGTTTGTGCCGAGAACGTAGTCAGGCCCCCGCAGAAACCGGAGATGACCCGTAATTTCAGCATAGCTGCCAACTTCCTCGTTAGAGGCCGGAGCCGACAATCGCGGGGAAGAGGTTGTTTTAAGGTGCAGAGCCTTCTAAAACGGCTGTTGGTCCATACGTCTGAATTCGAGTAGAACTACCCAAACGAGCGCGGTTACCCATGGCGCCATGACTTCACCACAACAACACAAGGATGGTTTGTTCGATGAAGCTACTACATCTGAGGCACGCCGGTCCGTTGTCGTTGCGGGTATTGAAGCGTGGCCAGGCTCTTTGTCAGCAGTCGGGTTGAGTGCGTTTGCAGCTCAATCGCTGAAGAGCAGGATCGCAGCGAATAACCGCGACGACACACGCAAAATGTCAGGAGACTAAAAAATGAAATTTGGCTACCGACCGGTAGAGGAACAGGACGTCCCACGGATTTGCAGCTTTACCCGGAACGAGGAGGAGTTGTTTTTCTTCTTTCCCGCGGCCACCTGGCCGTTGACCCATGAGCAACTGCGCAACTCGATTGCCCAGCGATCAGATTCGACGGTGATTGAGCAGGACGGGCAAGTGGTCGGTTTCGCCAACTTCTACCGTTGGGAAACCGGGGGAGCCTGCACCATCGGCAATGTCATCGTCGATCCCGAAATGCGTGCGGGCGGGATTGGCGGGCACCTCATCAAGCACATGATCGAGATTGCGCTGACCAAGCACCGCGCCAAGGAGGTGACGCTGTCTTGCTTCCACCAGAACCTTGCAGGACTGCTGTTCTATCCCAAACTCGGGTTTACGCCTTACGCCATCGAAGAGCGCAAAGACAAAAAAGGCGCGCGGGTGGCGCTGATTCATATGCGCTTGGCACAGGCCTGAGTCTTTTGCTGGATGCGATTGCCGGGTCAAGAAACCGTATTTTCAAAATGAGGCTGGATAATGAGCAAGTTGCGGGTCGGGTTATTTTTGGTGGCCGCTCGGCAGAACATGAAGTTTCGCTGCAGTCGGTGAAGAACATCGTCGACGCGCTGGACCGCTCGCGCTTCGAGCCGATGCTGATCGGCATCGACAAGCAAGGAAGCTGGCACCTGAATGACACCTCGAACTACCTGATCAACCAGGAAAACCCGGCGCTGATCGCCCTCAACCAGTCGAACCGCGAGCTCGCCGTGGTGCCAGGCAAGTCTAGTGGCCTGTGTGGTTAGTTCTGTTAGTCAACTTCGGCGCCACAAGCCCCTATCCTGCGTTGCTGTTCCTCGCCATAGCGGGCTATGACTCGTCACAGCGCCTTGGCCAGGGACTTCTGGCATCCGAATTTGAACTAACGAACTAACCGTACAGGCCACTGCCAGTAGCTGCTGGGGCATGTCGACGTGATCTTCCCCATCGTTCACGGCACCCTCGGTGAGGATGGATGCTTTCATGGTTTGGGCCACCGAACAGCTTCGCGAATGTAATTGATATCCCACTCGCTTTCGTCGACTCGCACAAATCCATGACGTTGATAAAAGCGATTCGAGTCACTGCCGCGCAATGCGCCCAGACGGATCGGGAGTCCTTCCTGGGCGGCATTGTCGAGAACGGAACACAAGGCTGCCGAGCCAAGGCCTTTGCCTTGATGTTCTGGCATGACGTACAGATGCTCCAGGAACAAGTGATCAGCTTTTCGCCTGATCTGAAGAAAGCCTGCCCGTTGACCATCACTGACGATGAAGCTGCACAATGCTGGTTCAAACGTGGCGAGAAATCTGACGCGCGCCCTTTGCGGATCAAAGCGACCAATGCGCTCAAGACTTTCTTGCATCGACGCAATCCGCATCAGGACAAGGACTTCGGCGTCGTCCTGCGTGGTGGCTTCGAATGCGATGTCCATGCTTACCTCCGTTCAATCCATGAGTACTGAAACGACTTTGCCTCATCGCGATGAGTGCTTCGTCGATAATCGGCAAATTCAGGCATTGAGCTGTAAGTACGCAGTTCGCTGATCTCTTCTGCTCTTTTTGGATGTCAGCAGCCTAACCTCGATCAATCCCCCAGCGCTTCACCCTCACGCCGCGGATCGGCGCCGCCAGCCCATGAAGCTTTGCCTTGAACATCGCGGACACGGACGATGGCTTGGGTGCCGCTGGTCATATCGATCTCGTTCACGGTATGCCCTTTATCTTTGAGGGCTTGCACCAGTGCGGGTGTGAATTGCCCTTGCTCCAATTCGGTCGGGCCGTTGCGGCTGCCAAAGTTAGGCAGGCTGATGGCGGCTTGCGGGTCCATGTTCCAGTCGAGCATGGCCACCACTGACTTGGCCACGTATTCGATGATTTGCGAGCCGCCGGGAGAGCCGACTGTGGCTACCAGTTCACCGCTCTGGCGGTCGAAGATCAGTGTCGGAGCCATGGAGGAGCGCGGACGTTTACCGGGTTCGACGCGATTGGCGACGGGTTGGCTGTTTTCCTCAGGGACGAAGGAGAAGTCGGTCATCTGGTTATTGAGCATGAAGCCCTGAACCATGAGGTGAGAGCCAAAGGCCGCTTCCACCGTGGTGGTCATCGACACGGCACCGCCCTGGTCGTCTACCGCCACTACCTGCGAGGTGGATATCCGCATCGGCGAACGGTCTGGAGCGTACGCCACCTGGATGCCGGCCGGGTGGCCGGGCTTGGCCGTACCCATGCTGTGCTCACTGATCAAGGCTGCTCGACCTGCCAGATAGCTGGGGGCGACCAGGCCTGCGATCGGGACGGGGACGAAGTCTGAATCAGCCACATAGAGCCCGCGGTCGGCATAGGCCAGACGCTCGGCTTCGGCAATCAGGTGCACGGCTTCAAGTGCAGGTTCTGTTCCGGCCGGGGCGTTGGTTTTGACCGGCTTGAGCGGCGGCAGGGCAAAGCGGCTATCCCGTACTTCCAGCGCCTGCAAGGTGCCGAGGATTTGCGCGACGGCTATCCCGCCCGAGGACGGCGGCGGCATGCCGCAGACTTGCCAGCGTTTGTAGTCGGTGCACAGCGGCGTGCGCTCTTTGGCGGTATAGCCTTGCAGATCGGTCATCGACAGGCTGCCGGGGTTGGCGTTGCCCTGAACCTTGGTGACGATCTCGTGGGCGATCGAGCCTCGATAAAGGGCATCCGGACCTTCTTTGGCAATCCGTTTCAGAACGCCGGCCAGGTTTGGGTTTTTCAGCAAGGTACCGATGGCTTTCGGGCTGCCGTCGGCATTCAGGAAATACTCGGCCATGTCCGGCGAGCGCGGCAGGAATGGGTCAGACGCAATCATCGCGTGAAGCCGCGGCGAGATCGGGAAACCTTGCTCTGCCAGGCGAATGGCCGGTTCGAACAATTGCGCCCAAGGCAGACGACCTTGTGTCTTATGGGCCAGTTCAAGCGCACGCAATGCACCTGGTGTGCCCACCGAACGACCGCCAATCTGTGCCTGACTGAACGGCATCGGCTTGCCGTCAGGTTGCAGGAAGAGCTTTTCGGTAGCACCTGCCGGTGCGGTTTCGCGTCCGTCATAGGCGCGCACTGCTTTGCCGTCCCAGAGCATGATCAGCGCACCGCCGCCGATGCCTGAGGATTGCGGCTCCACCAACGTCAGTACCGCTTGCATCGCGATCGCGGCATCGATCGCCGAGCCCCCCTGACGCAACATCTCACGCCCGGCCTCTGCTGCCAGCGGGTTGGCTGCCGCCGCCATGTGGCGCGCGGCGTATTGGGTGCGCATGTCGGTGCGGTAACCCGAGGCGATTTCCGGGGCGACCGGTAGAGCGCTGACGGAGGGTGCAGACGGCGGGGTATTGCAGGCCGCGAGGGTTAAAGCGGCGGCTATCAGCGAAAGGGCAGATAGGCGGTAGTGGCTCAAGTTGAAGGCTGAGAACACGCGGGGCACTCCGTCCGTGGGTAGATGAGGTATCGAGCGCAGCCAATAGATGCGCTCGCGTGCGGGGGAATGTATCGGCCGACAGCGGTAGACGCAACGCGTTGGACGATTTTGCTGGCTGCTCAGGCGAGCGTCTTCGATGCTGCTCCT
The DNA here is from genome assembly GCF_059420325.1 of Pseudomonas sp. GW821-FHT04C07. NCBI lineage: Bacteria > Pseudomonadati > Pseudomonadota > Gammaproteobacteria > Pseudomonadales > Pseudomonadaceae > Pseudomonas > Pseudomonas sp. GW821-FHT04C07. The sequence continues at coordinate 29,333 of NZ_JBWKTM010000003.1, forward strand.
ATCGTTTCAGAGCAGGGTTTTGGAAAAGTATCGACTGGGTGTCTCACCCAGCACCCTGCGAAATACGTTAGTGAACGCGCTGGGACTGCTGTAGCCCAGATCCATCGCCACTCGAGTAACAGGTTCTCCGTTACCCAAGCGAACCACGGCCGCCAGCAAGCAGGCCTGTTGACGCCACTCAACAAAGCTGATGCCGGTTTGCTGGCGAAATAGCCGGGTGAAAGAACGACGACTCATTGCGACCTGATTGGCCATGTCGTCGATGCTCATTTCCAGCGAGGGCTGGTTCAGCAGATCACCGCAAGCTTTCGCCAGTCGGGGGTCAGCGGGTAGCGGTGCATTAAGTGAGAGTACCGGCATTGCCGCGATTTCGTGCAACAACAGCGCCATCAAATGGCCGTCCCGGTTCTCTTCGGCATATAGCGCAGGGACGTCCAGAGCTCGTGTCAGGAGGTGGCGAAGCAGATCCGACACACCGAGCACCTGGCAGTTCGCAGGCAGGCCGAGTCGCGTTACCGCGTGACTGTGAATGTAAGTGTTGAGCATGGTCACAGGTCCGCTCATCAGCATTTCGTGAGGTACGCCTGCCGGTACCCATATGGCCCTATGCGGCGGTACGACCCAGTTGCCTTCGCTGGTGAAGACACTGATGACGCCTTTGGCTGCATAGGCGAACTGCCCGCGTGGGTGCGTGTGCAGAGCGAAGCGCAGCCTGTCGGGGTAGTCATATGCAGTGACCACAGCGTCACGTGGGGTGTTCTCGCAGGGATCTACATGATGGATTTGGCTCATGGCCCGAATTTAATTATTTATGACCTGGTATTGCAAGCAGGCCAATCCCAGGCCTGGTCATAGTGGCGCCTTCGCCGGAGCATCTGCTCGCCGGCACTGCCCCTGGAACGATACATCATGCAGAAGAAACACCTGATCCTGGCCGTGTTGGTGACGGCTGTCTGGGGGGTGAATTTCCCCATCACCAAGCTTGGTCTGACCAACATCGATCCGCTGCTGCTGACAGCACTTCGCTTTACGCTGGCGGCGTTGCCCTGGGTATTCTTTGTCAGGCGCCCGCAGGTCGCCATTCATTGGTTGGTGGCTTACGGCCTGATTTTCGGTGTTGCGATGTGGGCCCTGATCAATTTGGGGATCGAGTTGGGCGTGCCTCCCGGAACCGCGGCATTGTTGATCCAGTTCAGCGTTTTCTTCACCCTGGGCTGGGGGGTATTGCTGTTTCGTGAGGGCCTGAGTGTGGGACAGGTCGTGGGCATGGTGCTGGCGGCACTGGGGTTTTTCAGTATCGTTCAAGGCAGCCCGGGCGAGGCCACAACTGCGGGCTTTGTTCTGTTGATGGTGAGCGCATTCAGCTGGAGCATCGGTAACGTCATTATCAAGCAGTCCAGGGTGCGGGAAATGTTTGCCTTTGTGGTATGGGCCAGCCTGTTCCCGCCGATCCCGCTGTTGCTGCTCACCTGGTTAGCTCACGGGGCAGCGCCGTTCATGACCCTGGTAACGCACCTTGATCGAGTGGCAGTGTTCTCGCTCCTGTTCCAGGTCTATGCCGCCACGCACTTGTGCTATTGGGGCTGGAACCTGTTATTACGTGAATATCCGGTTTCCCGAGTGGCACCGCTGTCGTTATTGATTCCGGTGTTTGGAGTGCTTGGCTCCATATTGATTCTCGGACACAGGGTTGACGTCCGTGAGGGTTTTTCCATCGCGCTTATCCTGTCAGCACTCGTTGTTGGCTTGATAAAAGGCCGGCCCCTGTTCGTGCGCGATGCCCGGTCGGGCGAATAGTGAGAGCCTACGCGGTGTTGTTCATCGGCAATGATGGAGCCTGATTTTGCGTGTTTAATCGGGCAAGCAGCATCAGCCCACGCTTTTTCTCGATAAGTCGGAGTTAGCTACATGGAAGTGATTAATCAAATGCGCCCTGACGAGTGTCAAGGCATGGAAGACATCCGGCGCGAGATCGATCTCCTCGATCGGGCAGTCATCAATATGCTGGGAGCGCGCTTCAAATACGTTCAGGCCGCGTCGAAATTCAAAACCTCTGAAACCTCTGTGCGGGCCCCGGAGCGTTTCCGCGCGATGCTGGGCAAGCGTCGTGAATGGGCGGAAACCGAAGGTCTGAGTCCCGAGGCGATCGAAAAGCTCTACACCGACCTGGTCAATCATTTCATCGAAGAAGAGATGAAACACTGGAAGGCCCATCGCTGATGGAAAACCAATACGACGTCGTCATCGGCTTGGGCGCCATGGGAGCGGCGACGCTCTATCAACTGGCAAAACTGGGCATCCCCGTGCTTCATCCTGACCCACGGCCCGAACGAGAGCGACGCCTGCTACGGTTTCCCACCCATACCGGGTGAGGGCAGCATGAAAGTCGCCACCGAGCAGTTCGACGTCAGCACCTCTGCGCAATCGATCGACCGAACCACTAGCCTGACGCAGGCAGAGACTTTTTATCGTGCGCACATGAAGGGCCGGTTCGCTGGCGTATCAGCGGATTTACTCAAATCCAGCGTTTGCGCTTACACGGTGACCCCGGATTTCGGCTTTATCATCGACGAGCATCCTGAGCTTCGGAATGTAACGGTAGTCAGCGCCTGCTCCGGACATGGCTTCAAGCACTCGGCAGGAGTTGATGAGGCATTGGCGCAGCGATTCGCTTATGGGCAAAGCGACGTAGATCTTCTGGCGTTTTCAGTCGGGCGGTTTGCGCGACTGTTGGAAAACTGATTCCGAGATCATTTGAAGGTTAAACGCCCATTTTTCATGACTGAAAAATGGGCGTTATCAGGTCAGCTGAATCTAACGGATCAGAACTGCCAGCGCACCTGCACGTCACCGGTATTGGCGGTGTAACCGTTCGCCGCTTCCAGGGTGTACTTCGCCCCCAGGCTGAGGTTTTCGCTGTGCAGCAGCGTGACGCCCAGTGCCAGGACCCCGGTGTCATTGACCGGTTTCGCCCCCGGGCTGGTGAAGCTGGTGGCGCCCGAGGTATCGGCGGCATAGTTGGCGACCGATTGCAGGCTGGTGTCGTGGTACTCATGACGCCAGGTCAGTTGCGCCGACGGTACTACGCTGCCGTAGGACGTGGCGAAGGAGCGTTCCAGCTTGGCGCCCAGATCGCTTTTGAGCGAACTGGTGCTGGTGGAATCGACATGTAGTGCCGCGCCGTTGCCGCCGGTTTCGGTGAAGCTGTCCTGGCGCAAGGTGCTGTAGGTCAAGCCGGCAATTGGCGTGAGGACGGTGTGGGCCAGCGCCGCGCCGAGGTCGATCGGGTAACCGGCCTGTGCGGAGGCAATGTACTGCATTCCGTCGTGCTGGCCTTTGGCCGAACCGCTAAAGCCGGTGAAGTCGATTTCACGCGTGGTGTCGTATTGGTGCTGAACGGCACCGGCCGACAGGTCCAGGTACCACGGCTGGCCTTGGTAGCTGGCATAGCCGAACAGGCCGTAGGACTTCACGTCGGCAGAGCTGCCGGTGTTGTCGCCGTCGTTGTTCACCGTGGTTTTGGTGTAGCTGAACAGACCGCCGGCGCGCCAGCTGTCGTTGAGCGCGGCATCGGCCCCCAGCAGCAGGCCGCTGTAGTGGGCGTGGTAGCCGGCCACATCGTCGCGCTCACCCAGTCGGGAACTGCCGCCAAAGGCCTGGCCCCAGAGCCCGGTGTTGCTGGCGCTTTCACCGGTGGCGACGCCGCTGCCGAGGTTGTCGTTCTGCGCGGTGCGCAGGCCTTCGAGGTGCGCCGTGGTGACATTGAGCACTTGCACCGTAGACGCGGTAGACGCCTGAGTGGCAGCCGTCAGGTTCGCGGTCGGACTCAATTGGGCCCCGGCGTGGTTGCCAGCGGTCGGGGAGTCGAGGGCCGCGGCAGTGTTGAACAGGTTCATCAGGCCGGCATCGTAACCGCCGTAATTGAACAGCCCGGCCAGCGGGGCGACACTGCTGGCACTGGTGGCCCGATTGATCGGCGCATAAGAAGGTGTGACCGGACCAACCGGAGGCGTCGCAGGTATGGCCGCACCCAGGGTCACCAGCAAGTCGGCATGGGAGCCATCGGTCACACTGGTGCCCACTGCGTTATAACCCGGGACCGTGTAGTGAAGGCTGCTGGCATTGTAGGTCGTGCCAGCGGTGTTGGCCTGGATCACGATGTATCGCTGGCCTTGGGCAAAACCATAGCTGCCAAGCTTCTGCAAACCGACCGTGGAGCCCGCAGCGATGTTCGCCTTACCGGACACCACCAGGCGCCCATAGCCGCTGTCGGTGCTGATATCACCGGTGGTCACGGCATTGTCGGCCACACCGAGAATCAGGCTGGCGTCGCTGCCTTGGTAGTAATTGCCGGTGATCTTGATCGTATTGTTGACCTGCAGCGTGCCGGTAGTGTCATTGGCGGCAGTTTGAGTGTCGACGTTGATGTGGTCATTGAGCAACTGGTTGCCCGGCCCGAACACCACATTCGAGCCGATACTGCTGATCAGGCCGATGTTGGTGGCGCTCACACCGCCCGTGCCTGCGCCGGTCAGGATGCCAAACACCGATCCTGGACCGCCATTGATCGTCATGTTCGACGCGGAGTCATTGCGGATCGTGCCGGCGATGGTTCCGGAGTTGGTTATGGTGCCCAGCGTCGAGTGTGGACCGGTATAAATGGCGAACCCATTACTTGTGATAGTGCCACTGTTGTTCAGTGTGTTGAGGGTGTCGATGTTGTGAATGCCAAAGGTGCCGCCACTGATGGTGCCACTATTGCTCAACGTATCGATGTCGTAGCTGCGAATACCGGCATTGCCGCCAGAGATGGTGCCGCTGTTGCTCAGCGTACCGATTCTGCCCGAGTTCCTGATACCTGCACTGTTTCCACTGATAATGTTGCCCGCCGGGTTGTTCAGCAACGTGAGCGTGCCGCTGTTGTCAATGCCATACTCATTGGCCCGAGCGACGCTGACCTGGCCAGCTGCCAGTACCGAAGCGGTGGCGATGGCCAGGACTGTCAATCGGCTTGGTGTCTGTGAGGGCTGGCGTGTAAAAGAGTGCATGAGGTACTCCCTGTAATATTCCTGTTATTTTCGTAAAAGTCTCGTTGAGACCTTCGGAATCAGCCATGCAGAACAGCGCAGGCCCGTGATTCACTCCCTGGTTGGCAGTCTAGTAAGGTTCTTGCGCGATTGTGCGGAGCTTTACGGGGAGGGGGGGGCATTGAGCGTGCGTCTGGCCGTCAGGTTTTACTCTGAATGCAGGCCGCCGGGATCCAGCTCGCGGTACTCCCAGGCGTTCGGCTTCAGTCCCAAAAGGGCGGGCTGATAAGGGCAACGTTTGATGTTGGAGCGTTTCATTTCCTTGTATCCCCTTGGTTCAGTTTTCTTGCAAGGAGTCACAGGGGGGACATATGGAAGGAAGGTATGGGGGGATGCAAGGACAGATAGCCAGAAACAAGAAAGCCCGCACTAGGCGGGCTTCTTGATTTGTTTATAGGCCTCGGTAGAGGTCTATAAACAGGTACTTGGTGGCTACACAGGGACTTGAACCCCGGACCCCAGCATTATGAATGCTATGCTCTAACCAACTGAGCTATGTAGCCAAGTGGCGCGCATTATTCGCCGAGAAGGGAAAAGCGTCAAGCGTTTTTATTGAAAATTTATCTACGCTATCAATTGTTTATCGAAATACCTCTGTCAGCCGGGGCGCCGGGCAACGTTGGAACCACTGACTGGCCTGTTCATAGGCGTGGGCCAGCTGCAGTACGGCGAAGTCGGCCTGGTGCCGGCCGATGATTTGCAGACCCATCGGCAGGCCGTTCTGGCTGAAGCCGACCTGCACGTTTGCCACCGGGCATCCGCAGAGGGTGCCGGGGATGACCACTTCCATCCAGCGGTGATAGGTGTCCATGGTCACACCTTCGATGGAGGTCGGCCAGGGAGTGGTTTTATCGAACGGGAAGACCTGGGCGCTGGGCAGCAGCAGGTAATCGTAACGTTCGAACAGTTTGCTGATGGCGCGATACCAGTTGCTGCGGGTCACTGACGCAGCGAAGACGTCGCTGGCAGAGAGCTTCAGGCCATTTTCGATTTCCCAGCAGGCCTCCGGTTTCAACTGTGTGCGCTTTTGCGGGTCGGCATAGGCAGCGCCCAGGGAGCCGGCGACCATCCAGTGACGCAGGCTGCGCCAACTGTTCCAGAGCTGTTGCGCAGCGAAGTCCGGTTGCGTGGCTTCAATGCTGCAGCCAATGGCTTCAAAGTCGGCGAAGGCGCTCTGGCAAAGCTCGAGAATGCCTTTCTCCATCGGCAGATAGCCATTGAAGTCGCCGAGCCAGCCGAGGCGGGTGCCTTTGAAGTCGCGCTCCAGTGGTGCGGCGAAGGCGTTGCCGGATTCGGCGATGGACAGCGGTGCTCGCGCATCCGCGCCGGCCTGTACCGAGAGCAGCAGCGCGGCGTCGCGTACGCTACGGCCCATAGGGCCTTCGTAGCCGAGTTGGTCGATGAATAGGTCGGCGCTGTCATCGAACGGCACCCGGCCCTGGGATGGGCGAAAGCCGAACACGTTGTTGAACGCTGCCGGGTTGCGCAGTGAACCCATCATGTCGCTGCCGTCGGCCACCGGCACCAGGTGCATGGCCAGCGCTGCAGCGGCACCACCGCTGCTACCGCCTGCGGTTTTGCTCGGGTCGTAAGCGCAGCCGGTGGCGCCAAACAATGGGTTGTAGGTCTGTGAGCCGAGGCCGAATTCCGGGGTGTTGGTCTTGCCGATAATGATCGCGCCAGCGGCCTTGATCCGCTCGGTCATGATGCCGTCGCGCTCTGGCACGAAATCTTTGTACAGCGGTGAGCCGAGCGTGGTGCGGATGCCACGGGTCAGCGACAGATCCTTGATGGCATGGGGCAAACCGTGCATCCAGCCACGGCAGAGACCGCGAGCCAGTTCTGCGTCGCGCAGGTCTGCCTGGGCCAGCAATTGGTCAGCCGGTTGCAGGCTGATCAATGCGTTGACCAATGGGTTGAAGCGCTCGATGTGGGCCAGGTAAGTCTGCATCACTTCCCGACACGACACCTGGCGCAGGCGAATGCGTTCGGCGAGTTCGTGGGCCTGCAGCAGGACCAGTTCGCTGATGTTATTGGAGGTCATTAAAACGCTGCCTTGTAGAAGACTGGGAAAACGCCCCGACGCCCTGTCGGGGCGGTCGGGTCAGCGCATCAGGCTGGTCCACAGACGGTCGGCAAGGCGGATAGCGCCTTCGCCGCAGGTCTTGCTGAACACCACTTGGGTGCCCTCCGGGATGTGCAGCTCGGGCGCGTCCTTGAGGCCAGCATCGAGGAAGGGTTCCACGCCCTTGATCGGGCTCTGATGCTTGAGGAAGTTCTGGGTCATCGCGGCATTTTCAGGCTGGCTGAGGAAGGCGATGAAAGCCTTGGCGTTAGCCGGGTTTTTGCTGCCCTTGGGGATGACCATGTTGTCGACCCAGGCCAGTACGCCTTCTTTCGGGTAGAGGTAGCGCAGGCTGGGTTTCATCTCACGGGCGCGCATCGACGATCCGCCCCAGAAGGTCGACATGTCGACTTCACCCGAGGCCAGGTTCTCGCGGATCGAGCCGGCCTTGGAGCTGTAGGTTTTGACGAAGGGCTTTTGCGCTTTGAGCAGGGTCAGCACTTGCTGCATCTGTTTCGGGTCTTCGCTGCACAGCGGAATGTTCAGATACAGGCTGGCCATGTCGACCACATCGCTTACCGAGTCGAACATGTTGATCCGCCCTTGCAGTTCGGCTGGCGGCTCGTACAGCACTTTGTAGCTATCCGTCGGGCCTTTGTAGCGCTCGGTATTGAGCACCACGCTGGTGGTGCCCCAGATGAACGGCACGGAGTACGCACCTTCCGGGTCCCAGGTGGGTTTTTTCAGATTGTCGGCGATGCTGGCGTAATAGGGCTGGTTGACCGGGTCGAAGCGCTCGAGCAGTTGTTCCTTGATCAGGATCGGAATGAACTGGTGCGACGGAATCGCCACGTCGTAGCCCGCGCCGCCCTGTTTGAGCTTGGCCAACAGTGTCTCGTTGGAGTCGTAGGAGTCCACGGTGACTTCGATGCCGGTCTGTTTCTGGAACCTGGCGAGAATCTGCGGCGAGAAATAGCCGCTCCAGCTCACCACGTTCAATTTTTCGGCCGCCTGAGCACTGCCGAGCAGAGGCAATGTCAGTAACAAAGAGGTGCCGAAGCGTGCGATCAACTTGCTCATGGTATTTCCTCAAGGTGGAATTGGCAGGTTCAGACTTTCTTTTTACCCAGCAGCCAGGAGAGGCTGACGAACAGCACCGAGACCCCGAGGATCAAGGTCGAGACGGCATTGACGTCGGGTGTCACGCCCATTCGCAGCAAGCCGAAGATGAAGATCGGCAGGGTGGTGGTGCCGGCCTGGGAGACCATCATCGAGATCACGAAGTTATCCAGCGAGACGATGAAGGCCAGCATCAGCCCGGAGACGATCCCCGGCATCAGCAGTGGCAGGGTGACCTTGCGAAAGGTCCTCCAGGGGCCTGCATAGAGGTCGGCCGAAGCGTGTTCCAGGGACAGGTCCATGTCGTTGAGCCGCGCGCGGATCGGCAGGTAGGCGAAGGGGATGCAGAACACCGTGTGGGCGATGATCAGGTTGCCGTAACCGAGCGACAGGCCGATGGTGGAGAACAGCGCCAGCGTGGCCACGCCAACGACGATTTCCGGCAGCACCAGTGGCAACATGATTGCGCCCATGGACAGTTGCATCCCCTTGAATTTGGCGCCCCGCGAGGTACCGAGTGCCGCGAGTGTGGCAATCGCGGTGGCGATCATGCTGGCGCACACGGCGATCAGCAGGCTGTTACCGGCGGCCTGTCGCAACGCCTGATTGGCAAACGCCGCGCGGTACCAGTCGAGACTGAAACCGGTCCAGACCGTGGCCGATTGATTGGCGTTGAAGGAGAACACCACCAGCACCACGATCGGCGCGTAGAGGTACAGGTAGAACAGCAAGCTGAAGCCGCCGAAGCCCGGGAAGTCCTGCACGCTGAGCCCGTTTCGTTTGAGCAGACGCAACATCATTCACCTCCTTTGGCGATGCGCTGGTGTTCGGCGCGCAGGGCGTAAACGGTCAATACCAGCATCACTGCGGCCATCAGCACTAGAGACAGGGCCGCGCCGAACGGCCAGTTACGGGCATCGCTGAACTGCCGGAAAATCAGGTTGCCGAGCATCATTTTGGTTCCGCCACCGAGCAGTTCCGGGGCAATCATCGCGCCCAGGCAAGGGACGAAGGTCAGGATCGCGCCGGCGAAAATCCCCGGTTTGGCGATCGGTAGCACGACTTTGATCAGCGTCCGCCAACGCCCGGCATACAAGTCCTGCGCAGCTTCCAGCAGGCGGATGTCCATCTTTTCCAGGGTCGCGTAGATCGGCAGCACCACGAACGGTGCGTAGGTATAAACCAGCCCCAGCAGCACCGCGCCATCGGTATAGAGCAGTTGCAATGGTTGATCGATCACGCCGAGCCCCATCAGGCTGTTGTTGATCACCCCGGTGTTACGTAGCAGCAGAATCCAGGCGTAGGTGCGGATCAGCAGATTGGCCCAGAACGGCACGGTGATCAGGAATATCAGCAGCCCGCGACGATGGGCCGGCTGCATGGCCAGCCAGACCGCCACTGGAAAACCGATTAACAGCGTGATGACCGTGGTCAGCCCGGCGATGCCGATTGAACGCAGGGCGATGATCAGGTACGAGTCGGCAAAGGCCAGGCTGTCGTCCAGTTGCCGTTCGAACAGCAACGAGGTGTAGGCATCGCTGCTGAAGACCTTGTTCACCCCGCCATAGGGGTTGGCTTCCATCAGTGAATAGCCGATCACGATCAGAATCGGCACGATCAGAAACAGGCCGATGGCGAGCAGCGCGGGAGTCACCCCGAGGAAGCTGCCGAAGGCCTTGCGTCGTGCCAGAGTGGTGGATATCGGTGAAGCGTGCATGGGAATCCCTTGCTCAATCCAGCAAAACGCTGGCGCTGCCTCGATCGAACAGCAGGCCGGCCCGACTGTTGACCGGGAAGCGCTGGCTTTGGTCGACGCTGTTGGGCGTGCGCACGGTGAGGCGCGAACCGTCGGCCAGGCTGACCTGGTATTGCAGGTCGGTGCCCAGGTAGATCTGCGCGTCGATCCTGCAGGGCAGGGCACCGGTGGCGCCATCTGGCACCAGATGCAGGCGTTCCGGACGCACCGAGAGCGCAACGCTGTCGCCGATGGCTACGTCGCTGCAGGGCTGAGCCGGCAAGGGGTGACCGGCCGGGCCATCGAACCAGGCCAGCCCGGCCTCGACTCGTGAGACCCGGCCTTCGATGAAGTTGGTCTCGCCAATAAAGTCGGCGACGAAGCGATTGCGCGGGCGCTCATAGATGTCTTCCGGACGACCGACCTGCTGCACTTCGCCTTCGGACAATACGGCGATGCGGTCGGACATGGTCAGCGCTTCTTCCTGGTCGTGGGTGACGAAAATGAAGGTGATACCGGTCTTGGCCTGGATGGTTTTCAGCTCTTCGCGCATGGCTTGGCGAAGCTTGAGGTCAAGGGCCGAAAGCGGCTCGTCGAGCAGCAGCACCTTGGGATGCGGCGCCAGTGCCCGGGCCAGGGCAACCCGTTGCTGCTGGCCGCCGGACAATTGTGTCGGGCGGCGCGTGGCGAAGCGTTCCATCTGCACCAGTGCGAGCATTTCCCGCACGCGCTCGGCGATCTGCACCTTGCTCAGGACTTTGCCCATGGGCTGCGATTCGAGGCCGAAGGCCAGGTTCTCGGCGATGGTCATATGTGGGAACAGCGCGTAGTGCTGGAACACTGTGTTGACCGGGCGCTTGAAGGGCGGGCGGTCGGCGATGTTTTCGCCATAGAGCAGAATCTCGCCCTCGGTCGGAAATTCAAACCCGGCGATCATCCGCAGGAGAGTGGTTTTACCGCAGCCTGAAGGGCCGAGGAGGGTGAAGAACTCGTTGTCGCGGATATCCAGGTCGATGCTTTTCAGCGCCACCGGACCGGTTTGCGGATCTCCGTAAACCTTGCGTACCGAGCGAATGGACACAGCCAGCGTTTGCAGCGAATGCAGGGCATTCATGCGTTACCTCCGATTCCCCCATCGCCTGTTCGAATTGCTCGGCAAAGAGCTGCGTCGTCAGGCCATGGATATTATTTTTTTGGGCAGGATCGAGATGTTTTCGGGTGTGCAGCGAGCCGCGTCGGCGGGCTCTTTGTTCTGTTCTTGTTGTTCTGGTGTGGCTCGATTATCAGTGAGGGGTTGCAGGTGCGAAACTTCAATTTTAACATAGGGGCTGTTAAATAATTTAATAGCTAGAGGCGGTTCTACCCAATGCCTACCCACCGTTTGCCGCCACTCAATGCCGTACGCGCTTTTGATGCGGCGGCGCGTCTGGGCAGCTATGTCGAAGCCTCAAAAGCGCTGCACGTGACCCAGCCAGCGATTGGCCGGCATGTGAAGTTGCTTGAGGAGTGGCTTGGCGTGCAGCTATTTGAGCGGACCTCACGCGGGGTTGTGCTGACAGTCGCCGGGCAGAAATACCACCACAAAATCTCCGCGGCTTTGCAGTTGATCGTTGAGGCCGGGAAGGAGTTGCTGCCCAGGGATTCCGAGCGCTGGCTGCGGATCATGGTGGTGCCGGGCTTCGCCAAGCGCTGGCTGACGCCCAGGCTTGAGGCGATGCGGCATCTGCGACCGGGGTTGAAGTTCGCCATCGAACCCAACTCGACCTTTACCGAAGTAGATGGCAAGAGCGCTGACTTGGGCATCGTTTATGGCCTGGATGGGCAGTACGCCAATTCCCGCGCGACCTTGATCTGCCCGCGGGTATTTCCGATTTGTACGCCGGGGTACCTGGCGAGCATCGAGCCGATTCACAGCCCGGTCGATCTGGTGAAACACAATTTGATCCACTTTGACGACGGCGAATGGTGGAACATGTGGTTCGCCGCCAATGATCTGGATATTCACCTGACTTCCGACGTGTTGTACGTCAACAATGACCACGCCTTATCGGTGGCCGAAAGCGGCCAGGGTATTGCACTGGCCAACGAAGTATTGGTACGCGATGAACTCGAGGCCGGCACCCTGGTGCGAGCAGTTGAGGCCCAGGTGAAACTGGAAAGCTATCGCGTACTGACGCCGTCAGCCGCGTTGTCGGCGGATGTGCAATGGTTTATCCAGTGGTTGTCGACGTCGCTGGAGCAAGAGTTTCCAGAGGCGGTGGTCGGGGTTTGATGGCCCCGACCTGACGTCAAAAGTGAAGGCCTGCACCTACCCCGTAGCAGCTGCCAAAGGCTGCGTTCGGCCGCACAGCGGTCGTAATCCGGGCAACTCAAGTGTCCTGTTGAATCGTGTCAGGACTCTTTGCGACTGCTGCGCGCTCGAACGCAGCCTTCGGCAACTGCTACAGAAGATTGCGACACCTAGTTCAACCGAAACCTCCCCGTATTCTCACTCAGCGCCTTACTACCCTGGCTCAAGGTATCCGCCGCGCGGTTCACCGCTCGTGCGCCTTCAAGCAGGCGCATGGCCGCTTGATCGACCTGTTGAATATTGCCGCTGACTTCATCGGCGGTGCTGGCCTGTTCTTCGACGGCAGTCGCAATCTGCGCCAGGGTATTGGTGACGCTTTGCACCGCACTGGCAATTTCTACCAGGCGTTCGCCAAGCCCGGTCACTGCCTGGGCATCGGTTTGTGCCTGATCGCAGGCGGCTTCCATCAAGGCCACGGCCTCGCTCACCGTGGCCCGCAGGCTATCGACGGTACCGGCGATTTGCGCGGTGGAGGATTGGGTGCGCTGCGACAGGCTGCGCACTTCATCGGCCACCACGGCAAACCCACGACCTTGCTCCCCGGCCCGGGCCGCCTCGATGGCGGCATTCAACGCCAGCAGATTGGTCTGCTCGGCAACGCCGCGAATGGTATCCACCACCAGCTGGATCTGCTGCCCTTGCTCGCTGACCCGGCCAAGTGCTGCGGCAGTCTCGTTCAGGCGCTGGTTGAGTTGCTGGATGCTGGTGGTGGTCCGCTGACTGTCGCGGCTGCTGTCGGCGGCAATACGCTGGGTGTGCCGGGCACTGCCGGAAGCCTGTTCGCAGCTGTGTGCGACACCTTGTGAGGTGGCGGCCAGTTGGGTCGCCGCCGCGGCGATCTGGCTGATCTGCAATTGCTGTGCTTCGACTTCGCCCAAGGCGCCGCTGGAGTGGTCGTTGAGGGTGCGTACTGCGTCACTCAGTTGCAGGGTTTCGTGATCAACCCCGAGCAGACTGGTACGCAACTGCACCACCGCGACGTTGAGCGCGCTGCTGATGGCGGCCAGTTCATCGCGCCCGTGTACCGGTACTTGCAAAGACAGGTTGCCGTCACGCAAGGACTCGGCCAGCAAGGTGATGCCGCTGGCACTGCGACGGATCGATGTCTGCAAGCAGATGAACAGGTACAGCGCTGCCAGTAGCAGGCCGCCGAAGATCGTCGCCACCAGGATGAATTGGCGGATGGCCGAGCTCTGGTAGTAATCCAGGCGGCTGTCCAGCGACACCAGGGACTGTTGGCGCAACGATGACAGGTCCATGAGGAGGGCGTCGAGGCTGCGCTCGAAGTCTTGCGGCTTGAGATTGATGCTGCCGCCGAACACGCCGTCGTCGAGCACTTTGAGGCCGTCATCCAGATGCTTCAGGCTGTCGTGGTATTGCCCGGCCCAGGATCGCAACGCGCTGGGCAGCCGGGCTTCGAGCAGGCTGCCGGTCTTCACCAGTTGCTCGCGGGCGTCGCCGATGCGGCTGCGCAGGTCCCGCAGTTGCAGGCGGCTTTGCAGGGTGAATTGCCCGGACACCACTGAGGCCTGGCCGACACTGGCCAGGCGACCAACCCGTTCGATCAGGTCTGGAGCGTGCTGAGTGGAAATCTGCGTCAGCAGGCAGGTTTCCAGCCATGGGGCGAGGATTAGTCGGTTGTCCATGGCTATCTGCTCGCGCAGGGCTTGCAACGCGCTCAATGCGGCGGTGAAGCGCTCGTAGCCGTCCGGCCACCAGCCGACGCTGCTCAGGCTTTTGGAGTCCAATCCGCTTAGAGCCGCTTGCAGCCCTTGATAGCGACTCAAGGTGTCGCCGACGGCACCTTCGGTTTGCAGAGCGGTGCCGAGGTCGGTGACGGCTTGAGTGACTGCGGGCTGGACCGAGTCGAACGCAGCCATGGCGGCAAGGGTCGCCGGTGTAGGCTGACGATTGGTTTCTGTTGCTCGCCAGCGGGCGGCGCGGTCACGCTGAGTGGCCAGCAAGTTGTCCAGACTGTCGAGGGCCAGCAATTGGCGAACTCCGGCACGCTCGCCGGAGATCAGGCTTAACTTGTCGCGGTAGTCCTGGCCGATTATCCACAGGCTGCCCATCAGCGGCAGGATGAACAGCAGAAACAACAGCTGAAACTTGCGGGCAAAGCCGAAGCGCCCAAGCAGTCTGATTCCTGGTGATAGAAAAACCTGCATGCCCGACTACTCCTCTGAGCACCACGCACCAATGGCGTGCAGTCCTGGCGGTGTGGCCTGGACCTGTGCTTGCTGTTAAAGGCCTCGGAAAATCGCAATCGCGAGCCCTGTGCGGTGAGCCCTGTAGCGAAACTTCCCATTCTCGGTCCCCTTTGTAAGGGGCCGCGTTGAAGTGGATAAGCAAGGCAAGATTCAGACCATGGCTTTGAGCTATCACGTTATGCGTTGTAAGGTTTGAAGTTGTTGGCAGGCTAGGGGGATGGCTTTGCTGCACTGAAAAATGGCACATTGACCCACCTGCAAATGCGCACCCATCTGTTGTACGGAAACTCTTATGGCTATCAGTAACCTTCAGACCTCCGCGAGCCCGGCTTCTACCGCCCCGCAAACCAGCCCTTTGGTCATGCGCATCATCGGTGCCGTGGCTTTGGCGCATTTGATCAATGACCTGATTCAGGCGGTGTTGCCATCGATCTATCCAATGCTCAAGGCCAACTATGGACTGACCTTCACTCAGGTCGGTTTGATCACATTGACCTTTCAGCTCACCGCTTCGCTGTTGCAGCCATGGGTCGGGTATTACACCGATCGCCATCCCCAGCCCTATCTGCTGCCGCTGGGTATGGTCAGCACGTTGATTGGCATTTTGATGCTGTCTCAAGTCGGTAGCTTCCCGCTGATTCTGTTGGCCTCGGCGTTGATTGGTATCGGCTCTTCGACCTTTCACCCGGAAGCTTCGCGGGTCGCGCGACTGGCCTCGGGCGGCCGTTATGGCTTGGCGCAGTCGACCTTCCAGGTCGGTGGTAACGCCGGCTCGGCGTTCGGGCCGTTGCTGGCGGCAGCGATCATCATTCCGTTCGGCCAGGGCAACGTCGCCTGGTTCGGGGTGTTTGCGGTGTTCGCCTTGGGCGTGCTGTATGCGATCAGCCGTTGGTACAGCAATCACCTGAATCTGTTCAAACTCAAGCAGGGCCAGGCCGCAACCCATGGCTTGTCGAAAGGGCGGGTACTGAGTGCATTAGTCGTGCTTGGGCTGCTGGTGTTCTCCAAGTACTTCTACATGGCCAGCTTCACCAGCTATTTCACTTTTTACCTGATCGAGAAATTCGACCTGTCGGTGGCCAGCTCGCAGTTGCATCTGTTCCTGTTTCTCGGTGCGGTCGCGGCGGGGACGTTCTTTGGCGGCCCGATCGGCGACAGGATCGGTCGCAAGGCGGTCATCTGGTTCTCGATTCTCGGCGTGGCGCCGTTCACGTTGTTGCTGCCTCACGTGGACCTGTTCTGGACCAGCGTGCTGAGCGTGGTGATCGGCTTCATTCTGGCTTCTGCATTCTCGGCCATTGTGGTTTACGCACAGGAATTGGTACCAGGTAACGTCGGGATGATTGCCGGGGTGTTCTTTGGTCTGATGTTTGGTTTCGGCGGGATTGGTGCGGCGCTGCTTGGGCATCTGGCCGACATACACGGCATCGAGTACGTGTACCTG
This sequence comes from Pseudomonas sp. GW821-FHT04C07, assembly GCF_059420325.1. Classification (NCBI taxonomy): domain Bacteria; kingdom Pseudomonadati; phylum Pseudomonadota; class Gammaproteobacteria; order Pseudomonadales; family Pseudomonadaceae; genus Pseudomonas; species Pseudomonas sp. GW821-FHT04C07. Next base: position 45,343 of record NZ_JBWKTM010000003.1, read on the forward strand.
CTGTGCTCGTTCCTGCCGTTGTTCGGTGTTTTGGCGATCTTTTTGCCGAGAACCAAAAAGGCATAAGTCAGAGATCCTGGAGCGAAGCTTGCCCGCGAAGAACGATGACGCGGTCTAATAGAAAGACCGTAGCGTCTATATCGCGGGTAAGCCTCGCTCCTACGGAATATGTGGTGGTTTGATAATCACCAGGCACAAAAAAGCCGCGTCGAGACGCGGCTTTTTCTTGGGCGTTTCTTTTACACGTTGAAGCGGAAGTGCATCACGTCGCCGTCTTTGACGATGTAATCCTTGCCTTCCAGACGCCATTTACCGGCTTCTTTGGTGCCGGCTTCGCCCTTGTACTGGATGAAGTCGTTGTAGGCGATGACTTCGGCGCGGATGAAGCCTTTTTCGAAGTCGGTGTGGATCACCCCGGCCGCTTGTGGCGCAGTAGCACCGACTTTTACGGTCCAGGCGCGGACTTCTTCAACACCGGCGGTGAAGTAGGTCTGCAGGTGCAGCATTTCGTAGCCGGCGCGGATCACGCGGTTCAGGCCAGGCTCTTCCAGGCCCAGGGCCTCGAGGAACATGTCTTTCTCTTCGCCGTCGTCAAGCTCGGCGATTTCCGCTTCGATCTTGTTGCAGACCGGTACAACCACTGCACCTTCTTCTTCGGCGATGGCCATGACCACGTCGAGCAGCGGGTTGTTTTCGAAGCCGTCTTCGGCAACGTTGGCGATGTACATGACCGGTTTGGTGGTCAGCAGGTGGAAGCCACGGATCACCGCTTTCTCGTCGGTGCTCATGTTCTTCATCAGGCTGCGCGCAGGCTTGCCTTCGGTGAAGTGAGCGATCAACTGCTCCAACAGGCCTTTCTGAACCACGGCGTCCTTGTCACCACCCTTGGCGTTGCGGGTGACTTTCTGCAGTTGCTTCTCGCAGCTGTCGAGGTCGGCGAAGATCAGTTCGAGGTCGATGATCTCGATGTCGCGTTTCGGGTCGACGCTGTTGGAGACGTGAATCACGTTCTCGTCTTCGAAACAGCGGACCACGTGGGCGATGGCATCGGTTTCACGGATGTTGGCCAGGAACTTGTTGCCCAGACCTTCACCTTTCGAGGCGCCGGCAACGAGGCCTGCGATGTCGACGAATTCCATGGTGGTCGGCAGGATGCGCTTGGGTTTGACGATTTCCGCCAGTGCGTCCAGACGCGGATCGGGCATTGGCACTATGCCGCTGTTCGGCTCGATGGTGCAGAAGGGAAAGTTCTCGGCCGCGATACCGGATTTGGTCAGGGCGTTGAACAGGGTGGACTTGCCGACGTTAGGCAGGCCGACGATGCCGCAGTTGAATCCCATGGTGTTTCCCCTCGGATAAGAGTCAGGCCTTCTGGCTGTGCAGGTTTTTCATCGCGCGGTTCCATTCACCAGCGAGAATATCCGGCAGCACGCCGAGGGCAAAGTCGATGCTTGCATCGAGTTTTTCCTGTTCGGCGCGTGGCGCACGACCCAGGACAAAATTTGAAACCATACTGGCGACGCCTGGGTGGCCGATGCCAAGCCGCAAGCGGTGGAAAGTATTCTGATTGCCGAGCTGCGCGATGATGTCGCGCAGGCCGTTATGCCCGCCATGCCCGCCGCCCTGTTTGAGCTTGGCTACGCCGGGTGGCAAGTCGAGTTCGTCGTGCGCCACCAGTATCGCTTCCGGTGGGATGCGGTAAAAACCGGCAAGTGCCGCTACGGCCTGGCCACTTCGGTTCATGAACGTGGTGGGAATCAGCAGACGAACATCCTGACCCTGATGCGTGAAGCGCCCGGTCAGGCCAAAAAATTTGCGCTCGGGCACCAGATTGATGCGTTGGGCCGATGCGATGCGCTCAACAAAAAGGGCCCCTGCGTTATGCCGGGTCTGTTCGTATTCGGTGCCTGGATTTCCCAGGCCAACGATCAGTTGTATGGCAGTCACATCAGGGGCCCTTCTTTGGAGTTGTGGATAGCATCGCCGCTTTGAGGTTGTGCGGCGAAAGTGGACGAAAAATGCTCATTTACCATTATGTAAACTCCGCGTTCTCGCCCGCTTTCTCGCTACGCTCTAGTCCGCGATGTTTCCAACAAACTCCGGCGTACAGAGTGAATTACTCTGCAGCGCCTTCTGCAGCTTCTGGAGCAACACGTGGAGCGTGAACGTTGGCAACAGCCAGGTCGTTACCGTGAGCCAGAGCTACGAACTCAACGCCTTTAGGTGCTTTGAGGTCGGACAAGTGAATGATCGAACCGATTACGGCGCTAGCCAGGTCGACTTCGATGAATTCAGGCAGGTCTTTTGGCAGGCAAGAAACTTCGACTTCAGCAACAACGTGCGAAATTTCGCCGCCTTTCTTCAGGGCAGCTTCTTCGTTGATGAAGTGCACTGGAACGTGAGCGGTCAGTTTCTGGCCAGCTACAACGCGTACGAAGTCAGCGTGCATCACGTGGCCTTTGGCCGGGTGACGCTGCAGAGCTTTGATAACGACGTTTTGCTTGGTGCCGCCAACGTTCAGTTCGATAACGTGGCTGAAAGCAGCTTCGTTTTCGAGCAGTTTGGCAACTTCTTTAGCCAGCATGCTGATGGATTCAGGGGCTTTTTCGCCACCGTAAACTACAGCTGGAACCAGGCTTGCGAGACGACGCAGGCGGCGGCTCGCACCTTTCCCCAGGTCGGAACGCACTTCAGCATTCAGAGTAAAATCGTTCATGTTGTATCTCCAAAATAACCACATTCGCCCCAGCGTTTGCGACCAGCGCTAAAGGCGATATGGGCAAAAAAGCCCCGCCCCAACAAGAATGCCGGGGCGGGGCGCTTTTCGTCATCGTGATGAGTGCGAAGGGCAGGGCCCTTAGCGGAACATCGCGCTGATCGATTCTTCGTTGCTGATACGGCGAACCGCTTCGGCAACTACCGGTGCGATATCCAGTTGACGGATACGCGAACAGGCTTGTGCTGCAGCGGACAGCGGGATGGTGTTAGTCACCACCAGCTCGTCCAGCATGGAATTTTCAATGTTTTCGATCGCTCGCCCCGACAGCACAGGGTGTGTGCAGTAGGCAAAGACCTTGGCAGCGCCATGCTCTTTCAAGGCTTTAGCCGCGTGGCACAGGGTGCCGGCGGTATCGACCATGTCATCGACCAGAATACAGGTACGCCCTTCGACATCACCGATGATATGCATCACTTCAGAGTGATTGGCTTTCTCACGGCGCTTGTCGATGATCCCGAGATCCACGCCCAGGGATTTGGCAACAGCACGTGCACGCACGACGCCGCCAATGTCCGGGGACACGATCATCAGGTTTTCGAAGCGTTGGTCTTCGATGTCATCCACCAATACCGGGGAGCCGTAGATGTTATCTACCGGAATATCGAAGAAGCCCTGGATCTGGTCAGCATGCAAATCAACCGTGAGAACACGATCGATGCCGACTACGGTGAGCATGTCAGCGACGACTTTCGCGCTGATAGCCACACGTGCGGAACGCGGACGGCGATCCTGACGGGCATAACCAAAGTAGGGGATCACCGCAGTGATTCGAGTTGCTGAGGAGCGACGGAAGGCATCAGCCATCACGACGAGTTCCATCAGGTTATCGTTGGTCGGAGCACACGTCGGCTGAATGATGAAGACGTCTTTACCGCGGACGTTTTCATTAATCTCAGCGGTGATTTCGCCGTCGGAGAACTTACCGACAGAAATGTCACCGAGTGGGATATGCAGCTGACGTACAACACGCCGAGCCAGATCGGGGTTAGCGTTCCCCGTAAAGACCATCATCTTGGACACGCGCAGTACCTGAAGGCTGAGGGTATACCTGGATGAGTATAGGAAAATGGCAGGGGCGGCTGGATTCGAACCAACGCATGGCAGGATCAAAACCTGCTGCCTTACCGCTTGGCGACGCCCCTGTATCTGTTGCAACGAGTGCCCAGCACCCGGTTCCTTTTAGAGCAGACTTTGCAGCTTGCGATGCAACATCGAAACGTTGCTTCCCTTTGCTACAAACCCTGTAAGGGTCTCTGTAAGAAGGGCCGAGACTTTATCAGCTTCAGCTTTGCTTGGGAAGCCCCCAAACACACAACTTCCAGTTCCGGTGAGTTTTGCTTCGGTAAATTTACCTAACAAATTCAATGCGTTACGTACATCTGGATAACGCCTTGCTACCACCGGTAAGCAGTCATTTCGACTGTTTCCCTTGGGAACGGGGCGCACTTTAATGGGCGGAGAGTTACGTGTCAACAGTGGATCTGAAAAAATTTCTGCTGTACTTACAGATACTTGCGGCACAAGCACGAGATACCACGGTTCTTCGGGGTCTACGGGGGTGAGTTTTTCTCCCACACCCTCAGCGAAAGCTGCGTGCCCACGCACGAAAACCGGGACGTCCGCGCCCAATGTCAGGCCCAAAGCCGCTAATCGATCTTCATCCCAACCCGTTTGCCAGAGGTGATTGAGGCCGAGCAGAGTGGTCGCCGCATTTGAACTGCCGCCACCGATTCCGCCGCCCATGGGCAGAATTTTTTCGATCCAGATATCGATTCCCAGCGTGGAGCCGGATTGTTCCTGAAGCTTTTTCGCCGCGCGCACGATCAAATTGCTGTCGTGGGGGACGCCGTCGAATTCGGTATGCAGCTTGATGATGCCGTCATCGCGAACGGCAAAGGTCAGTTCGTCGGCATAATCGAGAAACTGAAACAATGTCTGCAGCTCGTGGTAGCCGTCTTCACGGCGACCGAGGATATGCAGCATCAGATTGAGTTTTGCCGGAGCAGGCAGGGTCAGGCGTGGAGTTGTCATGTCATTGCCCCAGCTTGCGCGGTTGCCAGTCCTTGATCACCAGCGTGACTTCAAGGTCGGGACCATGCAGCTTGATTCGTTCCGGTAGCCAGAAACCGCTCTCTTGGGCGTAGCTCAAATACTCGACCTGCCAGCCATCCTGCTCGAGGTTGGCCAGGCGGCTGTCGGCATCGAGGTTCAGGCGGCTTTTGCTATCGGGCGCGGGAAGACCGCGAACCCACCAGACCAGATGCGAGACCGGCAGCTTCCAGCCGAGTTGTTCTTCCAGCAGGGCCTCTGGCGTAGGCGCTTCATAGCGTCCCTGGTTGGCGACTTCCAGTGCCACCCGGCCCGGGCGACCGGTCAGGCGTGCCGCGCCGCGACCCAATGGGCCGGACAGGCGTATGTCGTAGTAGTCCTGACGTTGTAGCCAGAACAAGGTGCCGCTACCCGAATCCTTCGGCGCGCGAATGCCGACCTTGCCGCTGATCTGCCAGCCATCGAGGCTGCTCAACTGTTGTTTGTGCACGCGCCATTGCGCGGGGTTGCCGTGACCTTCGACGGACTCACGGGCGCCAAAGCCCGCGCAACCGGCAAGCAGGGCGATGAAGCTGAAAACGATAAAGTGGCGCAAAAACATAATCTTAAAAAGTCTCGGATCCGGTCAGGCGCTTAATGGTGCTGCGCAGGGTAGGGCTGTCGGGCTGATCCTTGAGGAATTTGCCCCAGATTTGCTTGGCCTCGCGTTGTTTGCCGTTGGCCCACAGGACTTCGCCCAGGTGCGCAGCGACCTCCTGATCGGGGAAGCGCTCAAGGGCCTGGCGCAGCAAGCGTTCGGCTTCATCGAGGTTGCCCAGGCGGAAGTTCACCCAGCCAAGGCTGTCGAGTACCGCCGGATCTTCCGGATTCAGCTGATGAGCCTGTTCGATCAGCGCCTTGGCTTCGGCGTAACGCGTTGTACGGTCCGACAAGGTGTAGCCCAGAGCATTCAGCGCCATCGCATTGTTCGGATCGTGCTTGATGATCAGCCGCAGGTCTTTTTCCATCTGCGCCAGGTCATTGCGCTTTTCCGCCTGCATGGCGCGGGTATACAGCAGATTCAGATCGTCCGGGTACTGCTGCAAGGCTTGCTGCAATACTTTCCAGGCGCGATCGCCCTGATTGTTGGCAGACAAGGTCTCAACCTCGATCAGATACAGCTGTATCGCGTAATCGGGTTGAGTGTCGCGGGCAGTGGCCAAACGGCTTTCGGCTTCGCTGGTGCGACCGTTGTTCATTAGAATATCGGCCTGACGCAATTGCGCCGGCAGGTAGTCATTGCCCGGTGCAACCTGGGCGTATTCGATCAGTGCACCTTGTGGGTCGTTGCGTTCTTCGGCGATGCGGCCCAGGTTCAGGTGCGCCGAATCGACGTGGCTTTCCCGGGCGATCAAGTCTTCCAGATAGCCCTTGGCCTCTTCCCAGGCCTTGGCTTCCAGGCAGACAAGCGCCAGTGAGTAACGCAGCTCGTCATCTTCCGGGTATTGCTGAACCAGCCTGGAAAACTCGACTTTGGCGTCGTGCATGCGGTCCTGTTCGACCAGCATGCGTGCATAAGTCAGGCGCAGGCGTTTGTCGTCCGGGTATTTACGGATGCTTTTTTCCAGCAGTGGCAAGGCTTCCTTGCCACGACCCATGCTTTGCAGCAGGCGGGCGTGGAGCAACAGCGGTGCTACTTCGCCATCTTCCGGTGGATTTTTTTCAAGGAGGGTCAGTGCGGCCCCGGATTCACCATTCTGTTGCAGCAACAACGCTTTGCCGAAGATCAACTGACCGTTTTTCGGGTGTTTCTGCAATAACCGGTCAAAACTTTTGATCAAGCCGTTGCGGGTGTCCTGGTCGGTATCGGCGGCAGACAAGGCAAGAAAGTCGAAATGGGTGTCGCCTTTGCCTTGCAGGACTTTCTCCATGTAGACCATGGAGTCGTCATAACGCCCGCCGCGGGCCAATTGAACGGCTGCGGCACGTTGCGCCTCCAGATCGTCCGGGGCGTTTTTCGCCCAGATAAGAGCGGTGTCCAGCGCTGCCTGATCGGCACCCAGGTACTCGGCGATGCGGAACGCCCGTTCGGAGATTCCCGGATCCTGAGTATTGATGGCCTGGGTCACATAGTTGTCCAGTGCAATGTCGAAACGATTGCGCTGGCCAGCCAGTTCCGCACTCAGCAGACTGAAGATCGTATCTTCGCTGAACGAACTGTAAACCTTGGGCTTTTCAGGGGCCGGAGTGCTGTCTTCGACCGGTGGCGTACCGTCCGATGATACGGGTGCCAAGGCCTGGCAGCCGCTTAGGAAGACAAAAGCGAGGAGCAACGCGGAGGATCTATTCATATAGGAAGAGGACGACTAACCTGCGGTCGGATCATCATGACACAAGCCTTCGGCCAAACATAACCGCCCCGTTAATTCATATTAAAGGGCGCTCGAATGCTTCGTGCAGGGGGATTCGTTGCGGCAATGGTTGTTCTGAATCTGGCGAAGTAGGACAATTGACGGCTTCTCGACATCATCAGCGACCTTGAATGGCCTTTCTTGCACTCGGTATCAACCACAAGACTGCTTCAGTAGACGTCCGCGAGCGCGTGGCCTTTACCCCTGAGCAGTTGGTTGAGGCCTTGCAGCAGCTCTGCCGCCTCACCGATAGCCGCGAAGCTGCGATCCTCTCCACCTGCAATCGCAGTGAACTGTATATAGAACAGGATCACCTTTCGGCTGACATCGTGCTGCGCTGGCTGGCCGATTATCACCAATTGAGCCTCGAGGAGCTGCGTGCGAGTGCTTATGTGCATGAAGATGATGCGGCCGTTCGTCACATGATGCGTGTGGCTTCAGGGCTGGATTCGCTGGTGCTGGGTGAACCGCAGATTCTCGGCCAGATGAAGTCGGCCTACGCCGTGGCTCGCGAGGCCGGCACCATTGGCCCGCTGCTTGGGCGCTTGTTTCAGGCGACGTTCAATGCAGCCAAACAGGTGCGTACCGACACCGCCATCGGTGAAAACCCGGTGTCGGTGGCCTTTGCCGCCGTCAGCCTGGCGAAACAGATTTTCAGTGACTTGCAACGCAGCCAGGCTCTGTTGATTGGCGCCGGCGAAACCATCACGCTGGTCGCCCGACATCTGCATGAGCTTGGCGTCAAGCGTATCGTGGTCGCCAACCGCACGCTGGAGCGCGCGAGCATTTTGGCCGAACAGTTCGGTGCCCACGCGGTGCTGCTCTCGGATATCCCGGCAGAATTGGTTCGCAGCGACATCGTCATCAGCTCCACTGCCAGCCAGTTGCCGATTCTGGGCAAGGGCGCGGTCGAGAGTGCATTGAAGCTGCGCAAGCACAAACCGATCTTCATGGTTGACATCGCCGTGCCGCGCGATATCGAGCCGGAAGTCGGCGAGTTGGACGACGTTTACCTCTATAGCGTCGACGATCTCCACGAAGTGGTCGCCGAAAACCTCAAGAGTCGTCAGGGTGCTGCGCAAGCGGCGGAAGAGATGGTGTCCATCGGCGCCGACGACTTCATGGTGCGATTGCGTGAACTGGCGGCGGTGGATGTACTCAAGGCCTACCGCCAGCAAAGCGAACGCCTGCGTGATGAAGAGCTGCTCAAGGCCCAGCGCATGCTCGCCAATGGCAGCAACGCCGAAGACGTGTTGGTGCATCTGGCCCGCGGCCTGACCAACAAATTGCTGCATGCCCCGAGCGTGCAGTTGAAAAAGCTTTCCGCCGAAGGCCGCCTCGATGCGCTGGCCATGGCTCAGGAACTCTTTGCCCTCGGTGAGGGCCCATCGGATAGCTTTTCGGATAAAAAACCGCAATGAAAGCGTCACTGCTCAATAAGCTGGACATCCTCCAGGACCGTTTCGAGGAATTGACCGCCTTGCTCGGCGATGGCGAAGTCATTTCCGACCAGAACAAGTTCCGTACCTATTCCAAGGAATACGCGGAAGTTGAACCGATTGTCACCACCTATGCACAACTGCTCAAGGTTCAAGCTGACCTCGAAGGCGCCCAGGCGCTGCTCAAGGACAGCGACCCGGACATGCGCGAAATGGCGGTAGAGGAAGTGCGCGAAGCCAAAGAGCGGCTGATCGAGCTCGAAGGCGACCTGCAACGCATGCTGCTGCCCAAGGATCCCAACGACGGGCGCAACGTCTTCCTCGAGATACGTGCCGGCACCGGCGGTGACGAAGCGGCGATTTTCTCCGGCGACCTGTTCCGTATGTATTCACGCTACGCCGAGCGTCGCGGCTGGCGGGTGGAAATTCTCTCGGAGAACATAGGCGAGCACGGCGGCTATAAAGAAGTCATTGCCCGGGTCGAAGGCGACAACGTCTATGGCAAACTGAAATTCGAATCGGGTGCCCATCGCGTGCAACGGGTTCCAGCGACAGAGTCTCAGGGCCGTATTCACACCTCGGCCTGTACCGTGGCGGTATTGCCTGAGCCGGATGAACAGGAAGCCATCGAGATCAACCCGGCGGACCTGCGGGTCGATACCTATCGCTCCTCCGGCGCCGGTGGTCAGCACGTCAACAAGACCGACTCGGCGATCCGCATCACTCACCTTCCTTCGGGAATTGTGGTCGAGTGCCAGGAAGAACGTTCTCAGCACAAGAACCGTGCGCGGGCGATGTCCTGGCTGTCGGCCAAGTTGAACGACCAGCAGACCAGCGCCGCGGCCAATGCCATCGCCAGCGAGCGTAAGTTGCTGGTAGGTTCGGGTGATCGTTCCGAGCGGATCCGTACCTATAACTTTGCTCAAGGCCGGGTTACCGATCATCGGGTCAACCTGACCCTGTATTCCCTTGATGAAATCCTCGCGGGCGGCGTCGAAGCGGTGATCGAGCCATTGCTGGCCGAATATCAGGCCGATCAACTGGCATCGATAGGTGAGTAAATGACGATTATTGCCAGCTTGTTACGCTCGGCCGAACTGCCTGATTCGCCCACGGCCCGTCTGGATGCCGAGTTATTGCTGGCAGCAGCTCTGGGCAAGTCCCGCAGTTTTCTGCACACCTGGCCAGAGCGGATCGTCAGCAGCGAAGCTGCGCTGACCTTTGCCGATTATTTACAGCGCCGCCGCGCTGGCGAGCCGGTGGCCTATATTCTCGGCCAGCAGGGTTTCTGGAAGCTGGACCTGGAAGTCGCGCCGCATACACTGATTCCGCGTCCGGACACTGAGCTGCTGGTGGAGGCCGCGCTGGAACTGTTGCCGGCCACACCTGCCAAGGTGCTCGATCTGGGCACCGGCAGCGGCGCGATTGCCTTGGCCCTGGCCAGTGAACGTCCGGCCTGGCACGTCACGGCGGTGGATCGGGTGCTCGAAGCCGTGGCCCTGGCCGAGCGCAACCGTCAGCGGCTGAACCTGAACAATGTCACGGTGCTCAACAGTCACTGGTTCAGCGCACTGCAAGATCATCGTTTCCAGCTAATTATCAGTAACCCGCCGTACATTGCCGATGCCGATCCGCATCTGGTGGCCGGTGATGTGCGTTTCGAGCCGGCCAGTGCGCTGGTGGCGGGTGTGGACGGACTCGACGATCTGCGTCTGATCATCGCCCAGGCACCGCAACACCTCGAGGCGGGCGGCTGGTTGATGCTTGAACATGGCTACGACCAGGCGCTGGCAGTGCGTGATTTGCTGCTGACTCGCGGCTTTGAAGAAGTACACAGTCGTAAAGATCTGGGCGACCACGAACGTATCAGTCTGGGGCGTCTACCGTGCTGAATGATCAGGAGCTGTTGCGCTATAGCCGGCAGATTTTGTTGCAGCATGTCGACATCGACGGTCAGTTGCGCCTCAAGAACAGTCGCATATTGATCGTCGGCCTCGGCGGTCTCGGTGCGCCGGTGGCCTTGTACCTGGCGGCGGCCGGGGTTGGCGAGCTGCATCTGGCGGACTTCGATACGGTCGATCTGACCAACCTGCAACGGCAGATCATTCATGACACGGACAGCGTTGGCCTGAGTAAGGTCGATTCGGCGATTCGTCGCCTTACAGCGATCAATCCAGAGATTCAGTTGATCGCCCATCGCTCGGCGCTGGACGAAGACTCGCTGGCAGCCGCTGTCGCTGCTGTCGATCTGGTTCTTGATTGCTCCGATAATTTCTCTACCCGCGAAGCCGTCAATGCGGCCTGTGTTGCGGCGCGCAAACCCTTGGTCAGCGGCGCGGCGATTCGCCTGGAGGGGCAGCTTTCGGTGTTCGATCCGCGTCGGCCCGAGAGCCCTTGTTACCACTGCTTGTATGGGCACGGCAGCGAAGCCGAATTGACCTGCAGTGAAGCCGGCGTGCTCGGTCCGCTGGTGGGTCTGGTCGGTAGCCTGCAAGCCCTTGAGGCGCTGAAATTGCTGGTCGGCTTTGGCGAACCGCTGGTGGGGCGCTTGCTGTTGATCGATGCCTTGGGTACGCGCTTTCGCGAACTGCGGGTCAAGCGTGATCCAGGCTGCGGTGTCTGCGGGCCAAAACATGCGTGAAGCGCCGATTGGTGTGTTCGACTCCGGTGTCGGCGGTCTGTCGGTGCTGGGTGAAATCCAGCGCCTGCTGCCCAACGAGTCGCTGCTGTACTTCGGCGACTGCGGCAACATTCCCTATGGCGAGAAGACTCCGGAGTTCATTCAGCAGCGCTGCAGCGTGATGGCTGAATTCTTCGCCCGGCAGGGTGCCAAGGCGTTGGTGCTGGCCTGTAACACGGCGACGGTGGCCGGTGTTGCGGACTTGCGTCGCGATTACCCGGACTGGCCGATCGTCGGTATGGAGCCAGCGGTGAAGCCGGCGGCGGCAGCGACCCGCAGCGGTGTGGTCGGCGTGCTGGCAACTACCGGGACCTTGCAGAGCGCCAAGTTTGCCGCGTTGCTCGACCGTTTCGCCACCGATGTGCGGGTCATTACCCAACCTTGCCCCGGGCTGGTGGAGCTGATTGAAGCGGGTGATCTGCACAGTGCCGTGCTTCGCCAGCTACTGCTCGGTTACCTTGAGCCCCTGTTGGCGGCAGGTTGCGACACCATCATTCTCGGCTGCACCCACTATCCCTTTCTCAAGCCATTGCTCAAGCAGATGCTCGCTGACGAGATCAGCCTGATCGATACCGGCGCCGCCGTGGCCCGGCAACTTCAACGCTTGCTCGCCGAGCGTGAAATGCTCGCCGAAGGCCCCGCACACGAAGCGAAATTCTGGACCAGTGCCAGCCCTGAGCATCTGAGAAATATCTTGCCGTTGCTATGGAATAAGTCTGGCGCTGTGCAAAGCTTCCCTTTGTAAAAAAATTAAAAAAAACGATTCAAAAGAGCTGAGCTTATACGTCAGCACCGAGTTCTATAGCTAGTCTGTTGAGTAGTACGAAAACCATACGAAATCGTTCGGAAAAGGATGTTTCTAATGAAGCGACTATTCTGTTTGGCTGCGCTTGCGGCCGCACTGTTGGGGCAAAGTTTTTCGGCACAGGCTGCTGGAGTGGAGTTCGCGATTGGCGAGACCAGCGACTCGACCCAGACCTACCGCCTGGGTATGCAACTGGATTGGGACAAGAGCTGGCTACAGAGTAATGTCGGTCGTCTAACCGGCTATTGGAGCGGCGCCTACACCTTCTGGAACGGCGACAAAAAGCCGAGCAACCACAGCCTGTCATTCTCTCCGGTACTGGTTTATGAGTTCGCCGGCGAAACCGTCAAACCTTATGTCGAGGCAGGGATTGGTGTGTCATTGTTCGCCCACACCGAGGTGGAAGACAACAAGTTGGGGTCGTCGTTTCAGTTCGAAGATCGCATCGGTTTAGGCCTGCGCTTTAGCGGTGGACATGAAATCGGTATTCGCGCGACTCACTATTCCAACGCCAGCATCAACAGCCATAACGACGGTATAGAGAGCTACGCGCTGCATTACACGATGCCGCTTTGATCTGAACACTGGCAAGGGAACTATTGTGGCGAGGGGCTTGCCTGCTCGCCACAAATGCTTACGTTTGAGATTCAACGATACGCGGTAGCAATCCCTTGGCGTTCGTTGATGCAATCCGCTTCACCCATCTCGAACTCCCGGCAGATCAGCGGGCGTTTCTCGTAGATGGTGCACATCATGCTGTTGCGGTCCAGCGCGGCGCACCAGCCATCATCCAGACGCAGCATGACTTCCCCGCCCCAATCGTCAGTGTCGATAAAGCGTTCAGGCACGCCGGTGTCGGTGATCAGCATGACTTCCAGTTGGCAGCAGCAGGCTGCGCAGGTGGAGCAGGTAATCGCCGGTTCGGCAATTTCGGTGAGGGGGATGTTGGTCATAGACGCGCAGTGTAAGGCAGTGGGCCCGTGCTGTGTGAAAGGCCTGACGGACGCCCGGTGAGCTAACGCTTGCCGAGCAGCGGTCGAGTGTCCACTGCCGATGATGTCGACATTTACGACTAGTCCTCGGTCGTCGGTCCGTTTCGGACCATGAGCTGGTCGATCGCCGGTTTCGTCTGGTTGGGAAGCGTTGACAGCGGCCAGAACTGCGCCATGAACAAGGCCGGAAAAGCGACCTCCAGGGGGCGATCCTGGATTTTCTCCAGGATATGCCGCGCGGCTTTGTCCACCGGCCAGCTCGTCGGCATGGGGACGTCGTTTTTATCGGCCAGTGGGGCGTCGACGAAGCCAGGACTGACCACGGTGACGGCGATGCTTTGCGGTGCCAAATCGACGCGCAGGGACTCGAACAGATAGCGCAAGCCGGTTTTGGACGCGCCAAAGGCTTCGGACTGCGGCAACGGCAGGTAGGTCACCGAGCTGGCGATGCCCACCAGGTGCGGTAAGTTCCCGGCGCGCAGCAGGGGGAGCGCAGCTTCGATGCAATAACTGCTGGCAAGCAGATTGGTGCGTATTACATGCTCGATGATCGATGCGTCTAACTGCCTGGCGTCGACGTATTCACAGGTCCCGGCGTTGAGGATCACCGTGTCGAGAGCCCCCCAAACCTCTGCGATGTGCTCGCCGACTTCCCGGACTTGCTGGCTGTTGGTGAGATCGGCGGGCACCAGCAGCACTTGCCCCGGGAAGCGCGTGGACAGTGCTTCCAGCGGCGCGACAGTTCGCGAACTGACAGCAAGATGCACACCGGACCTGAGCAGTTCTTCGGCCAACGCGGCACCGATTCCGCTGCTGGCCCCGGTCAGCCAGATACGACGTGCAGGTGTGCGACTCATCCCATTCTCCTTTTTAGCCATGCGATGGCTTGGCTAACCGCAGACAAAGTTTCATAACGCAGGGCCCTGGCATCGAAATAATATCACCATGACCATCCGCAGGCGGTTGTGCATCCATCCGGTTTCCAGCAATTGGCGCATGGCTGCGTCGATGATGGGTAACCCCGTCCGCGCCCGCTGCCAGGCGGCCAGTTCTTCGGGGGCTGCGATCAGTCGTGGCAGTGCGCCTTGCAGGCGGGAGTAGCAGACTTTGCGAAACTGGCTGAAGACCTGGAAATAAGTGCCCATTTTGGTCAGCACGCTGCCGGGCTTGAACAGCAATTGATCGAGATAGCTGTGAAAGGTGACGCCATGAGTTTGCAGCGCTTTGGCGACCGCCGCATCACGCTGGCTTTCATGAGTGCCGTATTCCTCGTTGGCGTGAACCGCGTCGATACCGAGTTGTTGGCATAACTCAAGTAGCACATGGGGTATTTGTGCCCAAGTAGGGGCATGGCGGATCAGCAAGGGGATATTCAGTTCGCCCAGGGCTTTGCCTAGCTCGTGTAGATTGCGCAGCCAGAAGTCGACTTTGCACGGAGCGTCGTCGTGGGCCTGCCATTGCTCCGGGCTCAGAAAGTACACGGCTACGGTCGGGCCGCACACTGCGGCGGCCGTAAGGGCAGTGTTGTCATGTAGGCGCAGGTCGCTGCGCAGCCAGATCAATTGCATGGTCGTTCCTTAAATTAGACCGCACTGAACCAGTCCCAGGTGAGTCGACAAAGGATCTTCGGCCAGGAATAAATCAGCAATTTCAGCGGTGCTTACGGACAACTCGGCGTGGTGGATGCACACCGTTGCTCCTGCAATGATTTTTGGGCAACTGATACCGTTCAAAATTTTCGGCAGTTGGCTCACATTCATGGCTTTGCTCGAATACAGCAGTACACCACGGGCTTGCAGATGATCGACTGCCATTGCCAGTTCGCCAGCGGGCAGTGGCCAATCGAAGACTTCCACGGGGCAATCGGCGCTGCTCACCAACCAGGCGGTGAGCCACAGATGGGGCTCCAGCGGCAGGTCCGAGTGGTTGATCAGCAGCAGCGGTGCCCCGCGCAACTGGCGGTTGTTGTGGTAGATCCTCGCGCCGAACTTGCTGCGCAGCCAGGAATAGAAAAACACCCGCTCCATCCGTGTACCGAACTGGCCCTGCCAACGCTGATCAAGTTCTGCCAGTAGCGGTATGAGCAGTTGTTCACACAACGTTCGCGGGGGATACAGCGACATGGCCTGGTTGAAGGTATCGTCGACCTGGCGTTCGGCCAACTGGCTGATGGCGTGCATCATGCTCTGACGCAGGGCGTGCCAATCGTTGTCGGCTGGCTGGGCGAAAGCCTGTGGGGTGTCGAGCAACTGCTTGACCTGACTGACGGCAACACCGCGATTGAGCCAGGTCAGAATCGTCAGAATGCGCTGCACATGCTCGGCCGAGAACAGCCGGTGACCTTTGGGCGTGCGCTGGGGCACGATCAAGCCGTAACGCCGCTCCCATGCCCGTAGCGTGACCGCGTTGACGCCGGTCTGGCGGGCGACTTCGCGAATCGGTAGCCAGCCTTCGTCCAGCGCCCTTTGGTAGTCGGGGGCAGGATCATCATTGGTTGTGGTGTCGGGCTTGGCCATGGTCTAAATCGCACTTTGCAGGCTGAGGTTTTCCGGGTGCGGTTGCAGATACACCTGCTGCGCCACATACGGATCGGGATGCTGGCGCAAGTGATGCTTGAGCAGCGTTAGCGGCACCACCAGCGGCACGATGCCGTGGCGGTACTGGCCGATGACATGCTGCAGTTCCTGCTTGTCTGCAGCGCTGATGGTTTGCTTGAGGTAACCACTGAGGTGTTGCAGAACATTGGTGTGGGTGCGGCGGGTGGCGCATTTTTTCAGCGCCACCATCAGCCCGCTGAAGTAGCGCGGGCCAAGCTGGCTGGGATCGCACTTGCCCATGCTGCCGAGCAGATTGCCCAGGGTTTTGTATTGCACCGGGTTATGGGCCATCAGCAGGTATTTGTAGCGCGAGTGGAACCCGGTCAATCCGTGGCGGCTCAGGCCGTCCTTGAGTAACTGCTGCCAGGCGGTATAGGCGAAAACCCGGGTCAGAAAGTTTTCTCGCAGTACCGCATCATTGAGGCGGCCGTCTTCCTCTACCGGCAAATCAGGGTGCAGCGCGCAAAACGCCTGGGCGTAAACACCGCGACCACCACCATTGATCGGCATGCCGTTGTCTTGATAGACCTTGACCCGTTCCAGCCCACAGGACGGCGACTTCTGCATGAAGATGTAGCCGCTGATGTCATTGAACACGAGCGCCATTTTCTGGCCGTAATCAGTCAATGGTTGGGTGACATTGATGTCGTGATGAACCGTGCCGACGGCGTGTGGTTGCCCAGGGTCACCTACCAATCGGACAGGTTCGCGGGGAATGCCCAGGCCAATGGCGACTTCCGGGCAAACCGGGATGAAGTCGAAATACTGAGTGAGGGTGCGACTGCACAGGTGCGACTGCTTATGCCCGCCGTTGTAACGCACCTCGGCACCCATCAGGCAAGCGCTGACAGCAATTTTCGGTCTGGTCGCAGCAAGGTCGCTGGGCATTGGAGAACCTCGGATCTATAGCTATACAAATCATTGTGTCTGTACAGCTTTTGTTCATCATAGATTCAAAGGTCTACAAGTCAAATTGTCTGTATAGGTATTTTTGTGGAGGTTTGCCGGGAGAGGTCGCGGTGGGCTGCTGTCCATTTCGACAGCAGCAATTTGCGCGCTTTGATGCGGTTTACTGCAGGTGTTCGTGCAAGCGTCGGGCGGCTTCCTGACCGCTGAGCCAGGCCCCTTCGACCCGCCCGGAAAGGCACCAGTCGCCACACACATACAGACCCAGATCGGCGTCGGCCAGCGCCCCCCATTCATGACTGCTGGCCGGCCGGGCATAGAGCCAGCGGTGGGCGAGACTGAAGGTCGGAGCGGGCATGGCGCTGTGCAGCAGTTCGGCGAAAGCGCCATGCAGTTGCTCGATCACTGCCTCTTTTGGCAGATCGATATGCTGCCGGCTCCAGCTACTCGTGGCGTGCAGTACCCAGGTATCGAGCGTGTTGTCGCGCCCCGGTTTACTGCGGTTGCGAGCCAGCCAGTCGACCGGGCTGTCCTGTATGAAGCAGCCTTCCATCGGGGTGTCCAGCGGTGTTTCGAATGCCAGGGCAATGGCCCAGGTCGGATCCATCTTCACCCCGGCAGCGACACCGGCCAGTTTCGGCGCGGAAGCCAGCAGGGCGGTGGCCTGAGGCGCTGGAGTGGCAATCACCACATGACTGAAAGGGCCATGGGTGAAGCCTTCGGCATCTTGCAGATGCCAATGTTGTTCGCCACGGTAGACCTCAGTGATGCGGCAGGAAAAATGCACTTCCATATCGCCGATCAGGGCACGGGTGATGGCGCTCATGCGTGGCGTACCGACCCAGCGAATCTGTTCGTCCGGCGAGGGGCTGAGCTGGCCGCCGTGGAAGTTATAGAGTTGCGGCAACCATACGGCGACCCAGCCATTGGCTTGCCAGCGCTGGACTTCGATGACGAAGCGGCGGTCGCGGGCGGTGAAATACTGCGCACCCATGTCCAGCGCGCCAGCGTCACTGCGCTTGCTCGACATGCGTCCGCCGCTGCCACGGCTTTTATCGAAAAGCTGCACTTCATACCCGGTATCGCGAAGTGCCTGGGCAGCTGAGAGTCCGGCGATACCGGTACCGATGATTGCGATGGGTACAGTCATAGGGGCCTCGCTTACCTTTCAGTACAGACTACGCCGTCGTTTAAACCTATACAATATTGTTTTTTGGTATAACTTTTGGCGTTCTCGGTCTTACAAGCTGTTCTAGATAGGTTGTCCTATTGTTAACCATAGGGCTTATCCGATTGAAAAGATCCCTGCTTATAAAAATAGACTAGTGATCCGGGTAAAACGCCATGCGAGGAAGATGTCATGCACATATTGCTGACCGGCGGTACTGGTTTGATAGGACGTCAACTCTGTCGACACTGGTTGACCCGGGGCCATCGTTTGACTGTGTGGAGTCGTCGACCCGACAAGGTGACCAAACTCTGCGGAGTCCAGGTACGTGGAATAGGTCGGCTCGAGGAAATCGGTCCGGATCCGGTCGATGCGGTGATCAACCTCGCCGGTGCGCCCATTGTTGATCGGCCCTGGACCCACAGGCGCAAGGCAAAGCTGTGGAGCAGCCGGATCAGCCTGACCGAAACCTTGCTCGCCTGGCTGGAAAGTCGCGAGCAGAAACCCCGTGTGCTGATTTCCGGTTCGGCGGTGGGTTGGTACGGCGATGGCGGTGAGCGTGTGTTGAACGAGGACTCGCCTCCGGTCAGTGAAGACTTCGCCAGCCAGTTGTGTATTGCCTGGGAAGAGACGGCACAACGTGCCGAGGCCATGGGCATTCGCGTGGTACTGATCCGCACCGGGCTGGTGCTGGCCGCCGAGGGCGGCTTTTTGTCGCGCCTGTTGTTGCCGTTCAAACTGGCGCTGGGCGGGCCGATCGGCAGTGGTCGGCAGTGGATGCCATGGATCCATATCAACGATCAAATCGCCCTGATTGATTTTCTTCTGAATCAGAATGATGCACGCGGTCCTTATAATGCCTGTGCGCCTGAGCCTGTGCGCAATCGCGAGTTTGCCAAGACCCTTGGCAGCGTGTTGCACCGACCGGCGATACTGCCGATGCCGGCCTTCGCTTTGCGAGTTGGCCTGGGCGAGTTGTCACTGTTGCTGCTGGGTGGCCAGCGGGCCATGCCGACGCGTTTGGTGGCGGCGGGTTTCACTTTCCAGTTCACTGATTTGCGCGCGGCCCTGGACGATTTATCCAGCCGCCTTTGAAATAGGACGTTGCATGACCGATCACGCGTTGCTCCTGGTCAACCTGGGTTCGCCAGCTTCCACTTCGGTGGCAGATGTGCGCAGCTACCTCAATCAATTTCTGATGGACCCTTACGTCATCGACTTACCCTGGCCGGTGCGGCGTTTGTTGGTCTCGCTGATTCTGATCAAGCGCCCTGAGCAGTCTGCCCAAGCCTATGCGTCGATCTGGTGGGATGAAGGCTCCCCGCTGGTGGTGCTCAGCCGCCGCCTGCAACAGGCGATGACCGAGCAATGGAAGCAGGGACCGGTGGAATTGGCGATGCGTTATGGCGAGCCGTCGATTGAAACGGTGCTGACTCGCATGGCTGCCCAAGGCGTGAAGAGCGTGACGCTTGCACCGCTCTATCCGCAATTCGCCGACAGCACCGTGACCACGGTGATCGAGGAAGCCAAACGCGTGGTGCTGGCTAAGAAACTGGCGGTGCAGTTCTCGATCTTGCAGCCGTTTTATGATCAGCCGGAATACCTCGACGCCTTGGTCGCCAGTGCCAAGCCGCATTTAGAGCAGGATTTCGATCACCTGCTGCTGAGTTTTCATGGCTTGCCAGAGCGGCATTTGAAGAAGCTTAACCCTGGCCATAGCTTCGAAGGGGGCGGGGATTGCTGCCGTGATGCACCGCCGGAAGTCGTGGCGACCTGTTATCGCGGCCAGTGTCTGCGCACCGCACAGGCCTTTGCGCAGCGCATGGGATTGCCGGAGGGCAAGTGGTCGGTGTCGTTCCAGTCCAGGCTGGGCCGCGCCAAATGGATCGAACCCTACACCGAAGCACGTCTTGAGGCGTTGGCGCAGCAGGGCGTGAAAAAAATTCTGGTGATGTGCCCGGCATTCGTCGCCGATTGCATAGAGACGCTGGAAGAGATCGGTGATCGTGGGCGAGAACAATTCCGCGAAGCGGGTGGTGAGGAGCTGGTGCTGGTGCCGTGTCTGAATGACAACCCGCAGTGGGCGCATGCGTTGAATGCGCTTTGCGAGCGGGCGCCGATTGTGTTGTAGGAGCAATGATCGTTCCCACGCTCCCGCGTGGGAATGCCTCACTGGACGCTCTGCGTCCGCTCTTACTGTGACGCGGAGCGTCACGGGCTGCATTCCCACGCAGAGCGTGGGAACGATCAAGGTTTAGAGCAACGACTCATCCGCCTTCTTGTGCTTCCAGCTATCGTTACCCGGCAGGATCAGGTTCAGTGCAATCGCCACCACGGCGCACAAGGCGATGCCTTTGAGGCCGAAGTCGTTCGGGCCTGTCCCGGTACCGATCAGCACGCCGCCAATCCCGAACACCAGGGTCACCGACACAATCACCAGATTGCGCGCTTCGCTCAGATCGATTTTGTGGCGAATCATCGTGTTCATCCCCACTGCGGCGATCGAGCCGAACAACAGGCAGAGAATCCCGCCCATCACTGGCACCGGAATGCTCTGCAACAACGCGCCGAATTTACCGATAAACGCCAGGCTGATGGCGAAGATCGCCGCCCAGGTCATGATTTTCGGGTTGTAGTTCCTGGTCAGCATTATCGCGCCGGTCACTTCGGCGTAGGTGGTGTTGGGTGGGCCACCCAGCAGTCCAGCGGCGGTGGTGGCGATGCCATCACCAAACAGCGTGCGATGCAGACCGGGTTTCTTCAAGTAATCACGGCCTGTAACACTACCGACCGCAATAACCCCGCCGATATGCTCGATGGCTGGCGCCAGCGCGACTGGAACGATAAACAGAATCGCCTGCCAGTTGAACTCGGGTGCGGTGAAGTGCGGCAGCGCGAACCACGGTGCTGCGGCAATCTTTGCGGTATCGACCACGCCGAAAAAGAACGCCATGGCGAACCCCACCAATACGCCGGAAATGATCGGCACCAGGCGGAAAATCCCCCTGCCGAACACCGCCACGATCAACGTAGTCAGCAGTGCCGGCATCGAGATCATCATTGCCGTCTGGTAGTGGATCAGCTCAGTCCCGTCGCCGGCCTTGCCCATCGCCATGTTGGCGGCAATCGGTGCCATGGCCAGACCGATGGAAATAATCACCGGGCCGATGACCACGGGTGGCAACAGTCGGTCGATAAAACCGGTGCCCTTGATCTTCACCGCAATGCCCAGAAAGGTATAAACGAAACCGGCCGCCATCACCCCGCCCATGGTCGCGGCGAGGCCAAACTGGCCCTTGGCGAGAATGATCGGCGTGATAAAGGCAAAGCTCGAAGCCAGGAACACCGGCACCTGGCGCCCGGTGGCTAGCTGAAACAGCAAAGTCCCCAGGCCCGCCGTGAACAGCGCGACGTTGGGGTCGAGGCCGGTAATCAGCGGCATCAACACCAACGCGCCAAACGCCACGAACAACATCTGTGCACCCGACAGAATCTGGCGCCAGAGCGGGTCGTTGAACTCGTCCTGCATGCTCAAGCGTCCTTCTGCTTGGTACCGAAAATCTTGTCGCCGGCATCACCCAGGCCCGGAATGATGTAGCCGTGTTCGTTCAGGCGCTCATCGATGGACGCGGTGTAGATGGTCACGTCGGGGTGAGCCTTCTCCACGGCAGCGATGCCTTCGGGAGCGGCGACCAGGACCATGGCGCGAATGTCCTTGCAGCCGGCCTTTTTCAGCAAGTCGATGGTCGCGACCATCGAACCGCCGGTGGCGAGCATCGGGTCGATGATCATGGCCAGGCGTTCGTCGATTTCCGGAACCAGTTTTTCCAGATAGGTATGCGCTTCGAGGGTTTCCTCGTTGCGGGCCACACCCACGGCGCTGACCTTGGCGCCCGGGATCAGGCTGAGGACGCCTTCGAGCATGCCGATACCGGCGCGCAGGATCGGCACCACGGTAATTTTCTTGCCGGCGATTTTTTCGACTTCAACGGCGCCGCACCAGCCTTCGATTTCGTAACTCTCCAGGGGCAGGTCTTTGGTGGCCTCGTAGGTGAGCAGGGCACCGACTTCCTGAGCAAGCTCACGGAAGTTCTTCGTGCTAATGTCAGCGCGGCGCATAAGGCCGAGCTTGTGGCGGATCAGCGGATGGCGGATCTCACGGATGGGCATGGGGAAAGGCTCCGGCGGCGGGCAAAAAAACCGGCCTAGGTTAATCTATCCGAGGGTGTTGTCCTATAGACATGCTGTACGTTAGTCCAGAAACGCTTGATCTGACTTCGCAGGATGCGTACCTTTGCCCGCTTTTCCGAAACAGCCACCCCCTTGGAGAACGCCATGTCCGCTGATCTCGAGCATATCCGTCAAATCATGCGAGAGGCTGACTGCCTGTACACCGAAGCTGAAGTCGAGGCGGCCATCGCCCGAGTCGGTGCGCAAATCAACTTCGAGCTGGCTGAGCGTAATCCAGTGGTTTTCTGTGTGATGAACGGTGGTCTGATTTTCTCCGGCAAACTGCTGCCCCATCTGAATTTCCCACTGGAAGCGTCCTACCTGCACGCGACCCGCTACCGCAACGAAACCAGCGGCGGCGACCTGTTCTGGAAAGCCAAGCCAGAAGTTTCGTTCATCGACCGTGACGTTCTGATCATCGACGATATCCTCGACGAAGGTCATACCCTGGGCGCGATCATCGACTTCTGTAAACACGCCGGTGCCCGTGCGGTGCACACCGCCGTGCTGATCGACAAGGATCACGACCGCAAGGCTCGCCCTGATCTGAAAGCAGATTACGTCGGCTTGCCGTGCATCGACCGCTACATCTTCGGTTACGGCATGGACTACAAAGGCTACTGGCGCAACGCTGCGGGTATCTACGCCGTCAAAGGTATGTAAGACATGGCGACAACGGGTTTTTTCGATCAGTCATTGTTCGCCGAGCTGGCCGAAAAAGCCGCGGCCAGCCCGCGCGGTCGCCATCACCACAACTTCCACCAGATGCAAGAACCCTGTCACCGCATGGCCATTGGGATGCAGCCGGGTACCTACGTCCCGCCGCACCGGCACCTGGGTATCGACAAAGCCGAAACCATCCTGGTGCTCAAAGGTTGCCTTGGTTTGCTGGTGTTCAGCGACTCGGGCGAACTGCTGAGCAAGCGTGTCATGCAGGCCGGCGGCGATTGCCTGGGTGTCGACCTGCCGCCGGGCGTGTTCCACAGCTTTGTGGTG
Source organism: Pseudomonas sp. GW821-FHT04C07 (assembly GCF_059420325.1). Classification (NCBI taxonomy): domain Bacteria; kingdom Pseudomonadati; phylum Pseudomonadota; class Gammaproteobacteria; order Pseudomonadales; family Pseudomonadaceae; genus Pseudomonas; species Pseudomonas sp. GW821-FHT04C07. Next base: position 68,374 of record NZ_JBWKTM010000003.1, read on the forward strand.
CTGGAGGCCGATACGCTGATGTTCGAATGCAAGGCTGGGCCTTATCAACCCGTGGGTGAAGGCGAATACGCTGTTTGGGCGCCCCGCGAAGGTGAGGCGGGCGTGGCCGGGTATCTGGCCTGGATGCGCGCGCAGTTTGATTGAAGGCGGGCTGTGCAAACCCTGATTCCGCTCAGGTAAGGAATTTCTGGCTTCGCGTATTCCCCGTAGCAGCTGCCGAAGGCTGCGTTCGACCGCGAAGCGGTCGTAAAATCAGGCGTTGTGGTGTTACAGGTTAACCGCGGTTGCATGATTTGCGACTGCTGCGCAGCCGAACGCAGGCTTCGCCAGCTGCTACGGACCGCGTCGTCGCCTTAGCTGTCACGTCCCCACCCCTCCCGCGAACTCACCCCATCCACCAACCGTAAAATCCTCAACGGATTGGCGTTCTTCAGTGCATCCGGTAATAGCTCGTCCGGGCAGTTCTGATAGCACACGGGCCGCAAGAATCGATCGATCGCCAGGCTACCGACCGACGTCCCTCGTGCATCCGAGGTAGCCGGGTATGGACCGCCGTGAACCATGGCATCGCAGACTTCAACACCGGTCGGGTAGCCATTGAGCAGCAGGCGTCCGGCTTTTTGTTCGAGGATCGGCAGCAGGCTTGAGCACAACTCAAGGTCCGCCGGTTCGGCGATCAGGCTGGCGGTCAATTGTCCTTGCAGCGCGTGCAGTGCCTGTCTCAGCTCGGTCTCATCGGCCACTTCGATCAGGATGCTGGCAGGTCCGAAGACTTCCTCTTGTAGCAATTCATCGCCCTCGAGCAAGAGGCCGACATCGGCTTTGAACAGCTGTGGGCGGGCGTGGTTTCCTTGCGGGTCTTCACCGCTCAGCCGGCTGACCCGTGGATGCTGCAGCAAGCGTTGAACGCCTTGCTGGAAGCTGCGCAGCGTGCCGCTGTTGAGCATGGCCTGTGGCGGTTTTTCACGCATGTTCGCCGCGAGCTGTTCGCCGAAAGCGCTGAACGCCGACGAACGCAGACCGATAATCAGTCCCGGATTGGTACAGAACTGACCGCAGCCCAGCACGATCGACGCACTCAGCTCGCTGGCGATCGTTTCACCCCGTGCATGGAGAGCCGCCGGTAGCACCAGTACCGGGTTGACGCTCGACATCTCGGCGAATACCGGGATGGGTTGCGCTCTGGCTGCCGCCATGTCGCACAGTGCGCGGCCACCTTTCAGAGAGCCGGTGAAGCCAACTGCCTGGATCGCCGGGTGCTTGACCAGCGCCTCGCCAACGCCAGCTCCATAAATCATGTTGAACACGCCTTCGGGCATGCCACAGCGTTGGGCGGCGCGGATGATTGCCGATGCAACATAGTCGGCGGTTGCCATGTGCCCGCTGTGGGCCTTGAACACCACCGGGCAACCGGCGGCCAACGCGGCGGCGGTATCGCCGCCGGCCGTGGAAAACGCCAGCGGAAAGTTGCTGGCGCCAAACACCGCAACCGGTCCGAGACCGATGCGCCATTGGCGCAGGTCGACACGAGGCAGTGGCTGACGTTCAGGCAGCGCGCGGTCGATGCGCGCACCGAGAAAATCGCCTCGGCGCAAAACCTGTGCAAACAAGCGCAATTGACCGCTGGTGCGCGCTCGTTCACCCAGGATGCGGGTGGCGGGCAGGGCGGTCTCACGACAGACGATGGCGATAAAGTCATCGCCCAGGGCATCGATTTCCTCGGCGATGGTTTCAAGAAATCCGGCGCGAGCGGTGGCCCGCAGGTTGCGATAGCTCGGGTAGGCCCTGGCGGCGAATTGCGCAGCGTTGTTGACCTCTTCGGCGTTGGCCTGGCTGAAGCGATAGGGCAGGGCTTCGCCGGTGCTGGCGTCAAGGCTTTGCAGTTGCTGATCGCCCAACGCGCTGCGGCCGAAGCCGATGAAGTTGTGGCCGGTAATGATAAACATAAGCAGAAAATCTCGGCGGGGCCGCGCCCGGTGAGGCGCGCGGCGGTCAGGACGGATGTCGGTAAGCCAAGGCGCAGGTGGCGTCTTACAGACCAACGTCCGGCAGCGTTGGGCGGTTGGCGAGGGCAGTCTTGATCAGCGCCTGGACTTCGCTGCGTTCGTGGTCGAGCAAGCCCAGGCGTGGAGGGCGGGTCAGTGCCGAGCCACGGCCCATCAACTCTTCGCAGAGTTTGATGCACTGCACCAGATCCGGACGGGCATCGAGGTGCAGCAGCGGCATGAACCATTCGTAGATCGGCATCGCTTCCTTGAAGCGGCCATCGCGGGCCAGTCGGAACAACGTCTCGCCTTCTTTCGGGAACGCGTTGGACATCCCGGAAACCCAACCCACCGCGCCGACGGCGATGCTTTCGAGCACCACGTCATCGAGCCCGGCGAACAGCACGAAGCGGTCGCCGACCTCGTTGCGCACGTCAATGAAGCGCCGGGTATCGCCCGAGGAGTCCTTGAAGCAGACGACGTTGTCGCAGTCGGCCAGAGAAATCAGGATGTCCGGCGTGACGTCATTCTTATAGATCGGTGGGTTGTTGTAGACCATCACCGGCAGGTCGATGCTGGCGGCTACGCTGCGAAAGTGCGTGGCGGTCTCGAAGGGTTTCGAAGAGTAGACCAGCGCAGGCATGAGCATGATGCCGTCGGCACCAACCCGCTGGATTTCCTTGGCGACCTTGCTGGCGTTGGCGCTGGTGAACTCGGCGACGCCGGAGATCACCGGCACCCGACCGGCCGCGGCGTCCTTGGCGAGTTCTACCAGGCTGATTTTTTCTTCGGTGCTCAGCGAGGTGTTTTCGCCGACGGTGCCGCAGATCACCAGACCTGAAACACCGTCGCGAACCAGGCCGCTGATGACCTTGTGCGTGCCCTCGTAGTCGATGGAAAAGTCACTGTTGAATTGGGTCGTGACCGCTGGGAAAACGCCGCTCCAGTTAACGTGCTTGCTCATGTTGCCTCCGCTGATGGAATTTTAGTATTTCGTATACGTTAGTGTTGAGCACTGAAAGTGCCGTGTGGTTCAAAAGTCTTTGTCAGATTAGCGTGCTTCAGATGTTCAGTTCGACCGGCCAGGTATCGGACAGTCGATAACCGCCGGGCCAAGGGTCACTTGGGTCAAGCAGGTGCTGGTGAATGCCGGTGATCCAGGCGCGCCCGGACAGGCAAGGGACAATCGCCGGACGCCCGGCAATTTCGGTGATGGCGTCGATTCGGCAATGAAACTCTGAGCCGATGATCGAGCGCCCGATAAAGGCTTCGCCAACCTCAAGTTGACCTTTGGCATGCAACACCGCCATGCGCGCCGAACAGCCCGTCCCACAAGGCGAACGATCAATCTTTCCGGGGCGAATCACTACCGCGTTGGCAGCGTTGGCTACGCCATTGGCACGATTGACCGGTGCGGCGATCTGGCAGAAGGAAATGTGCTTCCAGTCCGGGTTCAGCGGATGGACGAAGCCCAGTTGTTCGTTGGCGGCCTGGGTGATTTTCAGCCCTGTGGCCACCAGATCCGCAGCTTCATCGGCGGTCAGCGAGAAGCCCAGGCGCTGAGCATCGACGATCGCGAAACTGTCGCCGCCATAAGCGGTATCGACCTGTACGGAGCCTAGCCCGGGGACTTCGATCCACGCGTCCAGTTTGTCGGCAAACGACACCACATTGCGCACTTCGACCCGCTCGGCTTTGCCATCACGGCATTGAGCGGTGACTTCGATCAGCCCGCCGGGCGCCTCCAGCACCAATCGGGTCACCGGCCCGGTCATCGGCAAAATCCCGCTGTCGAGCAGCACCGTGGCCACGCACAGGGAGTTGGAGCCGGACATCGGTGGTGTATCAGCCGGTTCCATGATGATCCAGGCCATGTCGGCTCGCGGGTCTTTGGCCGGAACCAGCAGATTGACGTGGCGGAATACACCGCCGCGCGGTTCGTTGAGGACGAAATTGCGCAGGGTCTGGTCTTGCGCAATCCAGCGCGATTGATCCCACAGGGTGGCACCGGGCGGCGGTGCGACACCGCCGACGATCACATCGCCGACTTCCCCTTCGGCGTGGCAACTCACCACATGAATGATCTTGCTTGAGCGCATGCTGGTCTCCTTTGAAGTCTCTGTGGGTTACACGACCGATTTGAGAAAGTCGGCGGTTTCCGGCCGTTGCGGCTGGCCGATCACCTGGTCTGGCGGGCCGATCTCATGGATCTTGCCGTTGCGGAAAAATGCCACGCGGTCCGAGACGTCCCGGGCGAAGCGAATCTCGTGGGTCACCAGCACCATGGTCATGCCTTCCTCGGCCAGCAGGCGCATGGTGTCCAGCACCTCGCCCACCAGTTGCGGGTCGAGGGCCGAGGTGGCTTCGTCGAAGAGCATGTAGTCCGGCGACATGGCCAGCGCCCGGGCAATCGCCATGCGTTGTTGCTGGCCGCCGGAGAGCTTGCTCGGGAAGACCTTGAGCTTGTCGCCGAGCCCGACGTGGGTGAGCTGGCGCACGGCGATCTCTTCGGCTTCCTGACGGCTTTTACCGAGGACTTTGCGCGGTGCGAGCATGACGTTTTCCATTACCGTCAGGTGCGGGAAGGCGTTCCATTGCTGGAAGACGATGCCGATCTTCTGGCGCAATTTGTTCAGGTCGGTCCCGGTGGCATGCACCGGTGTGCCGTCGACGCGGATCTGTCCACCCTGAATCGCTTCCAGGCCGTTGATGCACATCAGCAGGGTCGATTTACCCGATCCCGAGCCGCCGATGATCGACACTACTTCGCCTTTGTTCACCGTCAGGTCGACACCCTTGACCACTGCCAGATTGCCAAAGGACTTATGGACGTTCTCGATCTCAATCATTTTCCTGCCACCTCTGTTCGAGCCGCGCACCCAGACGGGCGATCACCAGGCTCATGACGTAGTAGATAAGGCCGGCCAGGGCAAGCACGAACAGCGGCTCCTGTAGCCGGGTGACAATGGTTTGCGAGGCACGCAACAGTTCGACGATGCCGATCCAGAGCACCAGCGAGGTGTCTTTCATGACCGCCAGGGTGAGGTTGATCCAGCCGGGAAACGCCACTCGGGTCGCCATCGGCAGGACGATGTGCAGCAAGTCCTGGGTGTGGCTCATGCCCAGCGAGCGCGCGGCACGGCGGGTGGTCGACGGCACCGAAAGCACGCCGCCACGGACGATCTCCGCGCAGTAGGCGGTGGCGTAGGTGCCGAGGATTACGCAGGCTACGCTGAAGGCGCTCCAGTTCAGGCCGATGATGGACTTGAACGAGTTGAGCAGAACGAACTGGATCAGCAACGGCACGCTGCGAAACACGTCCAGCACCCACGCCAGCGGCAGGCTCAGACGTGGTAACAGAGCACGAAACAAGCCGCAAACAACCCCCAGCAGTGTGCCGATAAACATTGCCCAGAAGGTCAGCAGCAGGGTGGTGCCAGCACCTTGCAGCAGGTACTGAACATCGCCCCAGGTCAAACTCGATGTGTACATGGTGGGCTCCTCAGTACCGGAACAAACGCCAGGCCAGCAGGCGGGCGATCAGCACCACCAGTTTGGCCAGGACGAAGTAGAGAACGGCGGCGATGGCGAAAAACTCGAACGTGCGGAACGTCTTCACGTTCAACGCCTGGGTGACCCCGGTGAGGTCGCTGGTCAGACCGACCACCACCCCGAGCGAGGTCATCAGCAGCGCCCAGACCATTTGATTGGTCAGCGGGTAAAACACCACGCGCAACAGCTGCGGCAGTACCACCAGGCGATAAGCTTGCGGTGCACTCATGCCCAGCGAGCGAGCAGAGCGCAGTTGGGTGTCGGGCACCGCGTTGAGGCCACCGCGAAAGGTTTCCGCCAGGTAGCCGGCGTTGTTGAAGGTGATACCGATCAGCAGCGCCAGCCACGAGCCCATATGAATGCCAAAGGCACCGAGGCCGAAATACAGGACGTAGACCTGGAACAGCGCCGGGGTATTGCGCGCTACGGATACCCAGCTGGCGGCAATCGCCCGAAACAGACGTCGGTGGGACTGCTGGCCGAGGGCGAGAAACATCGCGATCAGGGTGCCGCCGAGCATCGACAGCACGGCGATTTCCAGGGTGATCCGGGCGCCGTCGAGCATGTCCGGCAGCGCCTGAAAGGCCGCACGCCAATGGAAGGTGTAGTCGAACATCAAAGGAGTTCCTTGGGTTTCAACTGGTTTGGGCGTTGTCAGTTAAAGAAATGAGGTCCCTATGTAGGAGCGAGCTTGCTCGCGATGGGCGTTAACGATGACGCGTATTCTCTGAATCGACGCGCCGCCCATGAGTCCATCGCGAGCAAGCTCGCTCCTACACGAGGACAAACCCAATCCCACAGGTATTCGGTGCTTAGCGATACACCCCATTTGCCGTCAGCTCCGGCGCAGTCCCGCCGACCCACTGGGCGAACAACGCCTGATAGCGACCGGAGCGCACTTGATGGTTCACAAACAGGTTGAGGTAGTTGAGCAGACCGTACTCGCTGCGCTTGGCGCCCAGCGACACGTAGTCGATGTCATAGGGTGCGGTGCCCGCGACGCTGAGGCTTTTGTACTTGCCGGACTTGATCAGTGATGAGGCGACGGTGGAGGTCACGGTGGTGGCATCAATCTGCCCCTGGCTCAAGGCAAGTACGGCATCAGCCAACGATTGATAGGCGTGGAAGGCACCTTTGCCGTTGGCCCATTTCTTCACGTCGTTTTCCAGTGAGATCGCTTCGAACGTACCGGCCGGGCCGCCGACCGAGCGGCCCTTGAGGTCGTCGTAGGTTTTGATCCCGGCATCGGTGCGGGTCAGCACCACCATCTGGAAGGCGAAGTAGGGAATGGTCATGCCTACGGTTTTGGCGCGCTCCAGGGTGTCGGAGGTCGATGCCACGATCACATCGGCGCGGCCCGAAACCAGCGCTGGAATGCGGTCAGGGAAAGGCGTTTCGACGATCTCGGCTTTAACCCCGAGGGTTTTTGCCAAGTCATTGCAGTAGTCGACGTCGAACCCGGCCGGAGTGTTCTTCTCATCGCGGAACCCCATCGGCGGGAAGTCGAGCGTGACGGCGCAGCGCAGGCTGCCGGACTCAATGATGTCATCGAGTTTGTCGGCCTGGGCCTGGCCAATGAACGCAGTGCTCAGAACGGCGGTGAAGAGGACGGCGAATGCAGGGTTTTTCATAAGGGGCCTCGTTGTCGGATGGTGTCGAGCAGTGGGCAGTTCTTATCAAATTGGTATTTAGAATTTCGTATACGATATTTGATATGCACTGCGTGTGCCAAAAACACAGCGAAACCCCGGGACTGAATCCCGGGTTGGCTACGAAGCCCGAAACAGACGGCAAGAGAGAAAGTAAGGGATTACCGGGCCCGGTCAGGCAATCGGTGAGTGGACTGGGTGATGCGGCTACTCATGTCACAAAAGGGAGCAGGTTTGATCGGGGTGCTTCGTAACGGGTAACAGTCAACGATGGCTGTCGCGGTATTGGGTCGGGGAAAGGCCGGTGAGTGCCTTGAACTGACGGCTGAAAGCGCTGTGGTCGGTGTAACCGCATCGCAGAGCAATCTCGGTGATCGGCAGGTCGCCCGACAGTAACTGTGAGGCGGCGCCCAGCCGGGCCTTGTGGATCATCTGCCGGGGCGTCAACTGGAAGATGCGTTTGCAGTGCCGCTCCAGTTGCGCCACGGAAAACCCGGTGAGGGCGGTCAGATCGCTCAGCGCGATATTTTGCGCGTAGTGCTCGCGGATATGCCCGTCGACGGCGGCGAGTTTTTGATAGGCCGGATGATTGGACTGTGGCGCCAGCAGGTCATAGGAAATCCCCGCCATACCGATGATGATGCCTTGGGCATTGTGCAGCGCCAGCTTGTGGGTCAGGCACCAACCGGGCTCGCGGCCGGGGTATAGATGCAGTTCAAGCTGATCACTGAGTGGGCTACCGTCGTTCAGCACCCGGCGATCCTGTTCGGTGTAATGCGGGCCAAAGCGTGAGGGGAATACCTGCTCGGCCGTCTTGCCGAGCAACTCGCGGCCATCCCTGACACCGCAGCGCTGGGCCAGGGTTTGATTGATCAGCATGTAGCGCGCGGCGGTATCCTTGATGAAGAACACCACGCCGGGCATGGCGTCGAGCAGAGGCGCGATCAATTGCAGACTGCCCAGTAACTCGGGCAGATCTCGCGGGGAGGGCAACGACAGGGGGAACGTCATCAAGCAGCGGCCCTGGTGATGGAGGGCCTTACTCTACGGCGAGCGGATCCGGCTTGGGAAGCTCGGTGCTGTCGGCGAGTTGCAGCAAAGTGTCGATCCGCGTCGGAGAAAATGGCGGACGTGGCGCAGGTGTCGGCCAGTCGAACAGAAAACTCGTTGCCGCACCGCAGATCCGTCCCTGGCAGGCGCCCATGCCGCAACGGCTTTGGAGTTTGGCCTGGTTCCAGCCCGTGCAATCCTTGAGGGTGGAAAACGCTACGTCTTCACAACGACAAATCAGGGTGTCGGGTTCGGTCAGGTGCTTGAGCTCATCGCTCAAGGCGAAGGCACTGTTCAATTGATCGGCAAAAGACTGCCAGCGTTGACGCTGAGGCCAAAGGGCGCTGGCTTTTCGGGTTTCGCCGATTGCGTTCAAACCGGCGATGGTACCTTCCACCAACGCCAGTTCACTGCCGCCGAACCCGGTGCATTCACCGGCGGCAAAGTGATCGATCAGGCTGGTGGTCTGGGTGGCGTCAACGGCAATGGCCTGGTTCTTCAAGTCACATCCCAGCGCTTGAGCGAGCTGGGTGTTGGGGATCAGGCCGAAGCCGCAGGCCAATCGTTCGCAAGGGATTTCCAGCACCCGACCATTACGTTTCAGCCTGACGGCTTCAACGTGTTCGTCGCCAAGGGCGGCCAGCACATGGCTTGCGCAATGGTAATGGCGATCAAACAGCCGAGCGGCTTGCAGCAGTTTGCCTGGCCACTTCGGCAGATGCCGGGCGAACCCGGCGACGGCGCGCAATGGCGCTTGCTCGGTGATCTGCAGCACCCGGGCGCCGGCTTTTTTTGCGGTGGCGGCGCTGGCCAGTAACAGCGGACCGCTGCCGCCAATCACCAGACGTTCGCCTGCCACCGGCATCCCGCCCTTGATCAAGGCTTGCAGGCCACCGGCCCCGGTGACACCGGGCAAGGTCCAGCCGGGAAACGGCAGCAACAATTCGCGGGCGCCGGTGCAGAGAATCAGTTTCCGGTAATGAATTCGCCAGCCGTGTTCGGGGCCTTCCAACAACAGTTGCTTAGGGCCGGCAAGCGCTACCACTCGTGTCGAGTTGAACACCTGCACATTGCTCGCTGCGGCCAGTGCCTGGCGATGGCGCCGTGCATTGACCGGTAATTGCGCTTTCAGCCCATCGCGCCAAATCTGCCCGCCGGGTGCCGAGTTGTCGTCGATGATGACAATGTGTGCGCCACTGGGGGCGGCCGCTAGCGCAGCAGCCATGCCGGCCGGTCCGGCGCCGATGATCAGCAGATCAACCTTCATGCCCGGGTCTCCACGCACATACCGTTGCGGCACACTGTCTGGCAGGCGAGGCGGCGCTGGCCGTCGATCATCACCCGACACTCCTGGCATACACCCATCCCGCAAAACGGCGCGCGGCGCTGGCCGCTGACCGACGTCCGACTGTTGCCATCGCCACCGAGATAAAGCGCTGCAGCGACAGTGCTGCCTAAGTCGACCGTAACCGCCCGGCCGTCGAGCCTTAGTTCAATCATGAGGGGTTCAATCATGGGCGTAGCCCTTGTGTTGTGGATAAGAACCGCCCCGGCAGATACGGTGCTGGGTCGATAGCCGCGACGCTTTTGCACAACTGCGCCGCCAGCACGTGCGCGCTGCCGGGGGCGGTGGTGACGCCCAGACCTTCATGGCCGACCGCCAGCCACAAGCCCGGCTGTTGCGGATGTTCGCCGAGCAAGGGCAGGCCATCGGGCGTCGCTGCGCGCAGGCCGGTCCAGCTGCGGATGGCGTTCATCCCGGCCAGCTCCGGCAGATAGTCGAGGGCACGGCGCAACATACGCGCCAGCACAGCGCCTTCGACCTGCAGATCGGTGGTATCGAACTGACGGGAGGAACCAAGGAAAATCTGTCCGGTGGGCCGCGGTTGAGCGTTGAACGCAACCGAAGTGCCCTCGCTGGCGTGGGCACTGGTGACATATCCCAGTTCCACCAGTTGATGGTGGATCTTGCCGGGATAACGGTCAGTGATCAGTAGGTGGCCCTTCTTGGGGCGGATCGGCAGTTCCGCGCAGAGGTCGGTGGCCTGAATCCCGTTGGCCAGTACCACGGCTTCGGCGCGCAGGCGTTCGCCGGTGGTCAAGCGCAGCTGATTGCCACAGACCTCGGCGACTTCTACCGTGCGACGTGTGAGGCGTTTTGCTCCTTGTGTCAGCAACCATTGCGCCGCATTGGGTGCGTAAAGAATGCTGTCACCGCTGACTTTCAGCGCGCCACTCAAGCCCGGGCACAACATCGGCTCGGCGTTGTACAGCGCTCGGCTATCGAGCATCCGGCAGGCGATACCTTGAGCGCTGAGGGTCTGATGCTTGATCTCGGCGGCGGCCAACTCCTGCTCATTGGCCGCCAGCCACAGGGTGCCGCAATTGCTGTAGGCGCAACCGTCGTCCAGCCGCGGCGCCCATTGGCGCCACAGGTCAATGGAGTAGCGGCTCAGGGCCAGCTCCGCCGGATTGTCATCCATCGCCACCAAATGGCCCATGCCGACCGCTGTGGCGCCGCCGCGCTGGCTGTCGAGCACCAGCACGTCGAGGCCGCGTTGTGCCAGTTCATGGGCACAGGCGCTGCCGACAATACCGGCGCCGATGACGATGACGTCGGCATTCATGGACGAATGCCCCAGGCGAACGGATCGTCCTCTTCCAGCAACAAGTGGTTCTCACCGCTCATGTGGGCGCGGCCGCGAATGGTCGGGATGATGCGCTGCTCATCGAGTCGCTCATAGCTGGCTTCGAACTGGCTGCCGATGACGCTGGCCTGGCGCCAGACTTCGCCCGGCTGTAACTTGCCGTCCGCCGCCAGGCAGGCCAGTTTGGCGCTGGTACCGGTGCCGCAGGGTGAGCGGTCGTAGGCTTTGCCGGGGCAAAGGACAAAGTTGCGGCTATCGGCCTGCGGGTCGTCGGCGAACAGCTCGATATGATCGATCTCGCCCCCGTCCTCACCCCGAATACCCTGGTTTTCCAGGGCTTCGCGGACCGCCCGACTGTAGGCGGTGAGGGCGTCGAGATTGTCACTGGCGATGCGTTGGCCATGCTCGGCGATCAGGAAGAACCAGTTGCCGCCCCAGGCGATGTCACCACTGACCGCGCCATAGCCCGGCAGACTCAGCTTCACGGCTTTGCGATAACGGTAGGCCGGAACATTGCGCACGCTGACCGAGCGGTCCTCGTGCAAGGTCGCCTCGACCGTGCCGACCGGGGTTTCGATCCGGTGCATTCCGGGCTCAATGCGTTTGAGATACGCCAGTGACGCCACCAGGCCGATGGTGCCGTGGCCACACATGCCGAGGTAACCGCTGTTGTTGAAAAAGATCACCCCGGCGCAGGCGCTCGGGTCCTGGGGCTCGCAGAGCAGGGCGCCGACCAGCACGTCACTGCCACGCGGCTCCAGTACCGTAGCAGCGCGCCAGTCATCGTATCGCTCAGCCAGGCATTGTTTGCGTTCGGCCATGGAGCCGTTGCCGAGTTCCGGGAAACCGGCGATCACCAGGCGGGTCGGTTCACCGCCGGTGTGGGAGTCGAGGACATGGATGCGTTTCACGAGAGGCGCCACCTTGCACAGGAAATGTCTGTGCAAGACTGGCCTTTGAGGCGGCTTGCGGCTTGAGGGATTTACTCGGTGACGATGACGAAATCAGCACAGTGAGTCAGGTCCGCGCAGGTGCATTCGGCAGATGTTCATAGAGCGTGCGGCAGACGCCGATGATGTGTTGTTCGATCAGTTCGGCAGCCTTGTCGGCGTCGCCGGCACGGCAGGCCGCGAGAATGTCGCGGTGCTCATGGTCGGCGCGCTCCTTGCCTTCGGAGAGACTCATCTGCATACGCAGGTAGCGCTCGACCTTGTCGTGAATCGAACGAATCAGGTTGATCAGAAAGGGTCGTTGCGCGGGTTCGTACAAACAGGCATGCAAGGCCCAGTTCAATTCGGCCCAGCGACCGATATTATTTTCATCGATGAACTCGGCACAGATGCTTTCGGCGCGGGCGAAAGTGGCTTCGGTCATGTTCGGTACGGCGAGGCGAATAGCCTGGACCTCCAGCAGCACCCGGACTTCAAAGATCTGCGCCAGCTCAGGCTCGGAAATCTTCGTCACCACCGCACCCTTGTTGCGCTGGAACTGCACCAGGCCTTCAGCCTCAAGGCGTTTGAGTGCTTCGCGCACGGGAATTTTGCTGACGTTGAACAGGCGCGCGATATCGTCCTGCCGAATCGGCTCGTCTTCGGCGAAGTGCCCGCCGATGATCGCTTCACGTAAGTGTTTGGCGATGACTTCCGAGGCGGAAGGCGCAATGCCAAGATTGGGCGCATTGAAGCTCGGTAAAGGCAATTGAGTGAGTCCCGGCAGGCGTGGACGAATATTGTATACGAACACCGCAGGGCTCGACTCAGCGAATCAGTGCATCCTGCGTCAGCCATTGCTCGCTTTTACGCCTGGCTTGTTCAAGGGTTTGCACATAGACCAACCGACGTTGCTCTCGGTGAATCCCGGCACGGCGCAGCTTCAGACGGACACGTGGGTGGGTTGCCACCAGAATCAGGCCGATGCCATCGGCGCGGTAATCCTTGAGAATAGTGTCGAAGACTGACAGTGCGGTCATGTCCAGCATGGGGACAGCGCTCATTTCGACGATCACGACTTTGACTTCCGGGCTGAATTTGCGCAGTACGCTGAAGGCCTTTTCGGCGGCGCCAAAGAACAGCGGGCCACGTATTGCATAGCAGCGAACGTGCTCGGGCAAGTTGAGCAGTGCCTGATGGAAGTCACGGGGAAGTTCGGCGGTATCGGTCAGCTCGCTCATGCGCTTGATGAACAGTCCTGCCGCCAGCAGCAGGCCAACAGCCACGGCCAGCACCATATCGAACATTACCGTCAGGCTCAGGCAAGTCAGCAGTACCAGCACGTCGCTGCGCGGTGCGATGCGCAGCGTATGAATGACGTGCCTGGCTTCGCTCATGTTCCACGCTACCATCATCAACAGTGCCGCCAATGCTGCCATCGGCAGATAACTGAACAAGGGCGCGAACACCAGAATCGCGGCTAATACAACGCCGCTGTGAATGATGGCGGCAAGGGGCGAAAAGGCTCCGGCGCGCACATTGGTCGCCGTACGGGCAATAGCGGCGGTGGCGGTAATACCGCCGAACAGCGGTGCAATCAAATTGCCCAGGCCCTGGCCAAGCAGTTCGGCATTGGGGTCGTGTTTACTGCCGGTCATACCATCTGCCACAACGGCGCAGAGCAACGACTCAATTGCACCGAGCATGGCGATGGCAAACGCCGGGGCCATCAGTTGGCGGATCAAATCATAGGACAGCGGCAGCGACTGGCCATCGGCCCCAGGCAAGTTCCAGGGCCAGTCAAAACCTGGCAGGAACGGCGGAATGCCAGCATGGTTGACGCCGTCGACCAGATAACTGAAGCGTTCGCCAAGGGTGGCCACTGGCAGGCCATTTTTTTCCAGCAACACGCCCAGCAATGCGCCGACGGCCAGGGCAACCAGATGCCCGGGGATCTTTGGGACTACCCGTGGCCAGGCAATCAGAATGGCCAGGCAAGTGACGCCAGTCAGCCCGTCTCCAAGGTGCGCGCTGGGTAATGCCGCAAGCAGCGCACCAAGCTGTTCTACGTAGTGTTGCGGGTGGCTGGAGAGGCTAAGACCCAGAAAGTCTTTCAATTGCAATGTGGCAATGACAATACCGATCCCTGCGGTGAACCCCAGTGTGACCGGATAGGGGATGTACTGAATCAGGTGTCCGGCGCGAATAAGGCCGAGGGTGATCAGAATTACGCCGGCTAGCATTGTGCAAAGCAACAAGCCGCCAAGCCCGTATTGTTGGGTGATGGGCAGCAGTATCACCACGAAAGCCGCTGTCGGGCCGCAAACGTTGAAGCGGGAGCCACCGGTCAGCGCAATCAGCGGCGCCGCAACAAGCACCGTATACAAACCTTGCTGAGGTGCCACGCCGACGGCAATCGCTAACGCCATGGCCAGCGGAATGGCGATGATACCTACCGTCACCCCTGCGCTGAGGTCTCCGCGCAGGGCTTTGAAGGAGTAATTTGCGCGCCAGGTTTGGCGCCAGGCTGCAAATAACGGTGGAAAGGAGAACGCCATAGGTGCTCCGCGAGAAATGAGCTTCACCGCCAGTCGGTTGCTTGCAGTGTATGCGCGTATCGTCAAGTCAGCGTATTGATCCAGGTCGGTGGCGGGTGTGATCAGGCCTCGTGTAGAGTGTCTGGCCCCGTGTTCGGAACCTTATATGAGCCTTTTGATTCGCAAGGTGGTCACTTGTGTGCTGCTACTTGGCCTGCCACTGGCAGCTGCTCAAGCGTTGAGTGCGCCGATGCACGCGCAGTTCCTGCCGCCAGACGATCTGACCCTGCGTGACGCTCAGCCTGAGCAACAGCAACTGCTGCAAGTTACCGATTACTCGGTGGTGGTCGGCAGTCAGCGCCAGTCCAGTCAGCAGCCGATTCCGGTGACGTCACCGTTATTGATCCGCTTGAAGGGCAAACCGCTGAACAAGGGCGCGGCTATCAATCAGGTTCTGGTCAATTTCGATGGCGAAAGCAAAAGCCTGAAAAAGCCGGTATTCGACGACAAGACCAAGACCCTTACCCTGTATTACCCGCTGGTCCAATACCGCGCAGTGCTCGATCTGCTGCGCAACGACACGGTCTATTGCCAGTTCCTGAGCTATGCCAACGGGCATGTCTGGGCTGACTTGCACACCGGGGCCGTACGCGCGCGTTGAGCGCGAGGGCTGGCGAGGGGTAAACTGCCCGCCCCGTGAAAAGTCCGCGAGCTGGAGTCGGCAATGCGTAAAGATAAGAAACAGGTGATTGGTGACGAGATCGGCGATGCGCAGATCAAATTGTTCCTCGATTTTGAACCGGTCGACGCGACTTCACCGTCCTTGCACAAACTGATCAAGGCCTACCGTGGCCTGCGTATCGACGATTTCGAGCGCTTCCTGGTGTTCTTCATCGAAGCCGGTTTTGATCTGGATGGCAAAGACGAGCACGGCAAGGATTTCGTCGCGCTGATCCAGGATCAGCGTAACGCCGCCGACTACATCGAACTGATCCAGAAAGCTCGCGTGTAGGAGCCAGGCTTGCTCGCGAAGCAGGCGGCTCGACACTTCGGTATTGCCGGTGACAAAAAAACGCCCCGTTCTTGAAGAAGAGCGGGGCGTTTTTTGTGGGCGAAGACTTTAAGCGTAGCTTTCGGTCTCGCTGCTTTGTTCAACCAGTTCCAGGCTGAGGTTGTTCTGCGCGTTGATCTTGCGATACAGCGCAGCGTCGGTTTCCAGTACCTTTTCACGGGCCGGGAAGATTTCCTTGAGCTTGGCTGCCCATTCGCCTTTGGTCTTGCTCGGGAAGCAACGTTCAATCAGCTCAAGCATGATCGAAACGGTGACCGACGCACCAGGTGAGGCACCGAGCAGAGCGGCCAGTGAGCCGTCCTTGGCTGCGACCAGTTCGGTACCGAACTGCAGAACGCCGCCTTTCTTCGGGTCTTTCTTGATGATCTGCACGCGCTGACCGGCCACTTCCAGGCGCCAGTCTTCAGCCTTGGCTTCGGGGTAGAAGCGACGCAGCGAATCCAGACGTTGTTCCATCGACTGCATCACTTCGCTGACCAGATACCTGGTCAGGTCCATGTTGCTTTTGGCCACAGCCAGCATCGGGCCGATGTTGCCGACGCGAACCGACATCGGCAGGTCCATGAACGAACCGTGCTTGAGGAACTTGGTGGTGAACCCGGCGTAAGGTCCGAACAGCAGGGACTTATTGCCATCCACTACGCGGGTATCCAGGTGCGGCACGGACATCGGTGGCGAACCTACCGCTGCCTGGCTGTAGACCTTGGCCTGGTGATGTTTGACCACTTCCGGGTTGTCGCAACGCAGCCATTGGCCACTGATCGGGAAACCGCCGAAACCTTTGCTTTCTTCGATGCCCGAAGCCTGCAACAACGGCAATGCCGCGCCGCCAGCACCGAGGAAGACGAATTTGGCGTCGACATCACGGGAGTTGCCAGTATTCACGTCCTTGATGCTGACGGTCCAGCCGCCGTTGTTACGCTTGAGGCCGGTGACACGCTTGCAGTACTTGACCTGGGCATCGGCTGCGCTGGTCAGGTGCTTGAGCAATTGGTTGGTCAGGGCGCCGAAGTTGACGTCGGTGCCGTTCATCACGCGGGTTGCGGCAACGACTTCGTCAGCCGGACGACCAGGCATCATCAATGGCATCCACTCAGCCATTTTCGCCTTGTCTTCGGTGTATTCCATGTCCGCGAAAGCGTGATGCTTGTGCATCTTTTCGAAGCGTTTTTTCAGGAACGAAACGCCACTGTCACCCTGCACGAAGCTCAGGTGCGGCACCGGGCTGATGAAGGTTTTTGACGAGCCGAACGTGCTTTTACTGGTCAGATAAGACCAAAATTGCTTCGACACCTCGAACTGGGTGTTGATATGCACGGCTTTTTTGATATCGACGGTGCCGTCGGCGGCCTGAGGGGTGTAGTTCAGCTCACACAGCCCGGCGTGGCCGGTACCGGCGTTGTTCCATGGGTTGGAACTCTCCGCTGCACCCGAATCCATCAACTCGACGACTTCCAGCTTGATCGCGGGGTCGAGTTCTTTGAGCAGTACGGCGAGGGTGGCACTCATGATGCCCGCCCCAACCAATACTACGTCGACTGCTTCGTTATGCGCCATTAACGCGTCTCCAAAATCTGCAGCACCAAATTGACGGCATAGCTGCCAGGAGTTACGGGGCATGCTTCAAATAGAGCCCCAGGTCACCCATGGCCAGGATCGCCATGTCCGAATCTTCGCAATTTTTTGCAACTTCGACGGACGCTACCAACCGGGCCTGAGGTTCATATGAACTCACTTCAGTGCGGCGGAGGCAATTCGACTTATGGTCAAGGCGTCCGTTTGTGCAACCAAATCCGTAGCGGACAGGCTTCAGTCTCCAGTTCTAGAGGAGTGCTCGGTCCTGTGTGGTTGGGCTGTTGTAGACGCTAATAGTGCATTTTCAGACGCAAAGCTTTTCATTTGCTCGCCACACTCTTGTGAAGTTGTGAAAACCCGTTTTTTCACGCTCTTTTGAAGACGTGAACCTCAAAAAAGGGCTGCCTCAGCCTGGCACCGAGCCCGAGGAATAAATGCCGGCATGCAATACATGACAGGCAAAACGGGCAAACAACTCAGTGACCGAGCGCAATGGCAGCTCTGGCAGATTCGCGAAAAGTGGTGGATTGCAGGGTAAACAGCAAGCGCCGCCAGCTTCACTCGATCTGTGTGGGCGGCTCTCTGTGGGCGGTGCGGGGAGCTAATGCAAGCGCATTAGCGATGCTGCGAGGCCCGATCAGGAGACGTCCTTATAATCGGGGGGAGATTGTAGCGAAGAAACGTGGAGAAATGGTCCTGTTAAATGACTTTTATTAGCCGTTCGGTCAGGTGGTCAACACCTGTTGTAGCCGTGAGCGAGGAGTGCGCGGGCTGATACAGGCGCTGGCGGGTAGTGGTTTATGCAGCCAGTTGAGGCGAATTTCTTCGATTTCGAGCCAATCATCACCCATTGGCGGCAGGCTGCAGTGCTTGAAAGCCTGGCAGCACCCATCGCAGTCGAGCAGAGCGAAATAGCGGTATTGGCGTCTTGGGGTGAACAGTGACCAAAGGAATTGCTTGGCAACGTACCTGATGTCTTACTGCTTTGAAGCTTGCCAGTCTTGCATGACGTTGATGTTACGGGGGGGCCGCCAGGTATAACTTTGCAGATCTCTTCAGCAAGTGTTCAGGGTCGCTGGTTTGCTACGCGTGCCCACCGCTATACTGCGGGTCTGTGTGTGCCTGATTCTGGAGAGATGAGCATGTTGCAACGCCTGTTGTTCGGTTTGATCACTGTGACCAGTTTGACGCTGGTTGGCTGCGCCAACAGCCCGCAACAACTCAGCCCGCAACCGAAACTCACGACCCAGCTCGCACCTGTGGGTCAGGGGCAGCCGGTGGTGGTGAAAGTGGTTGACGGTCGTGCGTCGCAAACCCTGGGGACACGCGGCGGTCTGTACCCTGAAACCAGCGCCATCACCGTTGCCAGTGCCGACATCGTGCCTAAACTGCAAGCCCAGGCCGAAGCCGCCGTGCGTCTGCTGGGGTTCACCCCGAACCCGAACGCCCTGAATGCTCCGCAGTTGATCGTGACCCTGACCGAACTCAAGTATCAGTCGCCTAAAGAAGGCATGTATGTAACCGAAGCGACTATCGGTGCGATCTTCCGCTCCGATGTGTCGAACGCCAACCGTCGCTATAGCGGCCGTTATGGTTCATCTCTGGATCAGCGTTTCGGTATGGCACCGAACCAGGAAACCAACACCAAGCTGGTCAGTGACGTCCTGAGCGATGCCCTGACTCGAGTGTTCAAGGACCCGACCGTCGGCCAGATGCTGAGCCAGTAAAGCTCATCCAGGCGATATGCCCGCTACGAAAAAGCCCGGTTTCATCACTGAAACCGGGCTTTTTCATGGCTGTATGAATTCAGGCTGCTTCGACATAAAAATCGAGAATGCTCACGCCGGTCAGCAGGTCGGTTTCCGGCAGGTCGGCATGCTGATGGCCGCCCAGGGCGCAATACACCAGCCAATGGCGGTCCTGGACGTTGAAGGCCAGGCTGCCGACCAGCGCTTGTTGCTCATCGCTGGGGGAGATCAAATAAAGGCGATCCTGGTTTTCTGCGTGCAGCATGACAAGCTCCGTGTCGGTATCGAGGGGCAACAGACTGGCTTGTTTAGATGACGAGCGTGTGACGACATAAGTTAATCAGGCAATGGTTTGTTATTTGTCGGAAAAGGGCGGGCATGTGTCAGGGCTTCCGGTAGAATCCGCGCCGCGGGTGCTTGTTCGACGGCCCCTAAGGCATGTTTTACTCGAGGTTCATGATGTCGCTGCAACTGATTTGGTCCATGTTCAACGCCCACCCCGCCAAACTGATCAATGTCCTTGCCCTGCTGTTTGCCTGCCCAGGCGCCTGGCTGCTGCATGCGACCCGTCGCCGTGAACAACGCACGCTGGCCAGTCTGGAAGCGCAAAGCCAGAACCGCAGGCTCGACCAACCGGTGTTGCTGCCAGACGTTGCAACCTTGCGCATGAACCGTTTTTTCTACCGCTTCGGCTTCGCCTGCCTGGCGTTGGCGCTGCTGGTATCGTGGGTCAGCACCCGGATCTAAGGGCCGGCTAAGCCCTGTAGCAGTTGCCGAAGGCTACGTTCGGCTGCGCAGCAGTCGTGAAACCAGCAAACTCATTCTTCCTGATCAGGCGCGCTTTGCCATATTGCGACTGCTGCGCAGTCGAACGTAGCCTGGCGGCAACTGCTACGTTGGCCGCCCGCTCCAGAAAAAACAACGGCGCCCGAGGGCGCCGTTGTCGTATTCAGCAAAAGCCTTACAGCAGCAAACCCGCCTTGACCCGATACTGATTGCGTACCGGCGTTGCGTATTGCAGCACCAGAAACGGACGGTGCTCCGCCGGGCAGGCGTCCAGGCGGCGTTGCCATTCCTCCTGGGCCACGGCCAACTCCTCGGCCGGGAACACATCGGCTGCGGCCGGCACCTGCAATTGCGGGTCGGCGTCGCTCCATTGCGCGTAAGCGAGGTAGTGAACCGGGAACAAGCGATAGCCGCCGAGAATCTGCCGGTCCATTTCGATCGCCAGTTGCTTGGTGTCCTCGAAGAGCTCGGTGATCGGTGCGGCAAAATTCACATGCACGCGACCTTTGTAGCCGGTGATACCTTTGGCGATGCTGGCATCGTCCTCGCCCGGCACCTTGCTGTAAGAACCAGTGGTGGTGCGGATGTATAGTTCGCGGGCCTTGGCCTGGTCGCACGGGTCGTATTCGTAGCTGATCGACACAGGGGTCAGGTTCAGCGAACGGATGACCTCGGCGAACGGCTCGTCCTTGCGGCTCATGTGGAACATTTTGAGGATCGCCGACTCGGTGCGGTCATCCCCGTCCTTGGCGCGGCCTTCGGCCTGGGCGATCCAGATCGATTGGCAATCGTTGAGGATCGAATGGTTGATGTAGGCCGAAAGTAGCTGGTAGGCGGCCATCTTCTCGCGTCGGCCGTTGATCGAACGGTGCACGATAAAGCTCTTGTTCAGGCGCATCAGGTCGCTGACAAAGGGCTTTTGCAGCAGGTTATCGCCAATGGCGATGCGCGGTGTCGGCAGGCCGGCGTGGTAGATCGCGTAGTTGACGAAAGCCGGGTCCATGACGATGTCCCGGTGGTTGGCCAGGAACAGGTAAGCACTGCCGGACTTGAACTGCTCGACGCCAGTGTAGGTCACACCGTCAGTCGCACGCTCGATCGTGTGGTCGACATAAAACTCGACCTTGTCCTGCAAGGTGGCCACCGAAGTGATCCCGGCGAACTCACGGCGCAGCTGATGAGCTATAAGTGGTTTGAGCAACCAGCCGAGCAAGCCGGCAAAGCGCGGGAAGCGGAAGTGGGTGAGGATATCTAGAAGCGCCTTGTCACCGAGCAGTCGTGCCAGCACCGCTGGGACTTCGCTGTCGTCGTAAGGTCGGATGGTATCGAATTCGCCCATCATGCTCTCTTGTTGGAAACGGCTAGGGTAAGTAAAGGAATTGATCGAAACTGGCGGGGCACGGTTTGAAAATCAAGCTCTAACAAAAATGGCCCTGCAAATAGACCGGCGATTATACGCACAAGTCACTTGGAGACCGCGATGCTGGAAACTGCGCACTACGACTGCCCTTATTGCGGTGAAACGGTTGAGGCGGTTCTCGATCTTTCCGGGGGCGATCAGCAGTACATTGAGGATTGTCCGGTGTGCTGCCGGCCGATTGTTTTCACGCTGCAAACCGACGGTCAGGAATGGATGCTCGACGTTCACACTGAGAACGAGTGAAGGGTGAGCCTGTATGCAGCGAGTCTACGAACCGGAAAACCTGATGGAGGGCGAGTTGCTTCAGGGCATGCTGGCCAGCGAAGGTGTGGAATCCCATCTGGTGGGGCGGGATCTGCTGGGCGGTGCCGGTGAGCTGCCGGTGTTCGGTCTGCTGGGGTTGTCGGTGGATAACGATCAGGCGCAATACGCACGAGAACTGATCGCCGCGTACAATGCCGCACAGCCGCTGTCGGGCGATGAGCCGGAAAGCTTCCCTGGCGTTCTGGTCTGTTAGGCTGACGTTTGTTTTGTCCTGGAGTCGTGTTGCCCCATGTGTGGACGTTATGCCCTGTTTCGCTGGAACCCCGCTTTCGCGGCCTTGCCAGGATTCCCTGCGGATCAGCAGGCGCAATGGAATATTTCGCCCAACGATTCGGTGCTGATCCTGCGCGCGACCAACGGTCAGCGTGATCTGGCCCGCGCCCGTTGGGGCCTGACACCGCCGTGGTTAACCGATATGTCGCGTACTCCGGCCCATGCTCGAGCCGAAACCCTGGCCGAGCAGCCGATGTTTCGCGAAGCGTTTCGTTTACGCCGCTGCCTGTTGCCCGCCAATGGTTTCTACGAGTGGCGCGGGACCAGCCGCAAGCGCCCGTACTGGCTGACACCGGGGGAGGGCTCGGCACTGTACTTCGCGGCTATCTGGGAGGCTTATCCGGTGCAGGAGCAGGTCTGGTTGAGCACTGCGGTGGTCACTCAGGCCGCTTCGAGTCAGCGCCGCCCGCTGATTCTCGATGCCGCAGGCCAGGAAGCCTGGCTGAACCCCGAAACGCCACTGCACACCTTGCAGGCTTTATTAGCCAGCGAGCCGGCGCCTTTGCGCGAGCGGGTGCTGGCCAACCTGGTGAATGATCCGAAGCTCAATGCACCGGAGTGTTTGACGCCGGGTTGATTCAGCTTCAGACCGTGGTGCATTGATCGTTCCCACGCTCCGCGTGGGAATGCCGGCATGGACGCTCTGCGTCCGCTTCTGACGCTGTGACGCAGAGCGTCACGGGATGCATTCCCACGCGGAGCGTGGGAACGATCAGAAGCACGAGTGGGAGCAGAGATGTATCTGAAATGTACGTGTTACACGTCCGTTGTATCTGGCGCCGATACATTTCACCGCCTAGGATACGCGCCATGTTTTCAGGGAGCGTATTGATGAATAAGTCATTGGTTTTGTGTGCGCTGAGCGCGGCTCTGCTGCTCAGCGGTTGCGAGTCTGTCAACACCACCAACGGCGGCGCGGTGGGCGTTGAGCGCAAGCAGTACATGTTCAGCATGCTGTCGACCGACGAGGTCAACCAGATGTATGCGCAGTCCTACCAGAAGACGGTGGGGGAGGCGACCACGAAGGGAGTGCTGGACAAGACCAGTACCGAGGCCAAACGAGTCCGGGCTATTGCCGATCGACTGATCGCCCAGGCGCCGGTTTTTCGTCCGGATTCGGCCCAGTGGCAGTGGGATGTCAACCTGATCAGGAGTGACGAACTCAACGCCAACTGTGGTCCTGGCGGCAAGATCATTTTCTACAGCGGGCTGATCGACAGCCTGAAACTCACCGACGATGAAATCGCTGCGGTCATGGGCCATGAAATTGCCCACGCTCTGCGCGAGCATGGTCGTGAAGCGATGTCCAAGGCCTATGGCATTGAAATGGCGAAGCAGGGGGCCGGGGCGCTACTCGGTCTGGGGCAGGACAGCCTGGCCCTGGCGGACACCGTGGCCAATTACGGCATGACCTTGCCCAACAGCCGAAACAATGAAAACGAAGCGGATCTGATTGGCCTGGAACTGGCCGCCCGCGCCGGTTTTGACCCGAATGCAGCGATCACTCTGTGGAATAAAATGAGCAAGGCGTCGGAAGGTTCGCCGCCTGAATTCATGAGTACCCACCCGTCTTCCAGCAGCCGGATGGCTTCGTTGCAAGCGGCGATTCCGAAGGTCATGCCGCTTTACCTGAAGGCCAGGAAGCCCTGAGTCAATGATCGTTCCCACGCTCCCGCGTGGGAACGATCGGTGTATGTAATCAGACCCACCCGCTCATCTGCATCGCCTTGTACACCGCGACAACGGCAAGGATGAAGAACGCGGTGGCCGCCAGGCGACGGATCAGGGTCAGGGGTAGTTTGTCTGCCGCGAAGTTACCCGCCAGCACCACCGGTACGTTGGCAATCAACATGCCGAGGGTGGTGCCGATGATCACCAGCCACAGCTCAGGGTATTGAGCGGCGAGCATCACCGTGGCGATTTGGGTTTTGTCGCCGATTTCTGCGAGGAAGAACGCAATCAGCGTCGTCAGGAAAGGCCCGAATTTGCGGGCAGTGCTGGCTTCGTCGTCATCCATTTTGTCTGGCACCAGGGTCCACAGCGCCGTTGCGGTAAAGCTCGCGGCGAGGATCCAGTGCAGGGTGGCGTCCGAGAAGAAGCTCCCGAACCAGGCGCCGACCGCACCGGCTGCGGCATGGTTGGCCAGGGTCGCGGCAACGATACCGGCGATGATTGGCCAGGGCTTGCGGAAGCGCGCGGCGAGAATCAGGGCAAGCAGCTGCGTCTTGTCGCCGATTTCGGCCAAGGCAACGATTGCGGTAGGAACGAGTAGAGAATCCAGCATCAGGTATTTCCTAAGGGGCGGGTCGACACGGCTATGACACGTACAGCCTTCCCGCCCCGGGTAAGGTGTTCGTGTCATAGGTCTTGTCAAACCCTGCGGTCCGTCTGTGCGGACTCTGGGTCGCATACGCCATGGTCTGAGGACCAAGTATGTTGACGTATGCCGGACGAGCATGGCGCTCGTGGGAGACTACTCCCCTAGGACGGAGCGAATTCTGCCTAGGCAAAATCCATTCGGCAAGCCTTCTTTTCTAAAAGAGGTTTCAGCCGCGCTTGGCCCGATAGATGCGAAAGCCTTGTCCTTCGGCCTTGATCGAACACTGCCCCAGATGCTCTTCTATCAGTGGTTGATAACGCAGGAAGCTGTTGGCAACAAGGCGCAGTTCGCCACCTGTTTTCAGATGTTTTACCGCTTTTCGCAGCAGGTTTTCCGTTGCGTGATAATCGGTATGAACCCCGACATGGAACGGCGGATTGCTCAAGATCGCACTTAGACCCATGGGTGCTGCGTCGATTCCATCGCCGGTCAGAACCTCGGCTTCCAGGCCATTGGCGGCCAGAGTCAGCCGACTGCTGGCGGCTGCAAATGCATCGACGTCCAAAAGCGTGACGGTGTTGTGCGGATACCGACGTTTGACCGCGGCGCCCAACACGCCCGCGCCGCAGCCGAAGTCCAGCAAATGGCCGCTGGGCAGTTTGTCCAGATGCTCAAGCAGCAAGGCGCTGCCGCGATCCAGGCGACCGTGGCTGAATACACCGGGCAGGCTGATGACTTTTAGCGGTCCTTCGGCCAGCGGCAGTTCGTACTCTTGCGCAAGGCTTTCCAGCGTCACGGCTTGCGGCGCATTGGCCACGGTGACCTGCCAGAGCTGGCAATGCCGTGCGCTGTCGAGTTTGCGAGGTTTGCCGAAGGGGTTCAGTTGCTTGGCTGCGCCTTCGATACCGCTGCGTTTTTCACCGACCAGGTACAACTCGCGGCCGGCCAGGCGCGAGGCCAGGGCATTGAGCACGTAGTCGGTCAGGTCTTTGGATTTGGGCAGGAACACCACCGCTGTCTCGAACGGTTGTTGCGGCGCGTTCACACCAAAATGGCTGCGCTCGGCAAAGCGTGCGCCCAGCGCCGCCTGATCACCGGCATGCCAGCACCAGCCATGGGCGTTGGGCAATTTGCCCAGCAAATCATCGGCGGGTAAACCGGCCAGCAGCAGCGAGCCCTGGAATAACTCAGCCTGACGAAGCAGTACTTCACTGCGCGGATCCATGGTCTGCTCCTGAAAAAGTGGCGCAGTTTATCAATTGACGACCCGCAGCGCTGTACCGTTGAAAAACGCCTGGGCGTTTTCCGTCAACTGACCGACGATCCGCTGCCGTGCCTCGCGACTGCCCCAGGCGTTGTGCGGGGTAACTATCAGGCGTGGAATGTCGTTGGTCAGCAAGGGATTGCCGGCAGTCGGCGGCTCGACGCTCAGCACGTCGGTGGCCGCGCCGCCGAGGTGACCGCTGCGCAAGGCGTCGGCCAGAGCCTGTTCGTCGATCAAGCCGCCGCGAGCGGTGTTGACGATGAAGGCGCCGGGTTTAAGCAACGCCAGTTCGCGGGAGCTGATGAAGTTGCGCGTGTGTTCATTGAGCGGGCAGTGCAGGGTCAGCGCGTCGACTTGCGGCAACAGCTCCTCCAGCGGTAAACGATCGGCGCGGGCAGGGCGTCCGGGTAGTTGGCCGAGCAGTACGCGCATGCCGAAGGCTTCGGCCAGCCGCGCGACGGCGCTGCCCAGTTCGCCATGGCCCAACAGGCCGAGGGTCTTGCCCTCCAGCTCGACAATGGGGAAGTCCAGCAGGCAAAACTGCCTGGCCTGTTGCCAGCGGCCTTCGCTGACCGCTTTCTGATAGTCGCTCAGGCGCGTGGCCAGGGCCAGTAGTAGCATGATCGTGTGCTGGGCAACTGACGGTGTGCCGTAACCCTGGCAATTGCTGACGGTGATGCCATGGGCGCGAGCGGCGGCGAGGTCGACGTTATTGGTGCCGGTGGCGGCAATCAGGATCAGCTTCAGTTCGGGGCAGGCGGCTAACGTTTCGGCGTTGAGCATGATCTTGTTGCTGATGGCGACGTTGGCACCTTGCAGGCGTTCGATCACTTGATCCGGCGTGGTTTGTGCGCACAGCTGCAGATCGCTGAAACTGTTTCGCAGCGCACTGAGGTCAAGGTCGCCCAGGTCCAGGGAAGTGTGGTCAAGGAACACGGCGCGGCGATTGTTACTCATCAACTGTACCTTTTGTGCGGTTAACTGAAGGCGTAATGTGGCGAGCCTAACAGATGAAACAATTTGATACTCCCTGCCAAAAAGGAGCCCCCATGTACTGGACAGAGTTCTTGACCGTCGCCCTTATTCACCTGCTCGCTGTTGCAAGCCCCGGCCCGGATTTTGCTGTGGTGGTGCGCGAAAGCGTGACTCACGGTCGCCGTGCGGGTACCTGGACGGCCTTGGGCGTCGGTATGGCGATCTTCCTGCATGTGGGCTATTCATTACTGGGTATCGGCCTGATCGTGTCGCAGTCGATCGTCCTGTTCAATGCCCTGAAATGGCTGGCGGCCGCCTATCTGCTGTACATCGGTTTCAAGGCCCTGCGCGCCCAGCCGGCCAGGCCGGCGACTGAAGACCTGCACAAGGAAGCCGGCGAACGCACGGCTCGCGGCGCTTTCACCGCAGGTTTCGTGACCAATGGCCTGAACCCCAAGGCGACATTGTTCTTCCTGTCGTTGTTCACCGTAGTCATCAACCCGCAAACACCGCTGGCGATTCAGGCGGGTTATGGGGTTTACCTGGCCGTGGCAACCGGTTCCTGGTTCTGCCTGGTGGCCATGCTGTTCAGCCAGCAGCGGGTACGCGCCGGTTTCGCCCGCATGGGCCACTGGTTCGACCGGACCATGGGCGCGGTGCTGATCGCCATTGGCGTGAAGCTGGCATTCACCGAGATGCATTGATTGTACGACCGGAAATGAATGCTGGCGCAAGGCCAGCATTTGTACGGCTCTGCAAATCATTCCTTTGGCTGATTTGGCTGTCATAAAGGGGTTCTAAAGTGCAGATCTTTACAGCCAAGACCGTGCAGTCACAAAAGGGATTCTTATGTTGCAGACTCGCGTTATCCCGCCAGCCGAAGGCGCTTATCAATACCCGCTGTTGATCAAGCGGCTGCTGATGTCCGGCAGCCGTTACGAGAAAACCCGCGAGATCGTCTACCGTGATCAACTGCGCTATAGCTACCCGACCCTCATTGAGCGTGTCGCGCGGCTGGCCAACGTACTGACGGCAGCCGGGGTCAAGGCCGGTGATACCGTGGCGGTGATGGACTGGGACAGCCATCGCTATCTGGAGTGCATGTTCGCCATTCCGATGATTGGCGCGGTGATCCACACCATCAACGTGCGTCTGTCGCCTGAGCAGATTCTCTACACCATGAACCACGCCCAGGACCGCTTCGTGCTGGTCTACAGTGAGTTCACGGGGCTCTACCAGGCAATTGCCGGGCAGCTGACCACGGTCGAGAAAACCCTGCTGCTGACCGACGGAGCGGAAAAAACCGCGGACTTGCCGAATCTGGTTGGCGAGTATGAGCAACTGCTGGCCGCGGCCAGCCCGCAGTACAACTTCGAAGACTTCGACGAGAACTCGGTCGCGACCACTTTCTACACCACCGGCACCACGGGTAATCCGAAAGGGGTGTATTTCACCCATCGGCAATTGGTACTGCACACCATGGGCGTGTCGACGATCATGGGCAGCATCGACAGTGTGCGACTGTTGGGCACAAACGATGTGTACATGCCCATCACGCCGATGTTCCACGTACATGCCTGGGGCCTGCCGTATGTGGCGACCATGCTCGGGCTCAAGCAGGTTTATCCCGGTCGTTACGATCCGGAGTATCTGGTGCAGTTGTGGCGCAAGGAAAAGGTCACCTTCTCCCATTGCGTCCCGACCATCCTGCAGATGCTGCTCAATGCCAAGGCGGCCAGGGACACAGACTTCGGCGGCTGGAAAATCGTTATCGGTGGCAGCGCCCTCAACCGTGCGCTGTACGAAGCGTCCAAGGCCAAGGGTATTCAACTGACCGCCGCTTACGGCATGTCGGAGACCGGCCCGCTGGTGTCTTGCGCTCATCTCAATGACGAGCTGATGGCCGGTACTGAAGACGAACGCACCACCTATCGAATCAAGGCCGGTGTGCCAGGGCCATTGGTGGAAGCGGCGATTGTCGATGACGATGGCAACTTCCTGCCGGCTGATGGCGAGTCCCAGGGCGAGTTGGTATTACGTGCGCCATGGCTGACCGAGGGCTATTTCCGCGAACCGCAGAAGGGGGCTGAACTGTGGGCCGGCGGTTGGTTGCACACCGGCGACGTGGCCACCCTGGACAGCATGGGCGTGATCGATATTCGTGACCGGATCAAGGATGTGATCAAGACGGGTGGCGAATGGGTGTCGTCCCTGGCGTTGGAAGACCTGATCAGCCGCCATCCGGCGGTACGCGAAGTAGCAGTGGTCGGCATCCCGGATCCGCAATGGGGCGAGCGGCCGTTTGCACTGCTGGTAGTGCGCGAAGGGCACGCGATTGAAGCCAGGGAACTCAAGGAACATCTCAAGCCGTTCGTTGAATTGGGCCATCTCAGCAAATGGGCAATTCCTAGCCAGATCGCCCTTGTTACTGAAATTCCCAAGACCAGTGTCGGCAAACTCGACAAGAAGCGCATCCGCCTCGACATCACTGAGTGGCAGACCAACAACAGCACCTTCCTCTCGACGCTTTAAGCGTCCTTTGCCGTGCCCGAAAGGGCACGGCAAGCCCACCAAGCAAGCGCTTGGCTTGTCAAAACGTTATTTTCAGTCATCCTTGTCGTGCCGGCATCTGCCGGTTTGGCGAAAGGAGTGTTGCAGAGTGGGCGGGGCTGCAAATCACACTTTAGAGGGATCAAGCAGTACTACCTGCTGGCTATAGTCCGCTCAAGGATTTTTAAGAACGGGGCAAACGCACAAAACGGGGCGATGCAACTCTGACTGACTTTGGGACAACCTGGTTTCCTGTCACTCAGAGCGTTTTTAGAAGTGCTCACAGCCATAAAAATAAAGCACATGGAGTAGCGTCGATGACATCAGTAAACCAGTTCTGGCGCCGGGCGAAACTGCCCCTGGCGGTCAGTCTCGCCTCTACGCTTGCCGGGCCCGCATTCGGCGTCAGTTTCAACATCGGTGAAATAGAAGGTCAGTTCGACTCGTCTCTCTCCCTGGGTATGAGTGTGTCAACCCAGCAGCCGAACAAGAACCTGATCGGCGTCAACAACGGTGGGAAAGGCCTGTCCCAGACCTCCGATGACGGTCACTTGAACTTCAAGAGCGGGCAAGCCTTTTCGAAGATCTTCAAGGGCATCCATGACCTTGAACTGAAATACGGCGATACCGGCGTCTTCGTACGCGGTAAATACTGGTACGACTTCGCGCTGCAAAACCAGGATCTGGAATTCAAGAACGTCAGCAACGACGGACGTAAGGAAGGCGCCAAGTCGTCGGGTGGAGAAATCCTCGACGCCTTCGTCTACCACAACTACTCCATTGGTGACGAGCCGGGTTCCGTGCGTCTGGGCAAACAGGTCGTGAGCTGGGGCGAAAGTACCTTCATTGGCGGCGGTATCAACTCGATCAACCCGATCGATGTTTCCGCGTTCCGTCGTCCTGGTGCCGAGATCAAGGAAGGCCTGATCCCGGTCAACATGTTCTACATCTCGCAAAGCCTGACCGAGAGCCTGTCGGCCGAGGCGTTCTACCAGATCGGATGGGACCAGACCGTTGTCGATAACTGCGGCACCTTTTTCTCCCAGCCAGACATCATTGCCAACGGTTGCACCGACAACCTGCGTGTACTGAACAAGCGCTCCACTATCCCGGCAGTCGCATTGGGGCCATTGGCCGCCGCCGGCGTTGATGTCAACGAAGAAGGGGTGCTGGTTCGTCGTGGTGATGATCGCGAAGCCCGTAACAGCGGCCAGTGGGGCGCGTCCTTCAAGTACATGTTCGACCCGCTGGACACCGAGTTCGGTGCGTACTTCATGAACTACCACAGCCGGGCGCCGATCTTCAGTGCCACCGGGGCTCCGCAGTCGGTTTTCAACGGCGTCAAGGCCTTGCCGGGTCCATTCCAGGCCTTGGGGCCGCTGGTGGTCGCGGGTAACTCGCAGTATTTCGTCGAGTACCCTGAAGACATCCGCCTCTATGGTCTGAGCTTCTCAACCACCCTGCCTACCGGTACCGCGTGGAGCGGTGAGATCAGCTACCGTCCGAATGCCCCGGTGCAGTTGAACTCCACTGACATTCTGTTCGCTGGGGTTCGCCCACTGGGCGGTACGCTGACCAACGCCTCCTTGCTCACTGGCGTTCCGGGTGAAGACCTGCACGGCTATCGCCGCAAGGAAATCACCCAGATCCAGACCACCCTGACGCACTTCTTCGATCAGGTCATGGGCGCCCAGCGTCTGACCCTGGTGGGTGAAGTCGGCCTGACTCACGTCGGTGGCCTGGAAAGCACGTCCGACGTCCGTTACGGCCGCGATCCGGTCTTCGGCCCAGGCGAACTGCCAGCCACGGGTGGTCTGGACACCTGCTCGCAGATCCTCAACACCTCCACCATCAACGGTGCCGGTCCGGGTGCTTCGGCCAATAACCGTAGCAGCAACTGCAACAACAATGGTTTCACCACGGCCAACTCGTGGGGTTATCGCGGCCGCGCCATCTGGGAATACCCCGACGTGTTCGCCGGTGTGAACCTCAAGCCGAATGTGGCCTGGTCCCATGACGTCAGCGGCTATTCCCCTGGCCCTGGCGGTAACTTCGAAGAAGGTCGCAAGGCCGTGAGCCTTGGGGTCGATGCTGAATACCAGAACACCTACACCGCAAGCCTGGCATACACCAACTTCTTTGGCGGTAAGTACAGCACCGTGGATGACCGCGACTTCGTTGCGCTCAGCGTCGGCGTGAACTTCTAAGCACTGCATCTTGAGGACGAACAAAACTATGAAAATAACCAAGAGTCTGTTGCACGTCGGTGTCCTTGGGCTGTCGCTGCTGGCGACCAGCGTCATGGCAGCGGTTCCCGCGGCTGAAGCGGACAAGCTGGGCAAAAGCCTGACACCGATGGGCGCCGAGATGGCCGGTAATGCCGATGGCTCGATCCCGGCCTGGAAACCGATGGCCAGGAACGCCGGTAGCATCGACAGCAAAGGCTTCCTGTCCGACCCTTATTCCAGTGAAAAGCCGCTGTTCACCATCACCGCACAGAACGTCGATAAGTACAAAGAGAAGCTGGCTCCAGGGCAGTACGCGATGTTCAAGCGCTACCCGGAAACCTTCAAGATGCCGGTTTACCCGTCCCATCGCGGCGCCACTGTGCCGGATGACGTACTCGCCGCCATCAAAAGGAATGCCACCAACACCAATCTGGTCTCCGGTGGCAACGGTCTGGAGAACTTCGAGACCGCAGTGCCTTTCCCGATTCCAAAAAGTGGCGTTGAGGTTATCTGGAACCACATCACCCGCTATCGTGGCGGCAGCGTGACCCGTCTGGTGACCCAGGCCACGCCACAGCCAAACGGCTCGTACAGCATGGTGTACTTCCAGGACCAGTTCGTGTTCCGCGACAAGATGAAGGACTACGACCCGAAAAGCCCGGGCAACATCCTGTTCTACTTCAAGCAGAAAGTGACCGCTCCGGCACGTCTGGCCGGTGGTGTGCTGCTGGTGCACGAAACCCTCGACCAGGTGAAGGAACCTCGTTCGGCGTGGGTCTACAACGCCGGTCAGCGTCGCGTGCGTCGGGCTCCACAAGTGTCCTATGACGGTCCGGGTACCGCGGCTGACGGCCTGCGCACCTCCGACAACCTGGATATGTACAACGGCGCGCCAGATCGTTACGACTGGAAACTCGAAGGCAAGAAGGAGATGTACATCGCCTCCGACAGCTACAAGCTCGATTCACCGCAGCTCAAGTACACCGACATCATCAAGGCCGGTCACATCAACCAGGACCTGGCGCGTTACGAGCTGCGCCGCGTCTGGCATGTGGTTGCTACCCTGAAGGAAGGGCAGCGTCATATCTATGCCAAGCGTGACTTCTACATTGACGAAGACACCTGGCAAGCGGCGGTGATCGATCACTACGACGGTCGTAATCAACTCTGGCGTGTGGCCGAAGCCCATGCTGAAAACTATTACGACAAGCAAGTGCCGTGGTACGCCCTGGAAACCCTCTACGACCTGCAATCGGGTCGCTACCTGGCACTGGGCATGAAGAACGAAGAGAAACAGGCGTATGACTTCGGCTTTACCGCGACCACCAGCGATTTCACCCCTGCTGCACTGCGTCAGGATGGTGTTCGCTAATACGTTGTAAAACAGAGGCCGCATCCTCTGAACGCCCCGACTGGATCGGGGCGTTTTCTATTGGGCTCATCAAGGTAGGAGCGAGGCTTGCCCGCGAGGCATCGGCACAGGCGCCGAGGGGTTTCAGGTAAACCGCGTCGTCCCATTCGCGGGCAAGCCCGGCTCCTACGAAGAGCTATGCGGTTTTCTCTGGCTGGCCGGTGGTAACGGCAAACCGGCGCTGACAATTTTGGTTGTATTCTTTTTCTATCAATTTGTAGCGGAAATCTACAAAACGAGGCCTTTTACCGCTAGTCTGCGGACATCTGCAATGCCGACAACAGCACTTCAACAAGAGTTGGCTATGACTGACCTGTCCCGCTTACAAGGGCCTTCCGGTGTGGCGATTCCAGCACTGGAAGGGCGTTTTTACCGACCACCCTTGCCCGACGGCTATGTACTGCGGCCTCGCTTGTGCGAGCGCCTGAGTGCAGGCTTGAGCGGGCGCTTGCTGTTGGTCAGCGCGCCGGCCGGTTTTGGTAAAAGCTCCCTGGCGGTGGAGTTCTGTCAGAGCCTGCCTGCTCACTGGCAAAGCCTCTGGTTGGGACTGAGTCCTCGTGACAACGACCCCGGCCGCTTCCTCGAGCGCCTGCTCGACGGTCTTCAACAATATTTCCCGCAACTGGGCAGTCAGGCTCTTGGTCTGTTGAAAATGCGCCAGCGGCACCAGCCGTTTGCCTTCGAAGAATGGCTGGATGGTCTGCTGGATGAACTGGCCGAGCACCTCAGTGCGAGCAATCCGTTATTGCTGGTGCTGGATGACTACCATCTGGCCCAGGGACCGGTGCTCGATCGCTGCCTGCAATTTTTCCTCAATCATTTACCCGATGGCTTGCTGGTGCTGGTCACCAGCCGTCAGCGTCCGGACTGGCACCTGGCGCGTTTGCGGCTGTCCCGGCAATTGCTTGAGTTGCATGAGCAGGACCTGCGCCTGACTCACGACGAATCTCTGACATTGCTCGACAGGCACAGCAGTTCGCTGCGCGGTGAAGCCCTGGAAAGCCTGATCCAGCGCAGTGAAGGCTGGGTTGCCGGGCTGCGCTTCTGGCTGCTGGCGGCCTCCGAAGCCGGCAATGGCGGTGCTCTGCCTCAGGCGTTGCACGGCGGGGAAGGGTTGATTCGCGACTACCTGCTCGAAGAAGTCATCGATTGCCTGCCCGCCGAGGTGCAGTCATTCCTGTATGACACCGCGCCGCAGGAGCGTTTTTGCAGCGAGTTGTGCGACGCTGTTCGCGAAGCCCACGACAGCGCTGAAATTCTTCGGTATTTGCAGGCCCATCAGGTTTTTCTCGTGCCACTGGATGATCAAGGCCATTGGTATCGTTATCACCATTTGTTTTCCGACCTGCTGCGTACCCGCCCCACGACCAATGCGGTATTGCCGGCCGCCAGTCTGCACCTGCGGGCTTGCCGCTGGTTCAATGCCCAGGGCTTGCTCGATGAAGCGGTGGAACAGGCGTTGCGTGCCGGACACCTGGATGTGGCGGCGAATCTGGTGCAGAACCTTTCCGAAGAACAGCTGCTGGCCGAGCAAAACGTTGGCATGCTGCTGCGCTGGAAAATGGACCTTCCCGACAGCCTGCTGATCAGCACGCCGCGGTTGATCGTGCTTTATAGCTGGGCGCTTGGACTCGCCTGTCAGCTGGACGCCGCCGAGGAGCTGGCGAGTCATTTGAGTCGATTCCTGCCGGCACCTTCGGCGACCGCGCAGAAATCCATGCTGGCTCAATGGCTGGCGCTGAGCGGGATCATCGCCCGTGGTCGCGGTAACCGCGAGCTGACCCTGCTTTATTGCACGCAAGCGCTGGAGAGCCTGCCGCACAAGCGTTACGGGCAGCGCTTGATGTGTCTTTCGACGCTCTCCAATCTGGCAATTGCCGACGCCGACCTGTGGCGCGCCCGTGGTTTGAACCGTGATTCGCTGGAGTTGGCGCAACGCGTTGGCAACCCGCTTTTCGAAGCCCTGGCCCATTACGATCGGGCCCGGGTGCTGCAAGCCCGGGGGGAAATCCTCCGCGCGCTCGATGAGGTGCGCCAGGGTTTGCAACGCCTGCAGAAGTTGTCCCCGCAGCGGCTGTACGCAGTTCGCGCTCGCCTGACTCTGTATGAAGGATTTCTGCTGACCCTGCGCATGCAGCCCGAAGCCGGGCTCGCTCGATTGCAGGCCGGATTGGGCGAAGCGCGAGCCTGTCGGGATATCAGTGTGCTGATCGGTCATTGTGTGATCGCCAAGCTCGAAGGGCATAACGGCCAGTTCGCCAAAGCCTTTGCCGAACTGGCCGAAGCCGAGCGGTTGATGCACATCTGGGACGTGCCGCCGATCTACTACCTGGCGATGATCACCCTGGTCAAATGCGAGCTGTGGCTGGCTCAGGGCCGTACCGATCTGGCCGAAGCGTGGCTGGCGCGGCTAGGGCAGACCTATAACGGTGAAAAGGCGGCAGCGCCTCCGGAATTCCATCCACAACTGCCGATGCACATCGAACTGCAACAGGCCTCGCTGGACGTGATCCAGGGGCGGACCGCAGTGGCCGAGCAGCGGTTGAATACACTGGTCGAGCATGGGCAGCGAACCGGTCGGCAGATGCTCAGCGCGATGGCGTTGAATCAGAAGGTCACGTTGCTGCTCGGTAGCGGGCGCGAACCTGAAGCACGGCAAGCCTTGGCCCAGGCGTTTGAAGCGGCGGCGGGGGGCGTATTGCAACCTTTCGAGTGGTTGCTGGGTGGCCATCCCGACTGGCTGAGGGAGCAACTTCAGTTCAGTTCGCAACCTGCGCTGCGCCAAAGCTTGCTTGAGCGCTTGCCAGCGGCCGTAACCGTGGCCCGGGAGCCGGTCGAGCCGCAGCATCACACCGAAAGTCTGAGTGCCCGCGAAATGGCGGTCCTGCAATTGATCGCCCAGGGCTGCTCGAACCAGGAAATCAGCGATCGGCTGTTCATCTCCCTGCACACCGTAAAAACCCACGCCAGCCACATCAACAGCAAACTCGGCGTCGAGCGCCGGACCCAGGCCGTGGCCCGGGCGAAGGAATTGGGGGTGTTGGGGTGATCCAGAATGTCGGGCATGAACCCTGTGGCGAGGGAGCTTGCCCAACTTCCCGTAGCAGCTGGCGAAGCCTGCGTTCGGCCGCGCAGCGGTCGTAAATCCTGCCGCCACGGTTAACCTGAAAAAACGCGGTGCCTGATTTTACGACCGCTGCGCGGCCGAACGCAGCCTGGCGGCAGCTGCTACGGGCATGCGGGCAAGCTCCCTCGCCACAAGTGCTCGCCAGACCGGCATTGCTAAACCGCCTCCAACGCCTGTAACCCGCAAAATTTCCTCTGCGAATACGCCAGCGGCGCGCTTTCACTGCCATCACTTTGCCGATAAACACCGTGTGGGTGCCCAGGTCCATTTGGTGCTCGATGTGGCAATCAAAACTCGCCAGGGCA
The DNA here is from genome assembly GCF_059420325.1 of Pseudomonas sp. GW821-FHT04C07. Taxonomy (NCBI): domain Bacteria; kingdom Pseudomonadati; phylum Pseudomonadota; class Gammaproteobacteria; order Pseudomonadales; family Pseudomonadaceae; genus Pseudomonas; species Pseudomonas sp. GW821-FHT04C07. The sequence goes on from NZ_JBWKTM010000003.1 coordinate 104,102, forward strand.
TTGTCCAGTAGTGGCGCGCCCGTGGTGTGCGGGGGCCGGTGGCCCAGGTGTTCGCCGGGCAAAAAATAACTGGGTAAAACGCATCTTTACACCTCATCCAGACCCGCGATTTAAACGGGTCAAAAGGCTCTGCATCAGTTATTTATCTTCAATTACCAGCTTAATAATATTTTACCAATACAGGGGTGATCCCTAGTCTTGCGCCAAGAGATGACAAGCCATGTCCGACCTGAATCCAACTGCTTGTTAGAAGGGTGTAGAGATGACCATTGATAAAATAGAAATAGATACGCTTGTTGTTGGCGCCGGTCAGGCTGGGGTGGCCATGAGTGAACACCTGAGCAAACTCGGCGTGTCCCACCTCGTGCTGGAGCGCAATCGTATCGCCGAACGCTGGCGCACCGGACGCTGGGATTCGCTGGTTGCCAACGGTCCGGCCTGGCACGATCGTTTTCCGGGTCTTGAGTTCGACGATCTCAGTCCCGACGGCTTTGCCCCGAAAGAGCGGGTTGCGGATTATTTCGAAGCCTATGCCAGGAAGTTCAATGCACCCATCCGCACCGGCGTGGAAGTGAAGAAGGTAGAACGCAATGTTGGCCGGCCGGGCTTCACCATTGAAACCTCCGAGGGCGTGATCGAGGCCAACCGCGTGGTGGCCGCCACCGGACCTTTCCAGCGTCCGGTTATCCCGCCGATCGCTCCGAAAGATGAGCAATTCACACAGATCCATTCGGCCGAATACCGCAATCCAGCGCAGCTTCCCGAAGGGGCTGTATTGGTTGTGGGTGCCGGGTCGTCGGGAGTGCAGATTGCCGATGAGTTGCAGCGTGCCGGCAAGAAGGTTTACCTCTCGGTTGGCGCACACGATCGCCCGCCCCGCGCCTATCGCAACCGTGACTTCTGCTGGTGGCTGGGCGTTCTCGGTGAATGGGATGCGGCGGCCATGAAGCCGGGCAGGGAACACGTCACCATTGCCGTCAGCGGTGCCCATGGCGGCCGTACGGTGGACTTCCGCGGTCTCGCCCATCGCGGGATGACGCTGGTTGGCCTGACGCAAGCGTTCAATGGCGCCGTGGCGACCTTCCAGGCGAATCTTGCCGACAACCTGGCTCGCGGCGATGAGAACTACCTGGCGCTGCTCAATGCGGCTGACGCCTACATTGAGCGCAATGGTCTGGACCTGCCGGAAGAACCTGAAGCCCGCCATACCTTCGCGGATCCGGAGTGTGTGACCACGCCCATTCTTGAGCTCGACCTGGCCGAGGCCGGCGTGACATCGATCATCTGGGCAACCGGTTTTGCCGTTGATTACAGCTGGCTGAAGGTCGACGCCTTCGACGCCAACGGTAAGCCGCAGCATCAGCGGGGCGTTTCGAGCGAGCCTGGCGTGTATTTCCTGGGCCTGCCGTGGCAGTCGCGTCGTGGCTCCTCGTTCATCTGGGGCGTTTGGCACGACGCCAAGTATGTGGCTGACCATATCGCCACGCAGAGTAAGTACCTCGCCTACCGGGATGCCGCGCAACGTCAGGCAGAAGACTGCGAAACCGCCCCTACCGCCCCGGCCGTCAATAAAACAACCGTAAGCGCTTGATGCTCAAGATCCGCCCCGGCGGTTGAACCGCCGGGCCATATTTTGCCTTTCTTCCCCCAGGAGCGTCAGATGTCCAAGCCAACCCATACCCGTATTCGCATGTTCAACACCAAAGAAACCTACCCCAACCAGACCCTGGACAACGACCTCTGCCAAGCCGTCGTCGCCGGCAATACGGTGTATGTGCGGGGCCAGGTCGGCACCGATTTCGAGGGCAGGCTAGTCGGTCTGGGTGATCCACGGGCCCAGGCCGAACAAGCGATGAAGAACCTCAAACAGTTGCTGGAAGAAGCTGGCAGCGACCTGAGTCATATCGTCAAGACCACCACCTACATCACCGACCCGCGCTTTCGCGAGCCGGTCTATCGGGAAATCGGTAAGTGGCTCAAGGGCGTGTTTCCGATCTCCACCGGGCTGGTGGTTGCCGGCCTTGGCCAGCCTGAATGGCTGATGGAAATCGACGTGATTGCAGTGATCCCGGACCAGGAGGCGAGCAGATGACTTTTTCCATCGTCGGTCGTTGCGCTGAAACCGGGCAACTGGGAATTGCCATCAGCTCGTCGAGCATCGCCGTTGGTGCGCGTTGCCCCTGGTTGCGCGCGGGCGTCGGCGCGGTAGCGACCCAGAACATCACCTTGCCGGCCCTCGGCCCGGAAATTCTCGACCTGCTCGACGCCGGGGAAAGCGCCAGCGCGGCGCTGGACAAAGCCTTGACCCGCCACGGCTTCAGCCAATACCGCCAGGTCGCGGTGATCGATCATCACGGCGCCACGGCGCTGTTTACCGGCAGCCAGGCGCTGGGCGTGAACAACGCCGTCGCGGGTGAACAATGCGTGGCCGCCGGTAACCTGCTGGCGAACCCAGGGGTGATTCAGGCGATGGTTGACGCATTCGAAGTCACCGCCGGCGAGTTATTGGCCGATCGTTTGCTCGCGGCCATGCATGCGGCCATGGCGGCTGGCGGTGAGGCTGGACCGGTGCATTCGGCGGCGTTGTCGGTGGTCAGTGATCTGCTTTGGCCTATTGTCGATCTGCGGGTGGACTGGGCTGAACAAAACCCGATCGGTCAGCTTGATCAACTCTGGCAGGCTTATCGCCCGCAAATGGACGACTACGTCATCCGCGCGCTGAACCCGACGGTCGCGCCCAGCTACGGTGTGCCGGGTGATGAATGAGTGCCTTTAGAAGTCGTGCGTTGCTGGAGCGGCTGATCGGCTTCAATACCGTCAGCCGTGAGTCCAACCTGGCCCTGATCGAATTTATCCGCGACTACCTCGCGGATTTTGGCGTGGTCAGCGAAATGTTCTTCAATGCCGAACGAACCAAGGCCAACCTCTACGCCAGCATCGGCCCCACGGATCGACGTGGCATCGTGCTGTCCGGGCATACCGATGTGGTGCCCGTGGACGGTCAGCCGTGGACCGTCGAACCCTTTACCTTGAGCGAGCGGGAAGGGCGCCTGTACGGTCGCGGCACGGCAGACATGAAAGGCTATCTGGCTTGCGTGCTGGCGGCGGTTCCGGATTTTGTCGCTGCAGCGTTGCAGGTACCGGTGCATCTGGCGTTTTCCTACGATGAAGAAGTCGGCTGTCTCGGCGTGCGCTCATTGCTGGCCGAGCTTGCGCAACGCGACCCCAAGCCGCTGGCCTGCATCATTGGCGAACCCACCGAGCTGCGCCCGGTACTCGGGCACAAAGGCAAACTGGCAATGCGCTGCTGCGTGCAAGGCGCGGCCTGCCATTCGGCCTATGCACCGCAAGGGGTCAATGCCATCGAATATGCGGCACGGCTTATCGGCAAGCTGGGGCAGATCGGCGACGCGCTGGCGGAGAGTGAAGGCCTTGATCTGCGATTCGATCCGCCCTATTCAACCGTGCAGACCGGGGTGATTCGCGGCGGGACGGCGCTGAACATCGTGCCGGCGCAGTGTGAGTTCGACTTTGAAGTGCGGGCCTTGCCCAGCTTCAATCCGCAGCAGGTCGCGGACGCGTTGCAAGCCTATGCCGAGCAGGAATTGCTGCCGAAGATGCGGGTCGTACGGCCTGAAACGGCAATTCGCTTTCAGCCTTTGAGCGGTTATCCGGGACTGGCGACCGACCCCAAAGGTTTCGCGGCAGAACTCATCGCCCGGCTCAGTGGCTCCAGCGAATTCGGCACCGTGGCCTTTGGCACTGAAGGTGGGCTGTTCAGTCAGGCCGGGATTCCCACCGTGGTGTGCGGGCCGGGCAGCATGGACCAAGGTCACAAGCCGGATGAATTCGTGAGCGTCGAGCAGATGCAGGGCTGTGAGCAGATGCTGGAGCGGTTGGTGCAGTGGTTGCGTCAACCCACCTGAGTCTCGTTCCCACGCTCCGCGTACTGATCGTTCCCACGCTCCGCGTGGGAATGCAGCCCGTGACGCTCTGCGTCACATCCAGGAGCGGCAGCAGAGCGTGGGAACGATCATCAACCCTGTAGGAGCAGCCGGTCGACGCTCGATTGCTCGCGATGAGGGCCTAGAGATCACAAAGATCTTTCGGCCTTCGCTGTGAGCTGCTCCCGACAATAATCAGCAAACAGCTGCGCCGGTTTGGTCAGTTGCCCGCGCTTGAGCCAGGCTGCTACCAGACCTGAACCGGTGACGTCTTCGACGATATCCACGCACACCACTTTCTGCCCGTCATAGGTGCACTCCGAATGCGGCCGGGTCACCAGAATCGAAAAGCCGAAACCCTGGCCCACCATCCCCCGAACCATCTCGATCGACGGTGAGCTGAAGGCAATTCTGGGTGTCAAATCAAACTCTTCAAACAGACTGACGAAGTAGGTCCTGCTCGGCTGCACGTCCAGCAGAATCATCGGTTCCAGGCACAAGTCACGCAGGGAAACCTGCGCTTGCCGGGCAAAGCGATGGTCGGCCGGCAGCAATGCATAAGGTCGCTGCGCAGGCATCAGCGGTTCGGTCTGGATGGTGCCGTCCAGGTCGTGTTCATAGAGGATCGCCAGGTCAAAGGTGCCGGACGTCAGACCTTGCACCAGCTCCTGTTGTTCGCCGTCGCGGATACGGATCTCCACTCCCGGATAGAGCGCGGAAAAGCCTGCGATCAACTGCGGCAAATACAGCGGCGCCACGGTTTCGAAGCAACCGATATCGATCTGCCCGGCCACTACATCGTTGTCGGCCAGGGCGTTCTGTTCGAACTCCTTGGCCATGCGCAACAGCTCCTGAGCCTTGCGATAAAAGCGTGCGCCGCTGGGCGTCAGTGAAACCCCCTGGGCATGATGGCGGATCAGCAGTTGCACGCCAAAGCTGTCTTCCAGTCCCTTGATCGCCGTGGAGATCGATGGCTGTGCGATGTACAGCTTGCGCGAAGCCTCGGCGACGCTGCCGCATTCGACGGTGGTGATGAAGTACTTCAGTTGACGCAGATTGTAGGCAGCCACAGCGAACCTCGTTCTATGCCCCCGTTGCGGGGTGGGTGAATTCGAAGCCAGACATCTTCTGGCTCGACTTCTGTTGCTTAGAGCCTAAGCAAATTGCGCACCGCCACGTCCGCTTGGCGAGCGCTTTTCTTGTACCAGAACAATAACCACAAGGCGTGCGCTTGGGGTATTTAGCTGCCCAGTTTTTTCATGGCCTGCGAACACATATTTACTATTTTTCCTCGACCAAGGCCTGCGCCACTATCCACTCCAATAGTCAGCATCAGGGGAGTCTGAACGTGTTCGAGCTTGAATATTGGCAACGCCAGGCAGCCACGCTGCGCTTTCGTGATCAGGCACTGATTGGCGGCAAAAGCGTGTCTGCGCAGTCCGGGCAAACCTTTGCCGCGATCAACCCGGCCACCGGCGAGTGCCTGGCCCGGGTCGCCGCTTGTGGCAGCGAAGACGTTGATGCGGCGGTGCTCAGCGCGCGTCAGGCGTTCGAGTCCGGCAGTTGGTCGGCGCGCTCTCCCAGTGAGCGCAAGCAGGTGCTGCTGCGCCTGGCGGACTTGATCATGACCCACCGCGAAGAACTGGCGCTGCTCGACTCGCTAAACATGGGCAAACCGGTGATGGACGCCTACAACATCGACGTGCCGGGTGCCGCCGGCGTGTTTCGCTGGTACGCCGAAAGCCTCGACAAGCTCTATGACCAGGTCGCGCCAAGTGCGCAGAACGTGTTGGCGACCATCACCCGTGAAGCCCTGGGTGTGGTCGCGGCGGTGGTGCCGTGGAATTTCCCGCTGGACATGGCTGCCTGGAAACTCGCGCCGGCCCTGGCCGCGGGCAACTCGGTGATTCTCAAACCCGCCGAGCAATCACCATTCTCTGCATTGCGTCTGGGTGAACTGGCGCTGGAAGCCGGTTTGCCGGAAGGTGTGCTGAACGTGCTGCCGGGTCTTGGCGAACAGGCGGGCAAGGCGCTGGGTCTGCATCCGGACATCGATTGCCTGGTGTTCACCGGCTCCACCGAAGTCGGCAAGTATTTCATGCAGTACTCGGCGCAATCGAACCTCAAGCAAGTCTGGCTCGAATGCGGCGGCAAGAGTGCCAACCTGGTGTTCGCCGATTGCCAGGACCTGGAGCTGGCGGCGCAGAAAGCCGCGTTCGGGATCTTCTTCAATCAGGGCGAAGTCTGTTCGGCCAACTCGCGGTTGCTGGTGGAGCGCTCGATTCATGATGAGTTTGTCCAGCGCCTCAAGGCTCAGGTTGAACGCTGGCAGCCGGGCGATCCACTGGATCCTTCAAGCACCGCCGGGGCCATTGTCGACAGCCGTCAGACCGGGAGGATCATGACGTTTATCCAGGCCGCCGAACGGCAAGGCGCGCAACGCGTTTGCGGTGGTCAGCAACTGACCTTCAATGGGTCCCATAACTTTATCCAGCCGACGATCTTTACCGGCGTGAGCCCGGACATGCCGCTGTTTCGCGATGAAGTATTCGGTCCGGTGCTGGCAGTCACGGCCTTCGATGATGAAGCACGTGCCCTGCAACTGGCTAACGACAGCGTCTACGGTCTGGCCGCGTCGCTGTGGACCGATGATCTCAATCGCGCCCACCGCGTGGCGCGGCAATTGCGTGCCGGCACGGTTTCGGTCAATAGCGTCGATGCGCTGGACGTGACGGTGCCGTTCGGTGGCGGCAAGCAGTCCGGCTTCGGCCGCGACCTGTCGCTGCACTCATTCGATAAATACACCCAGTTGAAGACCACCTGGTTTCAACTGCGCTGACAATAAAAACGGAGAACTGGCGATGACCACCCTACGTGAAACCCGCGACTACCAGGCCGCCGATGCCGCGCACCACATCCATGCATTTGTTGATCAGAAAGCGCTCAACGACGAAGGGCCGAGGGTGATGGTTCGTGGCGAGCGCCTGCATTTGTGGGACAACGATGGCCAGCGCTACCTGGACGGCATGTCGGGTCTTTGGTGCACCAACCTCGGTTACGGGCGCAAGGATCTGGCCGCTGCGGCGAGCCAGCAACTGGAGCAGTTGCCGTACTACAACATGTTTTTCCACACCACCCACCCGCAGGTGATCGAACTGTCGGAACTGCTGTTCAGTCTGCTGCCGGGTCACTACAGCCACGCGATCTACACCAACTCAGGCTCCGAAGCCAACGAAGTACTGATCCGCACGGTGCGCCGCTACTGGACCATCCTCGGCAAACCCGAGAAGAAAATCATGATCGGCCGCTGGAACGGTTACCACGGCTCGACGCTAGCGGCCACGGCACTGGGCGGCATGAAGTTCATGCATGAAATGGGCGGGATGATTCCGGATATCGCGCACATCGACGAACCCTATTGGTTCGCCCATGAAGGCAACCTGACGCCGGCTGAATTCGGTTTGCGGGCGGCGCGGCAACTGGAGGATAAGATTCTCGAACTCGGTGCGGACAAGGTCGCAGCGTTTGTCGCAGAACCCTTCCAGGGTGCGGGAGGCATGATCTTCCCGCCGGAAAGCTACTGGCCGGAAATTCAGCGGATCTGCCGCAAATACGACGTGCTGCTGTGCGCCGATGAAGTGATTGGCGGCTTCGGTCGCACCGGCGAATGGTTCGCCCACAAGCACTTCGGTTTTGAGCCGGACACGCTGGCCATCGCCAAGGGCCTGACCTCGGGTTACATCCCCATGGGCGGGCTGGTGTTGTCCAGGCGCATGGCCGAAGTGCTGGTGGAGCAGGGCGGGGTGTTCGCCCACGGCCTGACTTATTCCGGTCACCCGGTGGCAGCGGCGGTGGCCATCGCCAACCTCAAGGCGTTGCGCGACGAGGGGGTGGTCACACGGGTGAAAGATGACATCGGCCCGTACCTGCAGCAGTGCTTGCGCGAGGTGTTCGGCAAGCACCCGTTGGTGGGTGACATTCAAGGTGTCGGCATGGTCGCCGCCTTGCAGTTCGCCGAAGACAAAACCACTCGCAAGCGCTTTGCCAACGAGAGCGACATCGCCTGGCGCTGCCGGACTCTGGGTTTTGAAGAAGGTGTGATCATCCGTTCGACCCTGGGCCGGATGATCATGGCACCGGCGCTGATCGCCAGCCGCGAAGAGATCGATGAACTGGTCGGCAAGACACTGAAAGCAGTGGATCGCACGGCGCAGGAGTTTGGCCGTCTCTGATATTGCCGAAGGTCCTGCGGACCTTATGATTGATCGTTCCCACGCTCCGCGTGGGAATGCATCCCGTGACGCTCTGCGTCACATCTCAAAGCAGACGCAGAGCGTCCATGGCGGCATTCCCACGCAGAGCGTGGGAACGATCTTCTTTTCCCCAAACCGCACCCACCCCGGGCGCCCCCGCCCACGGCGCCCTTTTGCCGTGCGCGCTACCGAGGTTTTTCATCGTTCCCGGCGACATATTTCCTCGTTTTCCTATCCCCGGGCTTGGGCCAACATCGACCACGCCAGTCAGCCGAACGCTGACCACTTCAAGGTCCAGACAGAGACCGCACGTTGCACCTGTTCAAGGCCGCTGGCCGTACTGCCCCGCAAGACAAAACTAAATCAATAGCTGTGGGAGTGCTTCATGATCAAGTCCTTGCTAATCCGTTTCGCCCATCCCCTGGCGATCACCGCCATCGCCACCTGCGTCGCCACCAGCGCCCAGGCCGGCACCCTGTCCATCGGCCATACCACCTGGGTCGGCTATGGCACCCTCTACCTCGCTCAGGATCTGGGCTACTTCAAGGAGAATGGCCTGACGGTCGAACTGCCAGTCGTTGAAGAGGCTTCGATGTACATGGCCGCTCAAGCTTCGGGTCAGCTGTCCGGCTCGGCCTCGACCATCGACGAAGTACTCAAGTACCGTCCGCAGTTCTGCTTCAAAGCGGTGGCGGCGCTGGATGAAAGCCATGGTGGCGACGGTGTGCTGGTCGGCAAGGACGTCAAGAATTTGCAGGAGCTCAAAGGCAAGGCCATCGCCGTGAACGAAGGCTCGGTGTCGCAGTTCTGGCTGTCGTACCTGCTGAAAAAGAACGGCATGAAAATGAGCGACCTGATCGTTCAGAACATGACTGCAGATGACGCTGCCACCGCGTTCATCGCTGGCCGAGTACCGGCTGCCGTGACCTGGGAACCCCATCTGTCGATGGTCCGTGACAAGCAACAAGGCAAGGTGCTGATCGACAGCAGTTCCACTCCCGGCGTCATTGTCGATGTGGTAGCGCTCAACTGCGCGGTCATTGAAAAGCAACCGCAAGACGTCAAAGCGTTGGTCGCCGGTTTATACAAAGCTGTGCAGTACACCCAGGAACATCCCGAAGAGGCCTACAAAATCATGGCCAAGGGTGTCGGCGGTTACCTGTCTGATCCCAAAGAACTGGCTGCCGCCGCCAAGGGTGTGCGCTTCTACGATCAGACTATGAGCGAGAAGCTTCTCGGCTCGCTGGGCAAACCGGGCGACAGCGCGGCGCTGATCAAACTGGCCAACGAAACTGCCAGCGAACTTCAGGGCAAACCCTACAACGTCAGTAATGACGACCTCGTGGACAACCGCTTCGTCACCCCGCTCTAGGAGGTCAGCATGTTCAAGCGAAATTCATGGTTGAGCCGCTGCGTCACGCCCAAGACCGGTCTGCCGGCGCAAATGATATTGAGTGCCAGCGCCATGGCCTGGGTGTTGTTGATCGGGTTATGGGCGGGACTGTCTTACGGCGGCGTGGTGCCGGGCATGTTTCTGCCGACCCCGGGGGCGGTGCTGGACGCCGCGCTGCGTCTGGGGCGCGACGGCACACTGGGGGTGCATGTGTGGGCCAGCCTGGAAGTGGTGATGGTTGGCTTCATCGTCTCGTCGCTGGTGGCAGTGCCCTTGGGTTTGCTGATGGGCAGCTTCCGTATCGTCCAAGCGTTCCTCGAACCCATGGTCAACTTCATTCGCTACCTGCCGGTGACCTCCTTTGTGCCGCTGTTCATCCTGTGGATCGGCATCGGCCTGGAGCAGCGGGTCTCGGTGATCATATTCGGGGTGTTCTTCCAGCAGCTGGTGATGATTGCTGATGTGTCAAAAGGCATATCGAAGGACCTGATCAATGCCTCCTACACCCTCGGCTCGAGCCGTCGCGATGCAGTGTTGCATGTCATCGCTCCGGCCTCGCTGCCGGGTGTGCTCGATACCCTGCGGGTCACCATGGGCTGGGCCTGGACCTATCTGGTCGTCGCCGAACTGGTGGCGGCCTCCAGTGGCCTGGGTTACCTGAGTCTGAAAGCCATGCGCGGCTTTCAGGTGGATGTGATCTTCCTGGCGATCGCGATCATCGGTCTGTTGGGCCTGATCACCGATCAACTGTTCCGCTTCCTTCGCTTGAGGATCGCCGCATGGGCTCAGTAACCGCTGCCAATCATCGCTTCGTCACCCCCGCTGCCACCCCGGTACAGGCCGCGCCACGGTTGCAAGTGGACAAGGTCAGCCTGCGCTACCAGAAGCCCGACGGCGGCATCTTCACCGCGCTGGAAAAGGTCTCGTTTGAAGTGCCGGACCAGCAATTCGCGGTGCTGGTGGGGCCGTCGGGCTGCGGCAAATCCAGCCTGCTGTACCTGACGGCCGGCCTGGCCGAACCCACGGAGGGGGAGATCTACGTGGGTGGTCAGCAAGTCGAAGGCCCCGGCGCCGATCGCGGCATGGTATTCCAGAGCTACACCTTGTTCCCGTGGCTGACGGTGCGGCAAAACGTCGAATTCGGCCTCAAACGTCGCGGCATGCCCGCTGCCCAGCGCAAGGAAATCGTCGACTACTACGTGAACGAAGTCGGCCTGACGAGCTTCGCCGACAACTATGCCAAGCAACTCTCCGGCGGCATGATGCAGCGCGTAGCCATCGCCCGCGCCCTGGCCAACGACCCGCAAATCCTGTTGATGGACGAACCCTTCGGTGCCCTCGACAGCCAGACCCGCTTGCAAATGCAGCAACTGTTGCTGCGGGTGTGGGGCAACAGCAAAAAGACCGTGCTGTTCGTCACCCACGACATCGACGAAGCCATCCTCCTGGGCGACCGGGTGTACGTCATGGGCGCAAAGCCCGGGCGAATCAAAAAAATCCTCGACGTACCCATCGACCGCCCGCGCACCCTGGACATGGTCATGGAGCGCTCGTTCATCGAAATGAAACGCGAGATATTCGGCTTGCTGCATGATGAGCTGGAGGAAGCGCACTGATCGGCTGCCCGCCAAGTACACGCATTGATCGTTCCCACGCTCTGCGTGGGAATGCCTTTGGGGACGCTCCGCGTCCCGTGACGCAAAGCGTCACAGCTGCATACCCACGCGGCAGCATGGGAACAATCATCAAATTCAACCGCAAGAAACGTAGTTCTTGCGGTTGAACCACAAATTATTGTGAATACGTCCTCTGACAAAGATGAACGATCGCCTTCACCGTCCAGCGACGTCTGAAGTGCCTGTCGGATCAAGGAGTCACCCATGTCGTACGTATTCAAACTGATGAACTCCCCCGTCGGCACACTCACCCTGGTGGCCAAGGGCAACAAACTCTGCGCCATCCTCTGGGAGAACGACAAACCCGACCGGGTTCGCTTCACCACCCTGCAAGAAGATATCCACAGCCCGGTTTTGCTGGAGGCCGAGCGCCAACTCAACGAGTACTTCGCGGGCAACCGCAACCGCTTTGAGCTGGAGCTAGACTTTGCCGGCACTGACTTCCAGCAAAAGGTCTGGCAAGCGTTGCTGACCATCCCGTTCGGTGAAACCCGCAGTTACAGTCAAATCGCCGTGCAAATCGGCAACCCAAAGGCGGTCCGAGCCGTCGGTGCGGCCAACGGTAAAAATCCCATCTCGATTGTCGCCCCTTGCCATCGAGTGATCGGCGCCTCGGGCAGCCTCACCGGGTTTGCCGGCGGTCTGGGCGCCAAGCAGTTTCTGCTGACACTGGAAGGCCAGGAGACGCCGCAACTGGCGTTCTGAAGGAGAGCGGCTGTGGATTCAGGATGAGTTCCGGCAGTCGCCTCGTGTTTTACCCATGGCGGCGAGCCCTGCGTGCTGTGCCAGAATAGGCCATCAATCTTTCCAGGAACGCCCATGGACGCTGCCAAACCCGCTCTCATCCGCGAAACCTTCCCCGTCGGCCCGTTGCAGTGCAACTGCACGATCATCGGCGACCCGATCACGAAAAAGGCTATCGTCGTCGATCCGGGTGGCAATCATGAGTTGATCCTGGCACGGCTCGATGCGTTGGGCCTGAAGGTGGTGAGCATTATCCATACCCACGCCCATCTCGATCATTTCCTCGCCTCCGGTCAATTGAAGGAAAAAACCGGCGCCACCTTGCATCTGCATAAAGAAGATCAGTTCCTCTGGGACAACCTGGAGATGCAGTGCAGCATGTTCGGCGTGCCTTACACTCCAGTCCCGTCGCCGGATCGCTGGTTGGCGGATGACGAAGAGCTGGCCTGTGGCTGCGGCGTTGCGCTGCACACGCCCGGTCATACGCCAGGTTCCATGAGCTTTTGGTTTTCTGAGGCTAAGCTGCTGATTGCCGGTGACACGCTGTTTCGTCGCGGAGTGGGGCGTACGGACTTGTGGGGCGGCGATCAGGCGACCATCGTGCGCTCGATCAAGCAGCGTCTGTATACCCTGGACGAGGAGGCGACGGTGATTGCCGGGCATGGTCCCGATACCCGTCTGGGTGATGAAATGCGGGAAAACCCTTTTGTGCGAGCCTGATTTTCTGGCGTGGACAGGCTTACGGAATTTTTACCGTCGGTCGTGTTCCAACGCCAGCACGGGTCTATTGCCAACGTCCGTTGCACCACAGAATGCAAAAAAGTAGGAGCTTTCCATGTTCACCTCGCGTCGTTTGATTATTGTCGCTACTGCCGTGGCCTTGTTGTCTGGCTGTGCGAACCAGAACCCGTATGACAACCAGGGTCAGGCCGACAGCTCCACAGGCTCCACGGGCATGAGCAAAACTGCCAAATACGGTGGTTTGGGAGCCTTGGCCGGTGCGCTGGCCGGTGCTGCCATTGACCACAACAACCGTGGCAAGGGTGCGCTGATTGGCGCCGCGGTGGTGGGTGCATCCGCCGCCGGCTATGGTTACTACGCAGATCAGCAGGAAAAGAAACTGCGTGCCAGCATGGCCAACACCGGGGTTGAAGTGCAGCGTCAGGGTGATCAGATCAAGCTGATCATGCCGGGCAACATCACCTTCGGCACCGATTCGGCGAACATCGCCCCGAGCTTTTATCAGCCGCTGAACAACCTGGCCGGCTCCCTCAAGGAGTTCAACCAGAATCAGATCGAAATCGTGGGTTATACCGACAGCACCGGCGGCCGTCAGCACAACATGGACTTGTCGCAGCGTCGCGCTCAAAGCGTAGCGACCTACCTGACGTCCCAGGGTGTCAGCGGTGCCAACCTGTCGGCTCGCGGTGCCGGTCCGGATGGCCCGATCGCCAGCAACGCCGACGTCAACGGCCGTGCCCAGAACCGTCGGGTAGAGGTCAACCTCAAACCGATTCCTGGTCAGCAGTATCAGCAGCAAGGTCAGCAGCAAGGCCAGCAATATCAGCAATAAGCCCTGACGCTCAGGTACAAAAAAGCCCGCCCGATCTTCAATAGATCGGGCGGGCTTTTTTTTACGCTTGAACCCTGATTATTTCTTCAGGCCGTAATGCTCATCGAGCATGCCGGGAGCGTTCGGCGATTTTGGCGCGTAATCTTTCGGCGCTTCCTGGCTGCGCGGTGGTGTCAGACGTTCCCGTGGCGCTTGTACCGAATCGGCGTGCAGAGCGGCCAGCAAGCGTTGGCGAGTCAGTTCGTCCAGGGCCAGACGGTTGGCGCCCTCGGCGAGATGCTCTTGTACGTCCTGATAGCTCTGAGTGAGCTTCTGTACCAAAGCTGCGGTGCTGTTGAAGTGGGTGACCACTTCATTTTGATAACTGTCAAAACGTTCCTGAATATCATCCAGCTGACGCTGCGTGCGGTTAGGCGCGGCATTGGGCAGCAGGCGAGCGACCAGGAATCCAATGACGACACCGGCAACCAGGGCAAGAGTCGGCAACAACCAAACTAAGAGCGAGTGTTCCACGAGTCCTTCCTCTATAAACGGCTTTGCTTTACGTTAACGGCTCGGACCTGCGCTGTATACCGCGACGAGATCGCAATCATGCCAGGCACAGACTTTTAGCTAGACGAGTCGACCCAATTCGAGGTCACGGAGTTCCTTCCTTGCTTATGCGCGAAACCCCTGTATTTATCGATGGCCCGGTTGGTCAATTGGAAGCCTTGCACCTGGATCAGCCCGACGCCCGTGGCCTGGCACTGATCTGTCACCCGAATCCGGTGCAGGGTGGCACCATGCTCAATAAAGTTGTTTCGACCCTGCAGCGCACCGCGCGTGACGCTGGCTTGATCACCCTGCGCTTCAACTATCGTGGCGTTGGCGCCAGCGCTGGCAGCCATGACATGGGCTGCGGTGAAGTCGATGATGCACTGGCGGCGGCACAATGGTTTCGGGCCCGGCATCCTGAGCTGCCCATCACCCTGTTCGGTTTTTCCTTCGGCGGTTTCGTCGCGGCCAGCCTTGGTGGTCGCCTGGAAGCCAAGGGTGAAACACTGGCTCACTTGTTCATGGTCGCACCTGCGGTCATGCGTCTGGGCGATCAGGATCAGTTGCCGCAAAACTGTCCGCTGACCCTGATTCAGCCAGAAACCGACGAAGTGATCGATCCGCAACTGGTCTACGACTGGTCCGATGCCCTTGATCGTCCCCATGAGCTGCTGAAAGTGGCAGAATGCGGACACTTTTTTCACGGCAAGCTGACGGACCTCAAAGATCTGATACTGCCGCGCCTTTCGAATTGATTGCAGTCTGACAAGCGATTACCCATGACTACTCGTACGCGTATCCTCACCGGCATCACCACCACCGGCACGCCGCACCTGGGCAACTATGCCGGGGCCATCCGTCCGGCGATCGTTGCCAGCCGCGACAGCAATGCCGATTCGTTCTACTTCCTGGCCGACTACCACGCCCTGATCAAATGCGATGACCCGCTGCGCATCCAGCGCTCGCGTCTGGAAATCGCCGCGACCTGGCTGGCCGGTGGTCTGGATGTGGATCGGGTAACGTTCTATCGCCAGTCCGATATCCCGGAAATCCCTGAGCTGACCTGGCTGCTGACCTGCGTCGCGGCCAAGGGCCTGCTCAACCGCGCCCACGCCTACAAGGCCTCGGTGGACAAAAACGTCGAAACCGGTGAAGACCCGGATGCCGGTATCACCATGGGCTTGTACAGCTACCCGGTGCTGATGGCGGCGGACATTCTGATGTTCAACGCGCACAAGGTGCCGGTCGGTCGCGATCAGATCCAGCACGTAGAAATGGCTCGCGACATCGGCCAGCGCTTCAACCACCTGTTCGGCCAGGGCAAAGAATTTTTCACCATGCCCGAGGCACTGATCGAAGAGAGCGTGGCCACGCTGCCAGGTCTCGACGGACGGAAGATGTCCAAAAGCTACGACAACACCATACCGTTGTTCAGCAGCGTCAAGGAAATGAAGGACGCCATTTCGCGGATCGTCACCGATTCCCGCGCCCCCGGCGAAGCCAAAGACCCGGACAACTCGCACCTGTTCACCTTGTTCCAGGCCTTCGCCACGCCGGCGCAGTCCGACGAATTTCGCAGCGAACTGCTGCAGGGGCTGGGTTGGGGTGAAGCAAAAAATCGTCTGTTCCAACTGCTCGACAACGAGCTGGGCGAATCCCGCGAGCGCTATTACCAGTTGATCGAGCGTCCGGCGGATCTGGAAGACATCCTCCAGGCCGGTGCCAGGAAGGCGCGCGCCATTGCAATGCCATTCCTCAATGAACTGCGTGAAGCGGTTGGCCTGCGTTCTTTCGTCAATCAGGTGCAAGTCACCACGACCACCAAGAAGAAAGCTGCGAAAGCCGCGCGCTTCGTCAGTTTTCGTGAAGACGACGGCAGTTTCCGCTTCCGTCTGCTGGCGGCTGATGGTGAGCAACTGCTGCTGTCGCGCAACTTTGCCGACGGTAAGGCAGCAGGCGCAGTGACCAAGCAACTGCAAGCCGGTCAGGCACTGGACCTGCGTAGCGACAACCTGAGCTTCAGTGTCTGGCTGGAAGGCGAGTGCGTGGCAGACAGCCCGACCTTCGCTGACAGCGCTGCTCGCGATGCTGCCATCGACGCCTTGCGGGTTGCTCTGACACCTGCGCAGGACTAATCGGAGGTCTGCCCGACTAAGGGTTGATTGCCATTCTCAAGGGCCGTCGCTACAGTGACGGCCCGTTTTTGTTGCCTTGCTAACGAATTATGAACCCCCTAGAACGATATCAAGCTGATCTGAAACGCCCGGAATTTTTCCATGATGCCGCCCAGGAAACTGCGGTACGTCATTTGCAACGCCTGTACGACGATCTGGTCGCGGCTTCGCATAGCAAGCCGGGCCTGTTCGGTAAACTGTTTGGCAAAAAAGATCAGGCGCCGGTCAAGGGGCTGTATTTCTGGGGTGGCGTCGGCCGCGGCAAGACCTATCTGGTCGATACCTTCTTCGAAGCCCTGCCGTTCAAGGAAAAGGTCCGCACTCACTTCCACCGCTTCATGAAGCGCGTGCACGAAGAGATGAAGACCCTCAGCGGCGAGAAAAACCCGCTGACCATCATCGCCAAGCGCTTCTCCGACGAAGCACGGGTGATCTGTTTCGATGAGTTCTTCGTTTCCGACATCACCGACGCCATGATTCTTGGCACGTTGATGGAAGAGCTGTTCAAGAATGGTGTAACGCTTGTTGCCACCTCGAACATCGTCCCGGACGGTCTGTACAAAGATGGTCTGCAACGTGCGCGCTTCTTGCCGGCTATCGCCCTGATCAAGCAGAACACCGATATCGTCAACGTCGACAGCGGCGTCGATTATCGCCTGCGTCATCTCGAACAGGCCGAGCTGTTCCACTACCCGCTGGACAAAGCGGCCAACGAAAGCCTGCGCAAGAGCTTCCGTGCCCTGACTCCGGAGTGCACTCAGGCCGTCGAAAACGATGTGCTGATGATTGAAAACCGCGAAATCCGTGCCTTGCGTACCTGCGATGACGTGGCCTGGTTCGACTTCCGCGAACTCTGCGACGGCCCTCGCAGCCAGAACGACTACATCGAGCTGGGCAAGATCTTCCACGCCGTGCTGCTCAGTGGCGTCGAGCAGATGACCGTCACCACCGACGACATCGCCCGACGCTTCATCAACATGGTCGACGAGTTCTACGACCGTAACGTCAAGCTGATCATCTCCGCTGAAGTCGAGCTCAAAGACCTCTACACCGGTGGTCGCTTGAACTTCGAGTTCCAGCGCACCCTCAGCCGTTTGCTGGAAATGCAGTCCCACGAATTTCTGTCGCGGGCGCACAAGCCGTAGGACGTTTCCGAAAATAAAAAAGGGCCTGCATTGCAGGCCCTTTTTTGTGCTGTGCGTCGCTCCAACTGATCGTTCCCACACAGAGCGTGGGAACGATCAGCTTGTTGGCGGGTGCTATGCCGCCTGCTGAAACTGCTGCCGATACTGATTCGGCGACAGCTCGGTGTGCTGGCGGAACAATCGAGCGAAGAAGCTGGCATCGTCATAGCCGACTTCATAGCTGATGGTCTTGATGCTTTTGCGGCTGGCCGAGAGCAGGCCCTTGGCGGTTTCGATGCGCAGGCGTTGCAGGTAGTGCAGCGGCTTGTCGCCGGTGGCGGTCTGGAAACGGCGCATGAAGTTGCGGATGCTCATCCCGTGTTCGCGGGCGACGTCCTCGAAGCGGAACTTGTCGGCGAAGTGTTCTTCGAGCCAGTGCTGGATCTGCAGGATGATCACGTCCTGGTGCAGTTTCTGCCCGCCGAAACCGATTCGGCCGGGGGCGTAGCTGCGTTGCACTTCGTAGAGAATGTCCCGGGCCACGGCCTGGGCGACGTTGGCGCCGCAGAAGCGCTCGATCAGGTAGATATAAAGGTCGCAGGCCGACGTGGTGCCGCCAGCGCAGTACAGGTTGTCGGCGTCGGTCAGGTGCTTGTCCTGATTGAGCTGGACCTTTGGGAAGCGTTCGCTGAAGGCATTGAAGAAGCGCCAGTAGGTGGTCGCTTCCTTGCCGTCGAGCAAGCCGGCTTCGGCAAGCCAGAACACTCCAGTGGCTTCGCCGCAGAGCACGGCACCGCGTGCGTGTTGTTCGCGCAGCCATGGCATCACTTGTGGATAACGCTGGCAGAGCGTTTCGAAGTCGTCCCAGAAGGCCGGGAGGATGATCACGTCGGTATTTTCCAGGCCGCCGTCCACCGGCAAAATCACATCGCTGAAGCTACACACCGATTGTCCATCGGGGCTGACCAGACGGGTTTCGAATGCCGGGGTCAGGCCGTGGCCGAGTTGTTTGCCATAACGCAGGCTGGCCAGATGGAAGAAATCCTTGGCTTGCATGAGGGTTGATGCAAAAACCCGATCAATAGCCAGGATGCTGACACGCCGCAGGGGCGTGGAGAGTTGGATAGACATAATTCAATTATTCTTATAGGGGAAAGTGGTCACCAAACGGCTGGATCGTCTTATTTTTTGTCGGATGTGTCCAGTGTCCTGTGATGGATAGGCGGCATAGGCTCTGTGAGTCAATCCCGGCTAACAATAATTACAGGTGTGTGCATGATCCCCAGAACCTTGTTCAGTTCCGAGCACGAACTCTTTCGCGACAGCGTACGTACCTTTCTCGAAAAAGAGGCTGTTCCGTTCCATGCGCAGTGGGAAAAGCAGGGGTACATCGATCGCAAACTGTGGAACAAGGCGGGGGAGGCGGGGATGCTCTGCTCGCATCTGCCGGAAGAATACGGTGGGCTGGGAGCTGACTTCCTCTATAGCGCAGTGGTGATCGAAGAGGTTGGTCGTCTGGGGTTGACCGGCATCGGCTTTTCGCTGCATTCGGACATCGTTGCTCCGTACATCCTGCATTACGGCAGTGAAGCCTTGAAGCACAAATACCTGCCAAAACTGGTTTCCGGCGAAATGGTCACGGCCATTGCCATGACCGAGCCAGGCGCCGGTTCCGACCTGCAAGGGGTGAAGACTACCGCGGTGCTGGACGGTGACGAGTACGTGATCAATGGCTCGAAAACGTTCATCACCAATGGGTTTCTTGCCGATCTGGTGATTGTCGTGGCCAAGACCGACCCCAAGGCCGGAGCCAAAGGTACCAGTCTATTCCTGGTGGAGGCGCAGACCCCGGGCTTCGTCAAGGGCAAGCGTCTGGAAAAGGTCGGCATGAAGGCCCAGGATACCTCGGAGCTGTTCTTCCAGGACGTGCGCGTACCCAAGGAGAACCTGTTGGGGCAGGCCGGGATGGGCTTCGCCTATCTGATGCAGGAGTTGCCCCAGGAGCGCCTGACGGTTGCCATAGGCGGTCTGGCGTCGGCCGAGGCGGCGTTGCAGTGGACCCTGGAATACACTCGCGAGCGCAAGGCATTCGGCAAGGCGATCGCCGATTTTCAGAACACCCGCTTCAAGCTGGCTGAGATGGCCACTGAAATACAGATCGGCCGGGTCTTCGTCGACCGCTGCCTGGAGCTGCACCTGCAAGGCAAGCTGGACGTGCCGACGGCGGCGATGGCCAAGTACTGGGGCACTGACCTGCAATGCAAAGTGCTCGACGAATGCGTGCAGTTGCATGGCGGTTACGGCTTCATGTGGGAATACCCTATCGCTCGCGCCTGGGCGGATGCGCGCGTGCAGCGGATCTATGCGGGGACCAACGAGATCATGAAAGAGATTATTGCGCGGTCTTTATAACGATCGTTCCCACGCGGAGCGTGGGAACGATCAGTGCTGAAAATTATGGCGCCGGGTTAGGGTGATCCTTGTGAATCGCCTCAATCCCTGCCAGGACTTCATCCGACAGCTTCAAATCGACACTGGCGATGTTGCTGTCCAGTTGCTCAAGGGTGGTGGCGCCAATGATGTTGCTGGTCACGAACGGCTGCTGGGTCACATACGCCAGGGCCATTTGCGCCGGATCCAGGCCGTGTTCGCGAGCCAGGGCGACATAACGGCTGCAAGCGGCTTCCGACTGTGGATTGAAGTAGCGGCTGAAGCGGCTGTAAAGGCTCAAGCGACCTTTGGCCGGGCGTGCCCCGCCTTCATACTTGCCAGAGAGGAAGCCGAATGCCAGCGGCGAATAAGCCAACAGCCCGCACTGTTCGCGGATGGCGATTTCCGCCAGGCCCACTTCAAAGCTGCGGTTGAGCAGGTTGTACGGGTTCTGGATCGACACCGCTCGCGGCCAGCCGCGGCTTTCGGCCAGCGCAAGGAATTTCATTGCGCCCCACGGGGTTTCGTTGGACAGGCCAATATGGCGGATCTTGCCAGCCTTGACCTGCTCGTCCAGCGCTTCAAGGATTTCCTCCAGTGGGGTGAAGTCTTCATTGGCCTTGTGCTTGTAGCCCAGTTGACCGAAGAAGTTGGTGCTGCGCTCGGGCCAGTGCAATTGATAAAGGTCGATCCAGTCGGTCTGCAAGCGCTTGAGGCTGGCATCCAGCGCTTCAACGATGTGCTTGCGGTTGTGCTTGAGCTGGCCGCCGCGAATGTAGTCGATTCCGTTGCCGGGGCCGGCGATCTTGCTGGCGAGCACCCAGTCGGCACGATCGCCGCGAGTCTTGAACCAGTTGCCGATATAACGCTCGGTGCTGGCATAGGTTTCGGCTTTTGGCGGCACCGGGTACATCTCGGCGGTGTCGATGAAATTGATCCCGGCACTCTTGGCCCGTTCGATCTGGGCAAAGGCCTCAGACTCGCTGTTTTGCTCGCCCCAGGTCATGGTCCCGAGACAGATGGCGCTCACATTCAGATCAGTTCGGCCTAGCTTGCGATAATCCATCGGGTGCTCCTTGGGCAAAACAATCATAAAAGCAGGTTGAAAATCTTTTCGCAATCTGCATAATTACGCACCTCTTTCTGCAGTGGAAGTGATGCGCCGCCGCCGAAGAATCTTGCCGTTGAACGGACGCGCCGACCCGAGCCCCCGAAAGCGTCTGTATCCGGCTGCCTTTGACTTGTCAAAGTACGCACTATTCAGTAAGATCCGCCGTCTAATTTACAGGGCGGCCCCTGAGGCTATAAAGAATGAAAACTTTTACTGCTAAACCGGAAACAGTAAAGCGCGACTGGTTTGTCGTCGACGCTGCTGGTCAGACCCTGGGTCGTCTGGCCACCGAAATCGCGAGCCGTCTGCGTGGCAAGCACAAGCCTGAGTACACTCCTCACGTTGACACTGGCGACTATATCGTCGTTATCAACGCCGAGCAGATCCGTGTTACCGGTGCTAAAACCACTGACAAAATGTACTACTCCCACTCCGGTTTCCCGGGCGGCATCAAGTCGATCAACTTTGAAAAGCTGATCGCCAAGGCCCCTGAGCGCGTGATCGAGACCGCGGTCAAAGGCATGCTGCCGAAGAACCCGCTGGGTCGCGACATGTACCGTAAGCTGAAAGTCTATGCGGGCGCTGTACACCCTCATACTGCTCAGCAGCCCCAAGAACTGAAGATTTAACGGAATAGTTCATTATGTCGGCGACTCAAAATTACGGCACTGGCCGTCGCAAGACCGCAACCGCACGCGTTTTCCTGCGTCCGGGCACTGGTAACATCTCCATCAACAACCGTTCCCTGGATAATTTCTTCGGTCGCGAAACTGCCCGCATGGTAGTTCGTCAGCCGCTGGAATTGACTGAGACTGTCGAGAAATTCGACATCTACGTCACCGTGATCGGTGGTGGTGTGAGTGGTCAGGCTGGCGCAATCCGCCACGGTATCACTCGCGCTCTGATGCAGTACGACGAAACTCTGCGTGGTGCTCTGCGCAAAGCCGGTTTCGTTACTCGCGATGCACGTGAAGTTGAACGTAAGAAAGTTGGTCTGCGTAAAGCGCGTAAGCGTCCGCAGTACTCGAAGCGTTAATTCGCTTTTGCGTTCAAAAGCGCCCAGTTTCCTCACGGAGCTGGGCGTTTTTTATGGGCGATGTTTTTTAGTGTGACAACTTGCCACATCCGTAGACCCCCTATACTACAAGGCTTGCCGCTGGGGCAGGATGGTAATTACCTTGTCAGAATAGGGGCTTTTCTTTACCATTCTGCAAAATTTTTATAAGTTCAGATTTTTACTTAGTAGATGCCTGATTTAACAGGCCACAAAGCTGATGGGAGAGGACTGAATGAGCAATGACGGCGTGAATGCAGGCCGGCGTCGCTTCCTTGTAGCAGCCACATCCGTTGTGGGTGCTGCAGGAGCGGTGGGGGCTGCGGTCCCGTTCGTGGGGTCGTGGTTTCCCAGTGCCAAGGCGAAAGCCGCAGGTGCACCGGTGAAAGTGAATATCAGCAAGATCGATCCAGGCCAACAGATGATTGCTGAGTGGCGCGGTCAGCCGGTATTCATCGTCCGCCGTACCGAGGAAATCCTTGGGAATCTTAAAAAGATCGAGGGGCAGCTGGTTGACCCGACCTCCAAGAACTCTACGCAACCGACCTATGTCGACCCGCAAACGCGGTCGATCAAGCCAGAAGTTCTGCTGCTGATCGGTATCTGCACACACCTGGGCTGTTCACCGACCTTCCGTCCGGAAGTGGCGCCAGCGGATCTGGGTAAGGATTGGGTGGGTGGCTATTTCTGCCCTTGCCACGGTTCTCACTACGATCTGGCCGGCCGCGTCTACAAGTCGCAACCTGCGCCGCTGAATCTGCCAGTACCACCGCATTCCTATGAGTCGGACAGCGTCGTTGTCATTGGTGTCGATACGGAGAAGGCGTGATGAGCAAATTCATGGATTGGATTGATGCACGCTTTCCCGCAACCAAAATGTGGGAAGACCACCTCAGCAAGTACTACGCCCCAAAGAACTTCAACTTCTTCTATTTCTTTGGCTCCCTGGCACTGCTGGTTCTGGTTAACCAGATCGTTACCGGTGTCTGGCTGACCATGAGCTACAACCCATCGGCAGAAGAAGCATTTGCTTCCGTCGAATACATCATGCGCGACGTCGAGTATGGCTCGATCCTGCGTCTGCTGCACTCCACCGGCGCTTCGGCGTTCTTTATCGTGGTCTATCTGCACATGTTCCGTGGCTTGCTCTACGGTTCGTATCAGAAGCCGCGTGAGCTGGTGTGGGTATTTGGCATGCTGATCTACCTGGCACTGATGGCTGAAGCCTTCATGGGCTACCTGCTGCCTTGGGGCCAGATGTCGTACTGGGGTGCTCAGGTGATCATCTCGCTGTTCGGTGCGATTCCGGTCATCGGCAACGACCTGACCCAGTGGATTCGTGGCGACTACCTGATTTCGGGTATTACCCTGAACCGCTTCTTCGCCCTGCACGTTGTCGCCTTGCCGATCGTGATTCTCGGTCTGGTGGTGCTGCACGTTCTGGCACTGCACGAAGTCGGTTCGAACAACCCTGACGGCGTGGACATCAAGAAGCACAAAGACGAAAACGGCGTACCGCTGGATGGCATTGCTTTCCACCCGTACTACACCGTGAAAGATATCGTCGGCGTGGTGGTGTTCCTGTTCATCTTCTGCTCGATCGTGTTCTTCTTCCCGGAAATGGGCGGCTACTTCCTCGAGAAGCCGAACTTCGAAGTGGCTAACGCCTTCAAGACCCCGGAACACATTGCGCCGGTTTGGTACTTCACGCCGTTCTACGCGATCCTGCGTGCGATTCCCGACAAGCTCCTGGGCGTTGTCGCCATGGGTGCTTCGATTGCCTTGCTGTTCGTCCTGCCCTGGCTCGATCGTAGTCCGGTCAAGTCCATGCGCTACAAGGGCTGGCTGAGCAGGATCTGGTTGTGGGTCTTCTGCATCGCCTTCGTGATTCTTGGCTGGCTGGGTGTCATGGCGCCAACTCCGGAACGTACGTTGCTGTCGCAGGTATGTACCTTCCTGTACTTCGCCTACTTCATTCTGATGCCGTTCTACACCAGGCTCGAGAAGACCAAACCGGTTCCGGAAAGGGTGACTGGCTGATGAAAAAGCTATTTGCTGTACTGATTCTTGCTGCTATGCCTGTATTGTCCTTCGCGGCCGAGCATGGTGGTCCTGAGCTGGAAAAGGTCGATATCGACGTCTCCGACAAGGCGGCAATGCAGGATGGCGCGCGTACGTTCGCCAACTACTGCATGGGGTGCCACAGTGCCAAGTTCCAGCGCTATGAGCGCGTCGCCGACGATCTGGGTATTCCTCATGATCTGATGCTCAAGAACCTGGTGCTCACTGGCGCCAAGATCGGTGACCACATGAGCACTGGCATGCAGCCTGCTGACGCAAAAGCCTGGTTCGGTGCGGCTCCGCCCGACCTGACCCTGGTGGCTCGCGTTCGTGGTACTGACTGGCTCTACGGCTACCTGCGTTCTTTCTACGAAGATCCGGCACGCCCTTGGGGTGTGAACAACAAGGTATTCCCGAATGTCGGTATGCCTAACGTTCTGGCGGGGCTGCAAGGCCGTCAGGTCGTAGGCTGCAAACAAGTTCAAATCGTCGAAAACGGCAAGAAGCAATTCGATCCGCTGACTGGTACGCCTTTGACTCATGAAGCGTGCGATCAGCTGACGGTATTGCCGAAAACCGGCACACTGAACCAAGAGCAGTTCGACGAGAAGGTCAAGAATCTGGTGACCTTCCTGGCCTATTCGGCCAACCCGGTGAAGCTGCAGCATCAGCGCATCGGTACGTACGTGTTACTCTACCTGGCCTTCTTCTTCGTATTTGCTTATCTGCTCAAGCGCGAATACTGGAAGGACGTTCATTGATAGAGCTGTAAGTAATTGCTGTTAATCGTGCGCGCCCAGGGGCGTCTCTAAACGTGTAACGTGTCTGGATCATCCAGGCGTTACGGGAGGCGCCCTTTGGGCGCGCTCGTTTTTCTGCTCCCGATAATTTCTACAAGCGAGGAGGACCGCCATGGGCGTGACCAATCGGTTGGCCTGTTACTCCGACCCCGCCGACCACTATTCCCACCGGGTACGCATCGTGCTCGCAGAGAAGGGTGTCAGCGCCGAGATCATTTCTGTAGAGGCGGGACGTCATCCGCCAAAGCTGATCGAGGTGAACCCTTACGGCAGCTTGCCCACCCTGGTCGATCGCGATCTGGCGTTGTGGGAGTCAACCGTGGTGATGGAGTATCTGGATGAGCGTTATCCACATCCGCCATTGCTGCCGGTTTATCCGGTGGCACGTGCCAATAGCCGTTTGCTGATTCATCGTATTCAGCGCGATTGGTGTGGGCTGGTGGATCTGATTCTGGATCCGCGCAGTAAAGAAGCCGCTCGCGTACAGGCGCGTAAAGAGTTGCGCGAAAGCCTCACCGGTGTTTCGCCACTGTTCGCCGACAAGCCGTTTTTCCTCAGTGAGGAACAAAGTCTGGTCGATTGCTGCCTATTGCCAATACTCTGGCGTTTACCGATTCTAGGTATTGAATTGCCGCGGCCAGCCAAGCCGCTGCTTGACTATATGGAGCGTCAGTTTGCGCGTGAGGCTTTCCAGGCGAGTCTGTCTGGTGTCGAACGCGATATGCGCTAAGGCTTAAGGAGCCGCTATGAACTCCAGTCGACCTTATTTGGTCCGCGCGCTCTATGAGTGGATTGTGGACAACGATTGCACCCCGCACATACTGGTCAATTCCGAGTACCCGTCAGTGCAGGTGCCTCAGGGCTTTGCCAGTGACGGACAGATTGTCCTGAACGTATCGCCCAGTGCTGTGAGGCATTTGCACATGGATAACGATGCGGTCAGCTTCGAAGGGCGTTTCGGCGGTGTGCCGCACACGCTTTACGTGCCTATAGCCGCCATCCTGGGCATTTATGCTCGCGAGAACGGCCAAGGCATGGTCTTCGATCTGGAATCGTCTATAGAGGACGATGACGAGGTTGGGCCGGATGATGACGGTTCGCCACCTGACAGCGAGCCACCGCGTCCAAGCGGTCGGCCAAGCCTGAAAGTGGTCAAGTAATAAAAAAGGCGATCCGCAAGGATCGCCTTTTTTATTACTGTAGGAGCACGGCTTGCCGGCGATGGCGATCTTCAGGGCGCTATCGCCGGCAAGCCGTGCTCCTACAGGGCGATGGCGATCTCAAGGACGTCATCGCCAGCAAGTCGGTGCGCAGATATCAGTCGATGTACTCGAACAACTTCACGATCTTCTGCACGCCGGAAACGCCCTGCACCAGGTTGGTGGCCTGGGCGGCTTCCTGTTTGGTTACCAGTCCCAGCAGATAGACGATGCCATTCTCGGTCACGACTTTGATGCGCGAGCCAGGAATGCTGGCGTCGGTAAGCATCTGGGTCTTGATCTTGGTCGTCAGCCAGGTGTCGTTCTGGCGCGCCAGGAGCGAGGAGGGCTGCAGAATTTGCAGCTCGTTGTGCACTGTCTTCACACGCTGGACAGAGCTGGCGGCTTGTTCGGCCTGGGCCTTGAGGTCGGCGCGCGGAGTCTGTCCGGCCAGCAGGACGACGCCGTTGAAACTGGTGACGACGATGTGTGAGTTGTTGTCCAGGTCCGGATTGGCCTTGGCGACGTTCACGCCGACCTTGGTTTCGATCAAGGAATCGTCGATCTTGCTGCCGATGGTGCGGGTGCCGCGATCATCTTCAATGGGTTTTTCGCGGCTGGCGCTAACCATCGTGGTGCAGCCGCTGATGCTCAGGCATAGAGTCAAGGCCAGTAGGCCGAGGCGATTAGGGGTCATTCTTCACTCCCGAACAGTTGGCTGTCGATCAAGTCGCAAAGGCAGTGGATCGCCAGCAGGTGGACTTCCTGAATACGTGCAGTGACATTGGCCGGTACGCGGATTTCGACGTCTTCAGGCAAGAGCAGCGAGGCCATGCCGCCGCCATCGCGTCCCGTCAATGCTACGACAATCATTTCGCGATCGTGTGCGGCCTGGATCGCTTGAATAATGTTCGCCGAGTTGCCGCTGGTAGAAATCGCCAGCAAAACATCGCCAGGTTGGCCGAGGGCGCGGATCTGTTTTGAGAATACTTCGTTGTAGCTATAGTCGTTGGCGATCGAGGTGATCGTCGAGCTGTCGGTGGTCAGTGCGATGGCTGGCAGGCTTGGGCGCTCGCGCTCGAAGCGGTTGAGCAGTTCGGAGGAGAAATGCTGTGCGTCGCCCGCAGAGCCGCCGTTTCCGCACGAGAGCATTTTGCCTTCGTTGAGCAGGGCGTTGACCATCACCTGGCTGGCTTGCTCGATGTGCGGTGCAAGTACGTCCATCGCCTGTTGCTTGGTATCGATACTGGCCTGAAAAAGCTGGCGAATACGGGATTGCATGTCCATCTGTGTGACCTTAAGTAGCGCGGCTTTCCGGCACATGAATGTGCAGCCCGCAAAGCAAAGAGCAAAATTGTTCAGTGAAAGTGTTCGGCTCGGCTTGAGCGCTTCGATCAGCTGTCAAAGGCATTCCGTAGCCAGTTCAAATGAGGTGCTGCGCCGGTGGTGCTGTCTATTGCGACCACATCGAAACGGCAGGGGTGATTGGCCCAGCGCGACTCGCGCAGCAAAAAATACTGCGCGGCGAGTATCAGCTTCTGGCGCTTGCGTGCATCGATGCTGCCGAGTGCGCCACCCCATTGCGTGTGTTGTCTATAACGGACTTCAACGAATACTACTGTATCGCCGTCAAGCATGACCAGATCAAGCTCGCCGCGTTTGCACAACCAGTTCTGCGCCAGCAGGCGCAGACCTTGTTGCTGGAGATGCTTGAGCGCCTGGCTTTCCGCATCTTTTCCGCTTTGTTGGCGTGACCTGTCAGGCATCAGTGTGGGGTATCCGGCAGGCGTTGAACCTGGCCGCTGACGAACTGGGCCCAGGGCAGCTGGCGCTGGACGCGTTGTGTCCGGCTCATGCTCAGGCTCCCTGACAGCCCTTCAATGCGGCTGTCTGGCAGTGACTTGAGCTGACCCAGGCGCGGCGCAAGGCGATAGGCATCGACGCCCATTGCGTACAGGCGACCCAGGCTGCCGCCGGCTTGTGGCCATTGTGCAGTCACTTGCTTGCGCAGTGGATCGTTGGCATCCAGCAGCCATGGTGTTTCGCAGAAGCGCACACCATTCATGTCGTTGTACTGGTTTTGATCGCCGCTGGCGCTGAATACGTGCGAGGTGGCGTAAACCGGCACATCACCTGCGTACTGGAAGTTCAGGGTCGGCTTGATCTGTTGGGCTTGCTGCGGGGTAGTGGCGAGGAAAATGAAATCGATGTCCTGGCGACGCGAAGGTTGTGCGGTCACCTGCGAACCTACAGTGTTTTGCAGGCTCTTGGCGCGACCTTCACTCTGACGCAGCTGGAACAGGTCGGCAATCTGCTGGGCCAGAGCAACCGGCTGGTCGACGTGTTCGACGCCGATCACGGTACCGCCGTTGGCTTCCCAATCCTGGCGGAAGGCTTTGAGTACGCGATCACCCCATTCACCTTTCGGCACCATGGCGGCAGCGCGATGCAGGCCATCGGCGCGGGCGCGGCGAGACACTTCGCGGGCTTCATCTTCGGCGGCAAGGCCGAACTGGAACAGCTGTGCCGGTCCTTGTTCGCTTTCGCTGTAGTTCAGAGCCAGAGTGGTGATCGGCAGTTGCGCACGAGCGCTGAGTTGTTTGACCAGCGGTTTTTCCAGCGGGCCGATCACCAGTTGCACGCCATCGGCCTGCGCCTTGCGATAGAAATCGTCCAGCGAGGTCAGGCGCGAACTGTCATAAAACTCGATGCTTGGCGGTTTCTGCCCGGCTTGTTGGGCCTGGTAGTGAGCAGCCACGAAGCCTTCGCGCAGAGCTTTGCCGACCGAGGCCAGCGGGCCGTCCTGTGGCAACAGCAGGGCGATTTTGCTCAGTGGTTGGCTGACCAGTTCCTTGAGCTTGGTCAATGGCAGTGGCAGTTGAATGGCGGCAGGGTGATTAGGGTGCTGCGCGCGCCATTTATCGATGGCGGCTTGTTGTTGTTCCAGAGTGCCGGCGTTTTTCACTGCCAGGGCCAGGCTCATCCAGCCACCGAGATCGTCATTGCTGGTGGGTTGCAATTGTTCGGCAGGCAGGGCGGCAATCAGGGCCCAGATCGTTTCGTGGTTTTTACTGGCGGCATCGCCGCTGAGCAACGGGGCGATGAGGGTGCGTTCCCGCGCGGCGGCCAGGGTCTGACCATCAGCCTCAAGCGCGAGAACGTGTACGCTGTCGGTGCGGATCTGTTGCTCGACCGGCAACTCGCCCAGACGCTGCAGACTTGGGTGGCCCAAAGCTGTCAGCGCCGCCTTGGGCTGGTTGCGGGTCATGGCCAGTTCGGCCGCCAGGGTGCTGGCGAAAACCTGTTGACCAGGCTTGAGTTGTTCCAGCGGGACTTGCGCAAGAATCTGCGCAGCCTGACCGGCCTTGTTTTGGTGATAGGCCAGGTCCGCCGCGCTCAAGCGCAGCAAGGCGGCTTTCTCGGGCGTTTTGTTGGCGGCGGCCTGTTCGAGCAACTGCTCGATACTGGCTTCCGGAGTTCGTGGAAGTTCGCCAAGGCTGGACGAGGGCGAGCTGGCGCAAGCCGCCAGCAGGGCAGCGAGGCAGAGGGCAGAGAACAGCCGCAGGCAAGCGATCATGTAAGTGTTCCTGATACTCGATCAAATTAGCGTGGAATTGTACCCAAGCACTGGCCGGGGCGCGATGTTACTGGCGTTAAACCGTTAAATTAGGTCGTGTAAATGTTGCAGGACTTCGGGAAAGACTGAAAAACGCAGGTCTACAAGGTGTCTGTGGAGCGCATTGCGAAGGCCTCAACAGGCTACAATGGCGCTTTTACCGATCAAGAGGTGTGCGCTTTGACTGCTCCAGGTGCTTTGAATTCCGCTGCTGGCTCGCTTTATGTGGTGGCGACGCCCATCGGCAACCTGGACGACATCAGTGCGCGGGCGCTGAAAATATTGCGCGAGGTGGCATTGATTGCCGCCGAAGACACGCGTCATTCCTTGCGGCTGATGCAGCACTTCGGTATTTCGACACCGCTGGCGGCGTGTCATGAGCACAATGAACGCGACGAAGGCAGTCGTTTCATTACTCGATTACTGGCCGGCGACAACGTGGCGCTGATTTCCGACGCGGGTACGCCGCTGATTTCCGATCCCGGCTACCATCTGGTTCGTCAAGCCCGGGCTGCCGGTATCAATGTGGTGCCTGTGCCGGGCGCCTGCGCGCTGATCGCCGCCTTGTCTGCGGCAGGTTTACCCTCTGATCGTTTTATCTTTGAGGGTTTTCTGCCGGCCAAGGCTGTGGGGCGTCGCGCTCGCCTGGAGCTCTTGAAGGAAGAGCCGCGCACACTGATTTTCTACGAAGCCCCGCACCGGATTCTTGAGTGCCTGCAGGATATGGAGCTGGTATTTGGCGCTGGGCGTCTGGCGTTGCTGGCTCGGGAGTTGACCAAAACCTTCGAAACACTCAAGGGTTTGCCGCTGGCGGACTTGCGGGCTTTTGTCGAAGGCGACAGCAATCAGCAGCGCGGTGAGTGCGTTGTGCTGGTGGAGGGGTGGTCCACGCCGGTAAGCGACGAGGCGGTCAGCGGCGAGGCGATGCGCATTCTCGATTTGTTGCTAAAAGAGATGCCGCTCAAACGAGCTGCGGCATTGGCGGCGGAAATTACCGGCGAGCGCAAAAATGTCTTGTATCAGGTTGCCCTGGACAAGCAGAAAGGCGAGTAGGTCGCAGGTCGCGGAGTGGCAAAAGGCTTTTAGCGCTTGTTCTTGAGCGGTTCTGCCGTTAATCTTTGCGACGGAGAGTCGATTGGACAGTCGCTGCCCTCTATGAAAATTAGGGGGGGGAGGAAAGTCCGGGCTCCATAGGGCGGAGTGCCAGGTAATGCCTGGGAGGCGTGAGCCTACGGAAAGTGCCACAGAAAATAACCGCCTAAGCACTTCGGTGCCGGTAAGGGTGAAAAGGTGCGGTAAGAGCGCACCGCACGACTGGCAACAGTTCGTGGCTAGGTAAACCCCACTCGGAGCAAGACCAAATAGGGTTCCAAGGCGTGGCCCGCGCTGGAACCGGGTAGGTTGCTAAAGATGTCCAGTGATGGCCATCGTAGACGAATGACTGTCCTCGACAGAACCCGGCTTACAGATCGACTCTCCACCTTTTTCCCTCCCTGCTTGGATCCATAGCAGAAGCGCTTTTGTAATACCAAAAAAATCTTACTCTTAACAAATCACTTTAACTTCTGATCGTAGCTTTATGAGCAGGTTGAAGTTAACGAGTTAAAACATCCGCCAAATTCTTTCTACCCCTCCCTTTAGTCTCCTAAATCTCCGATCTGTAAGGCTTTTCCGTCACTCCGCGCCTTGACGGTGTGGTGGGCGCATTCCTATAGTGTGCGCAAGTGGCGGAAAGTGGCATGAAGTGGGTTTTTTGAGCGCAAAACGCTAATATTTGGAGAAACGCTGACGTGTTTCGCGGAGCCAACGCTATCAGTCTCGATGCAAAAGGCCGTCTCGCCATGCCGAGCCGGTATCGTGACGAGCTCGTTTCGCGAAGTTCCGGGCAATTAATCGTCACCATCGATGCCGTTGATCCTTGTTTATGCGTTTATCCCCTCGATGAGTGGGAGCTGATTGAAACCAAACTGCGCGCACTGCCTTCGCTGCGCGAAGAAAACCGTCGCTTGCAACGTTTGCTGATCGGTAATGCCGTCGACCTCGAGCTCGATGGCAGTGGTCGTTTTCTGGTTCCGCCACGTTTGCGCGAATATGCCAGGTTGGATAAGCGCGCAATGCTGGTTGGCCAACTGAACAAGTTCCAATTGTGGGACGAGGATGCCTGGGACGCCGTTTCTGCTGCGGACCTGGCTGCCATTCAACAACCGGGCGCCATGCCTGATGAACTGCGTGATTTGATCCTGTGACTATTGATAGCGGCTTTAACCACATCACCGTACTGCTTGACGAAGCCGTCGAGGCTCTCGCCGTACGTCCTGATGGCTGCTATCTGGACGGCACGTTCGGGCGCGGCGGGCATAGTCGCCTGATACTCAGCCAGCTCGGCCCCGATGGTCGAGTGCTGGGATTCGACAAAGATCCTCAAGCGATTGCCACAGGGCAAGCGCTGGCGGCCGAAGACGGCCGCTTTGTCATTGTGCAGCGCAGCTTTGCCGAGATGGGGTCGGAAATTGCCGATCGCGGTCTGGCCGGCAAGATCAACGGCGTTCTGCTCGACCTGGGCGTTTCCTCGCCACAACTCGATGATCCAGAGCGTGGCTTCAGCTTCATGAACGATGGCCCGCTGGACATGCGCATGGACCCGAGTCGCGGTGTCAGCGCAGCCGAGTTTATCGCCACGGCCGCGGCGGAAGAAATCGCCCGGGTGTTCAAGGAATATGGTGAAGAACGTTTCTCCGGGCGCATGGCCCGCGCGGTCGTCGAGCGTCGTGTAATCAAGCCGTTCGAGCGTACCGGCGATCTGGCCGAAGTCCTGAAAGTCGCCAATCCGGCCTGGGAAAAGGGCAAGCACCCGGCTACCCGGGCGTTCCAGGGTTTGCGCATTCACGTCAATAACGAGTTGGGCGATCTGGAAACCGGCCTTGAAGCCGCGCTGGAAGCCCTTGAAGTGGGCGGCCGTCTGGTCGTTATCAGCTTCCACTCGCTGGAAGACCGCATCGTCAAACTGTTCATGCGTCGTCTGGTCAAGGGCGAAGCCGATAACCTGCCGCGTAACCTGCCGGTGCGTTTCGAAACCTTCGTGCCAAAAATCAAGATCCATGGCAAGGCGCAGTTCGCTTCCGAGGCCGAGCTCAAGGCCAACCCACGCGCTCGTAGCGCTGTCATGCGCGTCGCGGAGAAGCTTCGGTGAGCAAGCTCTTCGCCAAACCGCTTCCAGGCGGAAGCTTTTTCATGCTGCTGCTGTTTATAGGCGTGTTGGTGTCCGCGATTGCGGTGTCTTACAGCGCCCACTGGAACCGTCAACTGCTCAACGCCCTCTACAACGAGTTGAGCGTGCGCGACAAGGCGCAAGCCGAGTGGGGCCGGTTGATTCTTGAGCAGAGCACCTGGACCGCCCACAGCCGGATCGAAGTGCTGGCCTCCGAACAGCTGAAGATGCGAATTCCTGGCGCGGCTGAAGTCCGTATGGTGGCGCCATGATGAAACTCGAAGGCGCCCTTTATCCATGGCGCTTCCGCGTGGTGCTGGGTTTGCTGGCAGTGATGGTGTCGGCGATTGCCTGGCGCATCATTGACCTGCAAGTCGTTGACCGTGACTTCCTCAAGGGGCAGGGGGATGCGCGCAGCGTTCGTCATATTCCGATTCCAGCCCACCGCGGTCTGATTACCGACCGTAACGGTGAACCTCTGGCTGTCAGTACGCCGGTGACCACCCTGTGGGCCAACGCCAAGGAAATGCAACTGGCCAAGGACAAGTGGCCAGAATTGGCGGCTGCGATGGGGCAGGATCCCAAAGCGCTGAGCGAACGCCTCGAGGCGCAGGCCAATAAAGAATTTATCTATCTGGTGCGTGGTTTGACCCCCGAGCAGGGTCAGGCCGTGCTTGATTTGAAAGTGCCTGGTGTTTATGGCATCGAAGAGTTCCGGCGTTTCTACCCGGCCGGTGAGGTCACCGCGCACATGGTCGGCTTTACCGACATTGATGACCACGGCCGCGAAGGTGTCGAGCTGGCTTATGATGAGTGGCTGGCCGGTGTGGCGGGCAAGCGCCAGGTCATCAAGGACCGGCGCGGCAGACTGATCCAGGATGTCCAGGTCACCAAAAACGCCAAGGCTGGTAAGCCCTTGGCGTTGTCGATTGACTTGCGCCTGCAATATCTGGCCAACCGCGAACTGCGTAATGCCATTGTGGAAAACGGAGCCAAGGCCGGAAGCCTGGTGATCATGGATGTGAAGTCCGGCGAGATCCTGGCCATGGTCAACCAGCCCACTTACAACCCGAACAATCGTCGCAACCTGCAACCGATCATGATGCGTAACCGCGCCATGATCGATGTGTTCGAACCGGGGTCGACCATGAAGCCGATCTCCATGAGTGCAGCCCTGGAAACCGGGCGCTGGAAACCCAGCGATACGGTTGAGGTCTACCCAGGTACGTTGCAGCTTGGCAAGTACACCATTCGCGATGTTTCCAAGACTGAAGGGCCGGTACTCGATCTGACCGGCATTCTGATCAACTCCAGTAACGTGGGCATGAGCAAGGTTGCCTTCGATATTGGTGGTGAAGCGATTTTCCGCCTGATGCAGAAGGTCGGCCTCGGTCAGGACACCGGTCTGGGGTTTCCGGGAGAGCGTGTCGGCAACCTGCCGAACTATCGGGATTGGAAAAAGGCCGAGACGGCCACGTTGTCCTACGGCTACGGCTTGTCGGTGACTGCGATCCAGCTGGTTCACGCTTTCTCGGCGTTGGCCAACAACGGCCGGATTGCACCGCTGACCCTGATCAAGACTGACAAGGCTCCAGAAACAACCCAGGTGATTCCGGAGAAAGTCGCCAAAACCATGCAAGGCATGTTGCAGCAAGTGATTGAAGCGCCGCGTGGGGTGTTCCGCGCACAAGTGCCGGCTTATCACGTGGCCGGCAAGAGTGGTACCGCACGTAAGACTTCGGTTGGCACCAAGGGCTATGCCGAGAATTCATACCGTTCGCTGTTCGCCGGCTTCGGTCCGATGAGCGACCCGCGTTACGCGATCGTGGTGGTCATCGATGAGCCAAGCAAGGCCGGTTACTTCGGTGGTCTGGTTTCTGCGCCGGTGTTCAGCAAAGTGATGTCCGGGACCCTGCGCTTGATGAATATTTCACCGGATAACCTGCCGCCTGTGCAACAAGCGAATGCAGCACCAGCTAATGCAGCACCAGCTAAAGGAGGGCGCGGTTAATGTCTCTTAGCCTGAACAAGATTTTTGCCCACGCCGGTCGTGATCTGTTGATTCGCGAGCTGACGCTCGATAGCCGCAATGTTCGCGCAGGCGACCTGTTTCTCGCGGTCCCAGGCGGTAAAGTGGATGGCCGTGCACACATTGTCGACGCCTTGCAGCGCGGTGCGGCGGCCGTGGCCTATGAAGTCGACGGCGCTACTGTTCTGCCTATTACCGATGTGCCGCTGATTCCGGTCAAAGGCCTGGCGGCGCAGCTGTCGGATATCGCCGGGCGTTTCTATGGTGACCCGAGCCGCAACCTGAATCTGGTCGGTGTGACCGGTACCAACGGTAAAACCAGCGTGACCCAATTGGTTGCGCAGGCACTCGACTTGCTCGGCCAGCATTGCGGCATCGTCGGCACATTGGGTACCGGTTTTTACGGCGCGCTGCAAAGTGGCCTGCACACCACGCCCAATCCGATTGCCGTGCAGGCGACTCTGGCGGACCTGAAAAAGGCGGGTGCGAAAGCCGTGGCGATGGAAGTCTCCTCCCATGGTCTGGATCAAGGCCGCGTCACCGCTCTGGCGTTCGATGTGGCGGTGATGACCAACCTGTCCCGGGATCACCTGGATTATCACGGGACCATGGATGCCTACGCCGACGCCAAGGCCAAGCTGTTCGGCTGGGCTGATCTGAGCTGCCGGGTAATCAATCTCGACGACGATTTTGGTCGGCAACTGGCCGCCGAAAAACATGAGTCACGCCTGATCAGCTACAGCCTGGAAAATTCCAGCGCTTACCTGTATTGCCGTGAAGCGCAGTTCGACGACGAAGGCGTGCGCGCCACATTGGTCACACCTCAGGGCGAACACCATTTGCGCAGCACCTTGCTCGGTCGTTTCAACCTGAGCAACGTGTTGGCGGCTGTCGGCGCCTTGCTCGGTCTGGACTACGCGCTGGACGAGATCCTGCAAGTGCTGCCGAAACTCGAAGGCCCGGCCGGTCGCATGCAGCGCCTGGGTGGCGGCACTCAGCCGCTGGTAGTGGTCGATTACGCCCACACCCCGGACGCGCTGGAAAAAGTTCTGACGGCCCTGCGTCCTCATGCCAAGGGCAAGTTGCTGTGCCTGTTCGGTTGCGGTGGTGATCGCGATCGCGGCAAGCGCCCGTTGATGGCGCAAATAGTCGAGCGTCTGGCGGACGGTGTATTGGTCACCGACGACAATCCGCGCACCGAAGCTCCCTCGAGAATTTTCGACGATATCCGCGTCGGTTTCAGCGCTGTGGATAAAGTCACATTCGTGGCCGGTCGCGGCCAGGCCATTGCCCAACTGATTGCCAGTGCCTCGGCCGACGATGTGATCGTCCTGGCCGGTAAAGGTCATGAGGACTATCAGGAAATCAACGGCGTGCGCCATGACTTCTCTGATCTGGTGGAGGCCGACCGCGCCTTGACCGCATGGGAGGTGGCCCATGCTTAAAGCCTTGAAGTTGAGCGAAGTGGCCGGCCCGTTGGCCGGCCGTGTGCTGACTGCCGATTGCAATTTCGATGGCGTCAGCATCGACAGTCGGGCGATCAAGCCGGGCCAGTTGTTTGTCGCCCTGACCGGGCCGCGTTTCGATGGTCATGACTACCTGAACGACGTTGCCAGCAAAGGCGCGGTCGCAGCTCTGGTCGAGCGTGAAGTGGCGAACAGCACATTGCCGCAACTGCTGGTCAAGGATACTCGTCAGGCCTTGGGCGAACTCGGCGCGCTGAACCGCGCTGCGTATTCGAACCCGGTCGCGGCAATCACCGGCTCCAGTGGCAAAACCACGGTCAAGGAAATGCTCGCAAGCATCCTGCGCACGCGCGGGCCGGTACTGGCGACCCGTGGCAACCTGAACAATGACCTCGGCGTTCCGCTGACCTTGCTCGAGCTGGCCGCGGAACACACTGCGGCAGTCATCGAACTCGGTGCTTCGCGTATCGGCGAGATTGCCTACACCGTCGGCATGACCAAACCGCATGTGGCCGTGATCAACAACGCCGGGACTGCCCACGTCGGCGAATTCGGCGGGCCGGAAAAAATCATTGAAGCCAAGGGCGAGATTCTGGAAGGGCTGGACGCCGATGGCCTCGCCGTTCTGAACCTCGACGACAAGGCTTTTGATATCTGGAAGAAGCGTGCCGCCGGTCGCCAGGTGCTGACCTTTGCCTTGAACGACAGCCGTGCCGATTTCCATGCCAGCGATCTGGATCGTGACGCACGCGGTTGCCCGTCCTTCAAGCTGCACAGCCCGCAAGGTGTCGAGCACGTTCAGCTGAACCTGCTGGGCAACCACAACGTTGCCAATGCCCTGGCGGCGGCAGCGGCTGCCCATGCCTTGGGTGTGTCGCTGATCGGCATCGCCACGGGGTTGAATGCGGTGCAACCGGTCAAGGGCCGTGCCGTCGCGCAACTGGCGACCAACGGCATGCGCGTGATTGATGATTCTTACAACGCGAACCCCACCTCTATGTGCGCTGCCGTTGATATACTTGCCGGCTTTTCCGGACGCACCGTTCTGGTGCTCGGAGATATTGGCGAGTTGGGCGCGTGGGCGGAGCAGGGGCATCGTGACGTTGGCGCTTATGCCGCCGGCAAGGTTTCTGCGCTCTACGCCGTTGGGCCGATGATGGTTCACGCCGTGGCAGCTTTTGGCCAACAGGCTTATCACTTCGCCACTCAGGCCGAGCTGATCGAAGCGCTGGGTGCCGAACACGATACAAACACCACAATTTTGATCAAGGGATCGCGCAGCGCGGTGATGGAAAACGTCGTCGCGGCTTTGTGTGGTTCCAGCGGGGAGAAACATTAATGCTGCTGCTGCTGGCTGAGTATCTGCAACAGTTCTACAAAGGCTTCGCGGTCTTCCAGTACCTGACCCTGCGCGGGATCCTCGGTGTGCTGACCGCGTTGTCGTTGTCGCTGTGGCTGGGGCCATGGATGATCCGCACCTTGCAGAATCGCCAGATCGGTCAGTCGGTGCGTAACGACGGGCCGCAATCGCACCTGTCCAAATCGGGCACGCCGACCATGGGCGGTGCGTTGATCCTTTCCGCAATCGCTGTCAGCACACTGCTCTGGGCTGACCTGGATAACCGTTACGTCTGGGTCGTGCTGCTGGTGACACTGCTGTTCGGCGCGATTGGCTGGGTCGATGACTACCGCAAGGTGATCGAGAAGAACTCTCGTGGTCTGCCAAGTCGCTGGAAGTATTTCTGGCAATCGGTGTTTGGCCTGGGTGCAGCAGTTTTCCTATATATGACTGCGCCAAGCGCGGTTGAAACCACGCTGATCCTGCCAATGCTCAAAGATGTAAGCATTCCGCTGGGCGTCGGCTTCGTGGTGCTGACCTATTTCGTCATCGTCGGCTCGAGTAATGCGGTCAACCTGACCGATGGTCTCGATGGCCTGGCGATCATGCCGACCGTCATGGTCGGCGGCGCGCTGGGGATCTTCTGCTACCTCTCGGGTAACGTGAAGTTCGCCGAATACCTGCTGATCCCTTATGTACCGGGCGCGGGTGAGCTGATTGTGTTCTGCGGCGCGTTGATCGGTGCCGGCCTTGGGTTCCTCTGGTTCAACACCTACCCGGCACAAGTCTTCATGGGCGACGTCGGTGCGCTGGCGCTGGGTGCGGCGCTGGGCACCATTGCAGTCATCGTCCGTCAGGAAATCGTCCTGTTCATCATGGGCGGCGTGTTCGTGATGGAGACCCTGTCTGTCGTCATTCAGGTTGCTTCCTTCAAGCTGACCGGTCGTCGTGTGTTTCGCATGGCGCCGATTCACCACCACTTTGAACTCAAGGGCTGGCCCGAGCCGCGCGTGATCGTCCGCTTCTGGATCATCACCGTGATTCTGGTCCTGGTCGGCCTTGCCACCCTGAAGCTGAGGTAGAACGAGTGTCTCTGATCGCTTCTGACCACTTCCGCATCGTTGTCGGCCTCGGCAAGAGCGGCATGTCCCTGGTTCGCTTCCTGGCGAGTCGGGGGGTGTCGTTTGCTGTGGCCGATACGCGGGAGAATCCGCCGGAGCTGGTCACGCTGCGCCGTGATTACCCGCACGTGGACGTGCGTTGTGGCGAGCTGGACGTTGAGTTCCTGTGCCGTGCCGACGAGCTCTACGTGAGCCCGGGGCTGGCCTTGGCGACGCCGGCGCTGCAAGCGGCAGCAGCCCGTGGCGTGAAACTTTCCGGTGATATCGAGCTGTTCGCGCGTAACGCGAAAGCGCCGATCGTCGCCATCAGCGGTTCCAACGCGAAAAGCACCGTGACCACGCTGGTGGGTGAAATGGCAGCGGCGGCCGGCAAGCGTGTTGCGGTCGGCGGCAACCTTGGCACACCAGCGCTGGACCTGCTCAGCGACGACGTCGAGCTGTACGTGTTGGAGCTGTCGAGTTTCCAGCTTGAAACAACAGATCAACTCGGTGCGGAAGTCGCCACCGTATTGAACGTCAGCGAAGACCACATGGACCGCTACAGCGGTCTGCCGGCGTATCACCTGGCCAAACACCGGATCTTCCGTGGTGCCAGGCAGGTTGTGGTGAACCGTCAGGATGCCTTGACCCGTCCGTTGATGGGCGAGGGGTTGCCGTGCTGGACCTTCGGTTTGAGCCAGCCTGACTTCAAGGCTTTCGGTCTGCGTGAAGAGAACGGCGAGAAGTATCTGGCCTTCGAATTCCAGAACCTGATGCCGGTTCGCGAGTTGAAAATTCGTGGCGCTCACAATCAGTCCAACGCCCTGGCAGCCTTGGCCCTGGGGCATGCCGTGGGGCTGCCGTTCGACGCCATGCTGTCGAGCCTGCGCACCTTCGCCGGCCTCGAGCATCGCTGCCAGTGGGTCCGGGACCTGAATGGCGTGAGCTACTACAACGATTCCAAAGCCACTAACGTGGGCGCCGCTTTGGCCGCCATTGAAGGCTTGGGTGCAGACATCGCCGGCAAGTTGGTGCTGATTGCTGGCGGC
Source organism: Pseudomonas sp. GW821-FHT04C07 (assembly GCF_059420325.1). Classification (NCBI taxonomy): domain Bacteria; kingdom Pseudomonadati; phylum Pseudomonadota; class Gammaproteobacteria; order Pseudomonadales; family Pseudomonadaceae; genus Pseudomonas; species Pseudomonas sp. GW821-FHT04C07. The sequence continues at coordinate 143,979 of NZ_JBWKTM010000003.1, forward strand.
GATGGCAAGGGGGCGGATTTCAAGGACCTGCGCGCTCCGGTTGCGGCCAACTGCCGTGCCGTGGTGCTGATGGGCCGTGACTCGGAGTTGATTGCCAAGGCGATCGGCGACGAGGTTGCGCTGATTCGCGTCAATTCGCTGATTGAAGCCGTTGAGCGCTGCAAGGCTGTCGCCGAACCGGGCGACGCTGTGTTGCTGTCTCCGGCCTGCGCCAGTTTCGACATGTTCAAGAACTACGAGGAGCGTGGGCACTTGTTCGCCCGGGCCGTGGAGGGCTTGAAATGATCTTTGCGAATATCATCAAGCCGTACCCATCGCCGATCATCACCGGTCGCGGTATCGACCTCGACTTCCCGATGCTTGCCGGTTGTCTGGCGCTGCTCGGTCTTGGCCTGGTCATGATCACATCGGCGTCCTCGGAAGTCGCCGCGGTACAGTCCGGCAACACGCTGTACCACATGATTCGCCACCTTGTTTATCTGGTCCTCGGCCTCGGTGCCTGCGTCGTGACCATGATGATCCCGATTGCAACCTGGCAACGTCTGGGCTGGCTGATGCTGATCGGCGCCTTCGGTTTGCTGGTCATGGTGCTGCTGCCCGGGATCGGTCGTGAGGTGAACGGCTCGATGCGCTGGATTGGTTTCAGCTTCTTCAACGTCCAGCCTTCGGAGATCGCCAAAGTCTTCGTGGTGCTCTACCTGGCCGGTTATCTGGTACGCCGTCAGAAGGAAGTCCGCGAAAGCTGGATGGGCTTCTTCAAGCCGTTCATCGTATTGCTGCCTATGGCTGGTCTGCTGCTGATGGAGCCGGACTTCGGGGCCACCGTCGTGATGATGGGCGCCGCAGCGGCGATGCTGTTCCTCGGGGGGGTCGGGCTGTTCCGTTTCACCTTGATGGTGGTGCTGGCGGTGGCTGCGGTGACGATTCTGGTTCAGGCCCAGCCCTACCGTATGGCGCGTCTGATTACCTTTACCGACCCGTGGGCCGACCAGTTCGGTTCCGGCTACCAGTTGACTCAGGCGCTGATCGCTTTCGGGCGTGGTGAATGGTTCGGCGTCGGCCTGGGCAACAGCGTGCAGAAACAGTTCTACCTGCCCGAAGCCCACACTGACTTCGTATTCTCGGTCCTGGCTGAAGAGCTGGGCGTGGTTGGCTCGCTGGCGACCATCGGCCTGTTCGTCTTCGTTTGCATACGTGGCATGTACATCGGGTTGTGGGCAGAAAAGGCCAAGCAATTCTTTGCGGCTTATGTTGCGTACGGCTTGTCGTTCCTGTGGATCGGCCAGTTCCTGATCAACATCGGTGTGAACGTCGGCTTGCTGCCGACTAAAGGTCTGACCTTGCCGTTCCTCAGTTATGGCGGCAGTTCCCTGGTTATTTGCTGCGCCTGCCTCGGTTTGTTGCTGCGTATCGAATGGGAAAGTAGAACTCATTTGGGCAGTGAGGAGATGGAGTTCAACGAGAGCGACTTCGCTGAGGAGCCGACTCATGGGCGCTAATGTGCTAATCATGGCTGGCGGTACAGGCGGGCACGTGTTCCCGGCGCTGGCCTGTGCCCGTGAATTCCAGACGCGCGGCTATACCGTGCACTGGCTGGGCACGCCACGCGGGATCGAGAACGAGCTGGTGCCAAACGCTGGTCTTGCCCTGCATCTGATCAATGTCAGCGGCCTGCGCGGCAAAAGTAAATTGTCCTTGCTCAAGGCGCCGTTCGTACTGCTCAAGGCGATCTGGCAGGCGCGCAAGATCATTCGTCAGTTGCAGCCGGTCTGTGTCCTGGGGTTTGGCGGTTATGTCACCGGTCCCGGTGGCGTTGCGGCCAAACTGGCTGGCGTGCCAGTAATCGTTCACGAACAAAATGCCGTCGCTGGTACCGCCAATCGGCTGCTGGTGCCGCTGGCTGCCCGAGTCTGCGAAGCTTTCCCGGATACCTTCGGGGCATCGAACAGCCGCCGGACCACCGGTAACCCGGTGCGTACCGAGCTGTTCCTCGAAACACCGCGCCAGGCTTTAGCTGGACGCAAGGCGCGTTTGCTGATCCTGGGCGGAAGCCTGGGGGCTGAGCCGCTGAACAAACTGTTGCCTGAAGCCCTGGCGCAAGTCTCTGTCGAGCTGCGCCCGGAAGTGTTTCATCAGGCTGGAAAAAATCATGATGAAGTGACCGCCGAGCGCTATCGCGCCGTTGGCGTCAATGCGCAAGTGCAACCCTTCATCAAAGACATGGCCCAAGCCTATGGCTGGGCCGACCTGGTGGTTTGTCGCGCAGGCGCGCTGACCGTCAGTGAACTGGCTGCCGCCGGTCTGCCCTCGTTGCTGGTGCCTTTGCCCCACGCAATCGACGATCACCAGACCCGCAATGCCGATTATTTGGCTCGTGAAGGCGCTGCCTTCCTGATGCCGCAAAGAACGACTGGCGCAGCCGATCTGGCTGCTCGCCTGACAGAGGTTTTGATGCAACCGGAACGACTCAATAGCATGGCGAGCGCTGCCCGTCGCCTGGCCAAACCCGATGCCACCCGTAGCGTGGTCGATATCTGCCTGGAGGTGGCCCGTGGTTGAGAATCAGAAAGCCATGCCTCAACCGGAAATGCGCCGTATCCGTCGTATCCACTTCGTCGGTATCGGTGGCGTCGGTATGTGCGGGATTGCCGAAGTGTTGTTGAACCTGGGCTATGAAGTTTCCGGCTCCGACCTGAAAGCTTCGCCGGTGACCGAGCGTCTCGAGTCTTTCGGTGCGCACATCTATATCGGCCACCGCGCCGAGAACGCGGCGAACGCCGATGTCCTGGTGGTTTCAAGCGCCGTGAACACTTCCAACCCGGAAGTCGCCACTGCTCTGGAGCGCCGGATTCCGGTAGTGCCGCGCGCCGAAATGCTCGCCGAGCTGATGCGTTATCGCCACGGCATCGCCGTTGCCGGTACTCACGGCAAAACCACCACGACCAGCCTGATCGCCTCGGTGTTCGCGGCCGGTGGTCTGGACCCTACCTTCGTCATCGGTGGCCGGCTGAATGCAGCAGGCACCAATGCACAGCTGGGCACCAGCCGTTATCTGATCGCCGAAGCTGATGAAAGCGATGCCAGCTTCCTGCACCTGCAGCCACTGGTAGCGGTCGTCACCAATATCGACGCCGATCACATGGCGACCTATGACGGTGACTTCAACAAACTGAAGAAAACCTTCGTCGAGTTCCTGCACAACCTGCCGTTCTACGGTTTGGCTGTGGTCTGCCTGGACGATCCTGTCGTGCGCGAGATCCTGCCGCAGGTCAAACGCCCGACGGTCACCTACGGCTTCAGCGAAGAAGCCGACGTGCGCGCGATCAATGTTCGCCAGCAAGGCATGCAGACCTTCTTCACCGTGCTGCGTCGTGACCGCGAGCCGCTGGATGTCTCGGTGAACATGCCGGGTAACCACAACGTATTGAACGCCCTGGCAACCATCTGTATCGCCACCGACGAGGGCATCAGCGATGAAGCCATCGTTCAGGGCCTGTCGGGCTTCCAGGGTGTGGGCCGACGCTTCCAGGTGTACGGCGAGCTGCCGGTGGAAGGCGGCAGCGTGATGCTGGTTGACGACTACGGTCACCACCCGACCGAAGTGGCCGCAGTGATCAAAGCCGTGCGCGGTGGCTGGCCGGATCGGCGTCTGGTGATGGTTTACCAGCCGCACCGTTTCAGTCGCACTCGTGACCTGTATGACGATTTCGTGCAGGTGCTGGCTGATGCCAATGTGTTGCTGTTGATGGAAGTTTACCCGGCCGGTGAAGAACCGATTCCAGGTGCCGACAGTCGTCAGCTGTGCCACAGCATTCGTCAACGCGGTCAGCTCGACCCGATCTACATCGAGCGTGGCGTCGAACTGGCACCGCTGGTCAAGCCGCTGCTGCGTGCCGGCGACATTCTGCTCTGCCAGGGCGCCGGTGATATCGGTGGTCTCGCACCAAAACTATTGATCAGTCCGCTGTTTGCGGGTGCCGTTGCCGCTGCCGGTCAGGGGAAGTTGAAATGACTGCTGCCTACGCTAACCTGTTCTCGACGATCGATCCGAAAGACTTCGGCCGCGTTGCCGTGCTGTTCGGTGGCAAAAGCGCCGAACGCGAGGTTTCGCTCAAATCCGGCAACGCCGTTCTCGATGCATTGCAAAGCGCGGGTGTGAACGCCTTCGGCATCGATGTCGGTGATGATTTTCTGCAACGTTTGCTGAGCGAGAAAATCGACCGCGCCTTCATCATTCTCCACGGTCGTGGCGGTGAAGACGGCAGTATGCAGGGCCTGCTCGAATGCCTGGGCATTCCTTACACCGGCAGCGGCATCCTCGCCTCGGCGCTGGCCATGGACAAGCTGCGGACCAAGCAGGTCTGGCACAGCCTGGGTATTCCTACGCCGCGTCACGCGGTACTGAGCAGCGAAGCCGACTGTATTTTGGCGGCGACGGAACTGGGCTTCCCTTTGATCGTCAAACCGGCCCATGAAGGTTCAAGTATCGGTATGGCCAAAGTGAATTCCACGCCCGAGTTGATCGACGCCTGGAAAGCGGCCAGTACCTACGATTCGCAAGTGTTGGTCGAGCAATGGATTCAAGGTCCGGAGTTCACCATCGCCACCCTGCGTGACCAGGTGTTGCCACCGATCGCCCTGGGCACGACCCACAGTTTCTACGACTACGACGCCAAGTATGTGGCTTGCGATACCCAGTACCGGATCCCGTGCGGCCTCGATAGCGCAAAAGAGCAAGAACTCATGGACCTCACGGCAAAAGCCTGTGAGGCGTTGGGTATTGCCGGTTGGGGACGGGCTGACGTGATGCAGGACGCCGAAGGGCAGTTCTGGTTTCTGGAAGTCAACACCGCACCGGGTATGACCGACCACAGTCTGGTCCCAATGGCAGCCCGTGCTGCCGGCCTGGATTTCCAGCAGTTGGTGTTGGCGATTCTGGCTGCAAGTGTTGCCAGTAACGCTGCCGGTAACAAAGAGCCGCGAGGTTAAGACCATGCAAGGCCACCAGCTACGTCATCCGCAACCCGCTCCTGGCCGTAAGCCGGTGCCGCGTGGTGCCAGCCGTATGGTGGCCAAAGAGCCGATGTCGGTGCGCCTGCCGAAAGCCAATTTCGGCTTTCTGAAAAGCCTGTTCTGGCCGGTGCTGTTGGTGGCTCTGGGCTTCGGTACCTACGAAGGCGCGCAGCGTTTGCTGCCTTATGCCGACCGGCCAATCACCAAGATCAACGTCCAGGGTGATTTGAGTTACATCAGCCAGCAAGCCGTGCAGCAGCGAATCGCCCCTTACGTGGCCTCGAGCTTCTTCACCATTGACCTGGCCAGCATGCGTACCGAGCTTGAGACGATGCCCTGGATTGCCCACGCCGAAGTGCGTCGCGTCTGGCCTGATCAGGTGGTGATTCGCCTGGAAGAACAACTGCCCGTGGCCCGTTGGGGCGACGAAGCACTGTTGAACAACCAGGGCGAGGCGTTCACCCCGCGTGAGCTGGCGAACTACGAACACCTGCCACAGCTGTTCGGCCCGCAGCGCGCTCAACAGCAGGTGATGCAGCAGTACCAGGTGTTGAGCCAGATGCTTCGGCCGATGGGTTTTTCGATTGCCCGTCTGGAGCTGCGTGAACGTGGCAGCTGGTTCCTGACCACCGGTGCCGGCAGCGCCGGTCCGGGGATCGAACTGTTGCTCGGTCGTGATCATCTGGTCGAGAAGATGCGCCGCTTTATCGCCATTTATGAAAAAACGCTGAAAGAACAGATTACGAACATTGCGCGCATCGATCTGCGCTATGCCAACGGCCTGGCCGTCGGCTGGCGGGAACCTGTAGCGCCCACGACGGCCCAACCCGCCGTCGCGAAGAATTAAGAAGAGGCAGGACCAATGGCTAATGTGCAAAGCGGCAAAATGATCGTCGGTCTTGATATCGGCACTTCCAAGGTGGTGGCACTGGTGGGCGAGGTCGCGGCCGATGGCACGCTGGAAATCGTCGGTATCGGCACTCATCCATCCCGTGGCCTGAAGAAGGGCGTGGTGGTGAATATCGAATCCACCGTGCAGTCGATCCAGCGCGCTATCGAAGAAGCGCAATTGATGGCCGGGTGCCGCATTCACTCGGCGTTCGTCGGTGTGGCGGGCAATCACATTCGCAGCCTGAACTCCCACGGCATCGTGGCGATTCGTGATCGCGAAGTCAGCTCGGCGGATCTGGAGCGGGTACTCGACGCGGCCCAGGCTGTGGCGATCCCTGCGGACCAGCGTGTCTTGCACACCTTGCCGCAGGATTACGTAATCGATAACCAGGAAGGCGTGCGTGAGCCTCTGGGCATGTCCGGCGTACGTCTGGAAGCCAAGGTCCACGTGGTCACCTGCGCCGTGAATGCGGCACAGAACATTGAAAAGTGCGTGCGTCGCTGCGGTCTGGAAATCGACGACATCATTCTCGAGCAGTTGGCCTCTGCTTACTCGGTGCTGACCGATGACGAGAAAGAGCTTGGCGTGTGCCTGGTGGACATCGGTGGTGGCACCACTGATATCGCGATCTTCACCGAAGGCGCGATTCGCCATACGGCGGTGATCCCGATTGCAGGCGATCAAGTGACCAACGACATCGCCATGGCGTTGCGCACTCCGACCCAGTACGCCGAAGAAATCAAGATTCGCTACGCCTGCGCCCTGGCCAAACTGGCCGGTGCCGGTGAAACCATCAAGGTCCCAAGCGTCGGTGATCGTCCGCCGCGCGAGCTGTCCCGTCAGGCCCTGGCTGAAGTGGTCGAGCCGCGTTACGACGAGCTGTTCACGCTGATCCAGGCCGAACTGCGTCGCAGCGGTTATGAAGACCTGATTCCGGCCGGCATCGTGCTGACCGGCGGTACTTCGAAGATGGAAGGCGCGGTGGAGCTTGCCGAAGAGATTTTCCACATGCCGGTCCGCCTTGGCGTACCCCATGGCGTCAAAGGCCTCGACGATGTCGTGCGCAACCCGATTTATTCCACCGGTGTGGGCTTGCTGATGTACGGGCTGCAAAAACAGTCCGATGGCGTGTCCTTCTCCGGGATCAGCAGCAACCGAGACAGCTACAGCAGTGACGAGGCCAAGACGCCTCTTTTCGATCGTCTCAGAAGCTGGGTTCAGGGCAACTTCTAAAGATTTACAGCAAGACAGTTTCAAAGTGGCAGCAGTAGGCGAAAAAACTAGAGAAATGAAAGGAGAGGGAAAATGTTCGAACTCGTAGACAACATCCCCGCAAGCCCGGTTATTAAAGTTATCGGTGTTGGCGGAGGCGGCGGCAACGCTGTCAATCACATGGTCAAGAGCAACATTGAAGGCGTTGAATTCATTTGCGCCAACACTGATGCCCAGGCGCTGAAGAGCATCGGCGCGCGGACCATCCTGCAACTGGGCACCGGCGTGACCAAAGGTCTGGGCGCTGGCGCCAATCCGGAAGTGGGCCGTCAGGCCGCTCTGGAAGACCGTGAGCGTATTGCCGAAGTGCTGCAGGGCACTAACATGGTGTTCATCACCACGGGCATGGGTGGCGGTACTGGTACCGGTGCTGCGCCGATCATCGCCGAAGTGGCCAAGGAAATGGGCATCCTCACCGTTGCGGTGGTGACGCGTCCGTTCCCGTTCGAAGGTCGCAAGCGCATGCAGATCGCCGATGAAGGCATCCGCCTGCTGTCGGAAAGCGTCGACTCGTTGATCACCATTCCCAACGAGAAACTGCTGACAATCCTCGGTAAAGACGCGAGCCTTCTGTCGGCTTTCGCCAAGGCTGACGATGTACTGGCCGGTGCCGTTCGCGGTATCTCCGACATCATCAAGCGCCCAGGCATGATCAACGTCGACTTTGCCGACGTGCGTACCGTGATGAGCGAAATGGGCATGGCGATGATGGGCACTGGCTGCGCCAGCGGTCCGAACCGTGCACGTGAAGCGACTGAAGCGGCGATCCGCAACCCGTTGCTCGAAGACGTGAACCTGCAAGGTGCACGCGGCATCCTGGTAAACATCACCGCCGGTCCCGACCTGTCTCTGGGTGAGTACTCGGACGTTGGTAGCATCATTGAAGCCTTCGCTTCCGAGCATGCAATGGTCAAGGTCGGTACTGTTATCGATCCCGACATGCGCGACGAGCTGCACGTGACTGTGGTTGCCACAGGTCTGGGTGCTAAAATCGAGAAGCCTGTAAAGGTCATCGACAATACCGTTCATACCTCCATGGCCGCTCAATCGCCAGCACCTTCGCGTCAGGAAATGCCGTCGGTGAACTACCGCGATCTGGACCGTCCAACCGTGATGCGCAACCAGGCTCAGGCCAGTGCTGCGACCGCGGCGAAGATGAATCCGCAGGATGATCTGGACTATCTGGACATCCCGGCATTCCTGCGTCGCCAGGCCGATTGATGGAATGTATCAGGGGTATTAGGGTGATTGGTGTTCAGCAAAGGCCTGGTCTGCTATTATCGCCAGCCTTTGTTGATACCAGTTCGCAATTTGCGCTGAAGCGGCCCAAGCCATGATTAAACAACGCACCCTGAAAAATATTATCCGTGCCACAGGTGTAGGTCTGCACTCCGGGGAGAAGGTATACCTGACCCTCAAGCCTGCACCTGTAGACACCGGCATTGTGTTTTGTCGTGCCGACCTGGACCCTGTGGTGCAGATTCCTGCTCGCGCGGAAAATGTTGGTGAAACCACTATGTCGACCACACTGGTCAACGGTGACACCAAAGTGGACACGGTGGAGCACTTGCTCTCGGCCATGGCTGGCCTGGGCATCGATAACGCCTACGTCGAGCTCTCCGCGTCCGAAGTCCCGATCATGGATGGTAGCGCTGGACCCTTCGTATTCCTGATTCAATCTGCCGGCCTGGAAGAACAGGACGCAGCCAAGAAGTTCATCCGCATCCTGCGTGAAGTGACAGTGGAAGACGGCGACAAGCGCGCCACTTTCGTCCCTTTCGAAGGCTTCAAAGTGAGCTTCGAGATCGATTTCGATCATCCGGTGTTCCGTGACCGCACTCAAAGTGCCAGCGTGGATTTTTCCAGCACTTCGTTCGTAAAAGAAGTCAGCCGCGCCCGGACCTTTGGTTTCATGAGTGATATCGAGTACCTGCGCAAGCACAACCTCGCACTCGGCGGTAGCGTTGAAAACGCCATCGTGGTCGACGCGGATGGTGTACTGAACGAAGACGGCCTTCGCTATGAAGACGAATTCGTGAAGCACAAGATCCTCGATGCAATTGGTGACCTCTACCTGCTGGGCAACAGCCTGATAGGTGAGTTCCGCGGCTTCAAGTCGGGGCATGCACTGAACAACCAGCTTCTGCGCAAATTGATTGAGCAGAAAGATGCCTGGGAAGTCGTGACCTTCGAAGATGCCAGCACTGCACCGATCTCTTACATGCGTCCCGTTGCGGCAGTGTAAGTAACACTCTCTTTCTTTAGTTTTTAAAGGCTGCCTTCGGGTGGCCTTTTTTTATGTCCGTAGGAGCGAGGCTTGCCCGCGATGGCGGCAAATCTGACACTCCGCGTCATCGTTCATCGCGAGCAAGCTCGGCTCCTACAGGTGTCCGCGTTTCCTTGCAGGCGCGAGGCTTGCCCTGGATGGGGCCGCTATTCGCAACGTGGATGTCAGCCTGTAACCACCCGATTTCGCCCACTGTATTTGGCCTGATAGAGCGCTGTGTCGGCAGCGAACAGCAGTGTCTCCAGGCTTTCCCCGGGCTCTCCCGACCAAGTGCCCAGGCCGATGCTCACGGTGATTGGCAAATTGTCGCCATTGATCGGTGCAAGCACTTCGACGGCGGCGCGGATGTTCTCGGCAATGCGCAACGCGCCAAGGGTATCGGTTTCGGCCAGGACCACGGCAAACTCCTCGCCGCCATAACGGGCGACAAGGTCCGCCGGGCGACGGATATGCTCGCTGATCACACTGGCGACCGTGCGCAGCGCCTCGTCACCGACCTGATGGCCGTGCCGGTCGTTGAAGGCCTTGAAATGATCCGCGTCGATCATCAGTATCGACAATGGCTTGCCCGAACGCTGTGCGTGAACCCATTCACGGTTGAGTACCTGATCCAGTGTTCTGCGGTTGGCCACACCGGTCAGTGCATCGGTTGCGGCCAATTGCGCCAGTTCCTGCTCGGCGTTGTGGCGCAGACGCAGCTCGCGGCACAGCAGCCAGGTCAGCCAGAGCAGGCCGATACAAAGCACGCCGGTGGCGCTGCTGATCAGTATTGTGGTGCGCTTCCATGAAGCAAGTACCTCATCGGTCGAGAGTGCTACCACGACGATTAATGGCAGTTTGCCAACCCGGGAGAAGGTGTACAGCCGCTGTCGGTGATCGAGGCTCGAGACACTGTTAAAGCTGCCATTGCCTTCTCGCAGAATGCGCATGAAGTTTGGTCGGTTACTGAAGTCCTTGCCGATCAGGTCATCGGCCAGGGGCGGCTCCTGGGCCAGCAGGACGCCGTCAGTGCTGATCAGATTGACCGAACTGTCACGATCGATACGCAAACTCCTGAACAGATGATTGAAGTAGCTCAGGCGCATGGCCGCTTGGGCGACACCGAGAAATTCGCCCTGTTGGGATGAAATGCGTCGACTGAAGCTGATGAGCCAGTCGTGATTGGCGCGTCTGGCCCTGAACGGCCGGCTGATAAACATTCCAGGGGCGGGATTGTTTACATGGGACTGAAAGTATTCACGGTCGGCGAAGTTACCCGTTCGAGGTTCAACTGAGGCCGAGTCGGCGAGGACGTCGCCGTGTTGATCGAGTAACAGAATGTCGCCTTTATGGGGGGCGGCAGTTGCTCGATCGAACATCGCCAGATGACGTATTTGCGGGGAAGCCGTCCTGAGGTCGGTACGCTGCGAAGCGGCAATCAATCCCAGCAAGGACAGGTCATAGAGCTCGACATTGCGCAGCACGTCGGCGTCGATCAACTGCACAATGTTGGAGGCAGCACGAGCTGCGGCTAACTCGGCACTACGGTGTTCGCGGATCAGCAGAAAGGTCACGATGCTCAGAATGGCAATCACAGTCAGCGAACTGCCGAGAATCAGGATCCACTCCGACCGGCTGACGGGGGGCGGGCGCGGGGATGTTGCACTGCTCACACTCATGGTTCTGACTTCTGCTGTCTGGGCGGTAATGAAGTTGTTGCGAGGGAAGCGGGCAGAGTGACAGAGACCTGTTGCGCCTATGGCGCATGTATAAATCCCGGGCATAAAAAAGGCCAGCAAAACGTGCTGGCCTTTTGCTTATATGAGCTTAGAACACATTCAACGGGTAATCGACGATCACTCGGTAATCGTCGACATCGCGCTTCCGGTGCCTGGCGTTCTTACCGTCGGCGCTGTACCAGGTCTTGAGCATCGAGCTTGAAGCAGGAACCTTCAACGAAGTCTTCGGTTGAGTCGTTTGCTGCATAGGCGTTTGGGGCGATCGTTACAGCAAGTGCAATGAACAGAGGGCTGAATTTGAATGCACGACTCACGTGAAGTAGAACGCCTTTGATCAATAATGGCCGTTGTTATTTTTTGCACCTGTATAAATACGGCGGGTGTTTCTCAAGAAAAAACCAGGCAGGTTGGTGTTTATACACAGCAAAAAAAAAAGCCGCTGATAGCAGCGGCTTTGAAGACAACTTCTCAGGAGAAAGAGCCCAGAGAAGTGTCGAGGGAAACAGAGCGATGGTGCTGATCAGCTGTCTTTCTCAACCTGTGGTTGCGCCTGATTGGCTGACGTTTGCCGGGATTGCTCAGGGTTTTGCGCCTTGGCAGTCAACTCGGCCTGGGACTTTTCGAAGGCATTGGCGCGTGCGGCATTTTGCGCAATGAATGCTGGAGACTCTTTGGCCATGGCGAAGGGTGACAGGAATAAAAAAGACAAAACGAAAGCGCTGGCAATACCCATGGCGTTGGACATCTTGAAGACCTTCTTGCAGAGCAAGTGTTAGTGAGTGCGGCAAAAGTAACGGTCTTCAAGGTCGGGAAAAAGAGCGGATTGCATAAAGGACTGTTGCCTTTACAGTAATAGTCAGGAGCCTGATCGTTCCCACGCTCTTGATCGTTCCCACGCTCCGCGTGGGAATGCGGCCCGTGACGCTCCGCGTCACAATCGAAGCGGACGCGGAGCGTCCAGTGAGGCATTCCCACGCGGAGCGTGGGAACGATCGCAACGATCATCAGGGGCTAAATCGGCAGGTAAATACCGAATGTATTCATTCCGTCATTGCTGCGCACAAACACATCACCGCCGTGCATCAACGCAATGGCCTTGACGATGGCCAGTCCCAATCCATGGTTGGCGCCGCTGTTGCTGCGCGAGGCATCGACCCGGTAGAAGCGTTCAAACAACCGCGACAGGTGTTCGCTGGCGATAGCCTTGCCGGGGTTGGCGACACCGATGGCAACCTGGTGTTCTTGCACCTCGATCTGTACACGGATGACTTGTCCGGGGGCGGTGTGTTGCACGGCATTGTTCAGCAGATTGATCAGCGCCCGACGCAGATGGGCTTTTTCGATTTGCACGTTGGCGTCGCCGCTGACTTCGACTTTCACCTGAGCGTCTTCGAGAATGAAGTCCAGATAATCCAGAGTCGTCGCGACTTCATCGGCCAGTGACGTCGGGGTGAGTTTGGTGGCTTTGCTGCCTTGGTCGGCGCTGGCCAGAAACAGCATGTCATTGATGATTGACCTCAGTCTCTCAAGCTCTTCAAGGTTCGATTGCAGGACTTCGAAGTAGTGCTCGGCCGAACGCCCGCGAGTCAGTGCGACCTGGGTCTGGCCAATCAGGTTGGTCAGGGGCGAGCGTAACTCGTGGGCCACATCGGCGTTGAACGACTCAAGGCGTGAATAGGCTTGCTCGACCCGTTCCAGTGTCGAGTTGAAGGCGCTGACGAATTGATTGAGTTCCGGCGGCAACGGTGACAGTTGCAGGCGTCCGGACAGCAACGGCGGCGCTAGACGTTGAGCTTCCTGGGACAACTTTATCAATGGCTTCAGACCGATCCGTGCGACCCAATAGCCCAAGACCGAGGCCAGTAACACACCGACGATGGCCAGGCTGATCAGGGCGATCAGCAAGTGATGCTGGGTCTGGGAGAAGGTCTCGGTGTCGATGCCGATCAGAAAGCGCAGCGGTGGTTGCTGGTCCTTGGCCGGGAGTTGGCTGACCAACACTTTCAGCGGATAAGGATGGTCCGGCAAGGTCAAGTCACGCATGCCCAAAGGTCCTTGGGCAAAGGCGCGAATTTGTGCGTCCGGGGCGCCATATTCATAGCTGGCATCACCGCTGACCACCCAGAAACGGATGCGTTTGTCTTCTTCGCCGAGCAGCTTGAGCTTGGCGTTGATCTTCACCCAGTGTTCGGGTGTGCCATCGCGGTTGAGGGCCGATTCGAGCACGCTGTAGCGCGCAACCAGTTCGGCTTCGGGCAGCAGGCCCAGGCCTTTGTCGACTTGTTGATAGAGCGCCCAGCCAATCAGCAGGAACACCAGCAAAGCCACCAGGGTGAACATGCCGCTCAGACGTAACGCAATGGAGTTAGACACCACGGCTCTCCAGCACATACCCCATGCCGCGAATGGTGTGCAGCAGTTTCTCTTCGAACGGTCCGTCGAGCTTGGCCCGCAGGCGTTTGATCGCCACTTCGACGACATTCGCATCGCTGTCGAAATTGATGTCCCAGACCATTTCGGCAATAGCGGTTTTCGAGAGGATTTCACCCTGACGCCGGGCCAGCACGCTGAGCAGCGAAAACTCCTTGGCGGTCAGGTCCAGGCGCGTGCCGGCCCGGCTGGCCTTGCGGCTGATCAAATCTATCCACAGGTCGGCGATGCTGATCTGCACCGGCTCATGACCGCCGCTGCGGCGGGTCAATGCCTGTAAACGCGCCACAAGTTCGAGAAAGGAAAAGGGTTTGCCGAGGTAGTCATCGGCGCCGTCGCGCAGGCCCTTGATCCGGTCTTCGACGCGCTCGCGGGCGGTGAGCATGATCACCGGGGTTTGCTTGCGCGCACGCAGCGCACGCAGCACGCCAAAACCATCGAGGCCGGGTAGCATTACATCGAGCACGATCACCGCGTAATCGCTTTCCAGCGCCAGGTGCAGACCTTCGACGCCGTCCCGGGCCAGGTCCACGGTGTAGCCTTGTTCGGTCAAACCGCGATGCAGGTAATCCGCGGTTTTGTCTTCGTCTTCGATAATCAGAACGCGCATGACCCCGCCTCAGTCAGTGGTCGCCAGCACTGGGGCTGGTTTGGGCCGATGGAATAGCCGCTCAAGCCACAAGTATATGACCGGTGTGGTGAACAACGTCAGCGCCTGACTCACCAGCAGTCCGCCAACCACGGCGATCCCCAGCGGCTGGCGCAGTTCGGCGCCGGTGCCATAGCCGAGCATTAGCGGCAGGGCACCGAGCAGCGCGGCGAGGGTGGTCATGATGATTGGCCGGAACCGGATCAGACAGGCCTGGTAGATGGCCTCTTGCGGCGCTAGCCCACCTTTGCGTTGGGCTTCGAGGGCAAAGTCGATCATCAGGATGCCGTTTTTCTTGACGATCCCGATCAGCAGCACCAGGCCGATCAACGCCATGACCGAGAAGTCCTGGCCCCAGATCCACAGCATCAGCAGGGCGCCAAGGCCGGCCGAGGGCAAGGTCGAGATGATCGTCAGTGGATGCACAAAGCTCTCATAGAGCACGCCGAGAATGATGTAGACCGCCACCAGCGCCGCGAGAATCAGCCATGGCTGGCTGGCCAGCGAGCTTTGGAACGCCTGGGCTGCGCCCTGGAAATTGCCAATGATCGAGGCGGGCACACCGATCTCGTTCTTCGCCTGGTTGAGCATGATCACCGCATCGCCCAACGCCACGCCGGGGGCGAGGTTGAATGACAAGTTGGCGGCCGGGAACATCCCGTCATGGGCAATGGACAGCGGCCCGACGGTGGGCGGATCGACCTTGGCCAGCGCCGACAACGGGACCATCTGGCCACTGAGGGGCGAACGCAGGTAGAAGTAATTCAGGCTTTCGGCCTTGCCGCGCTGCTTGGCGTCGAGTTCGAGGATCACGTTGTATTGGTTGGTCTCGGTCTGGTATTCGTTGACCTGACGCTGGCCAAACGCATCGTAAAGCGCTTGGTCGACATCGCTGGCATTCAGGCCAAAACGCGCTGCCGCGCTGCGGTCGATGCTGATGTGGGTAATGCTGCCGCCCAGTTGCAAGTCGTTGGAAATGTCACGGAACGCCGGGTTGGTTCGCAGTTTTTCCGTCAGACGCTGGGTCCAGGTATTCAGGGTTGGTCCATCGTTGCTCTTGAGCACGTATTGGTATTGGCTGCGACTCGGCCCAGAGCTGAGGTTGATATCCTGGCCGGCCCGCAGATAGAGGACGATCCCCGGAACCTTGGCCAGTTGCGCACGGATCCGGTCGATGAACTGGCTGGCGCTGACGTCGCGTTGACTGCGGTCTTTCAAGGCGATCCAGAAGCGGCCGTTGGCGATGGTCTGGTTGCTGCCGGTCACGCCCACGGAATGGGAGAACGATTGAACCGCCGGGTCCGCGTTGACGATTTTCGCCAGCGCCAGGTGTTTGGCCACCATGTCCGGGTAGGACACATCGGCCGCCGCTTCACTGGTCCCGAGCACGAAACCGGTGTCCTGCACCGGAAAGAAACCTTTGGGAATGATCACGTAACCGACGATCGCCATGGCGAACGTCAGGCCGAAAATCCCGAGCATCAGCCGTTGGTGGGCGAGGGCGCGCCGCAGGCCTTTTTCGTAGAGCGCCAGCAGTCGTTCGCCGAAGCCGGGTTTGGTATGGGCATTGTGTCCCGGGGCTCGCATGAACAGTGCGGCCAGGGTTGGTGCCAGGGTCAACGACACCACCACCGAAATCAAAATGGTCGAGGTCGCGGTCAGGGCGAACTCCTTGAACAGCCGTCCGACCACACCACCCATGAACAGCAACGGGATAAACGCCGCCACCAGCGAGAAGCTGATGGAGACCACCGTAAATCCGATCTCGCCGGCGCCCTTGATTGCAGCCTCGCGCATGCCGTCACCGGCCTCGAGGTGACGGTGAATGTTCTCCACCACAACGATCGCATCGTCCACCACAAAACCCACGGAGATCACGATCGCCACCAGGGTCAGGTTGTTCAGGCTGAAACCCATCGCGTACATCAGCGCTAAACTGGCGATCAGTGACACGCCAAGCACGCTGGAAACAATCATCGTCGCCGACCACTGGCGCAGGAACAGCGCCATCACCGCGATCACCAGAAACACAGCAATCAGCAGGGTGATTTCCACCTCATGCAACGAGGCGCGGATGGTCCTGGTCCGGTCCGAGAGTACGGTCACTTGCACCGTGGCCGGGAGCATCGCTTGCAGGCGCGGCAGTTCAGCCTGGATGCGGTCGACGGTCCCGACGATGTTGGCGCCGGGCTGACGGAAGATCACCAGGTTCAACCCTGGTTGATCACCGGACCAGGCCTGAACATAGGCGTTTTCCGAGCCATTGATCACCCGCGCGACATCTTTGAGGTGGACCGGTGCACCGTCCTTGTAGGAGACGATCAACTGCCCATACTCCTCGGGGTGAAACAACTGGTCGTTGGTCGACAGCGTGGAAATGCTCGACGGGCCGTATAGCGCACCCTTGGCCAGATTCAAGCTAGCCTGCTGCAGGGCTACCCGGATATCGGCCAGGGTCAGACCGACGGCCGCCAGTCTGTCCGGCGCGACCTGGACGCGGATGGCCGGGCGTTGCTGGCCAGTGACGTAGATCTGGCCGACACCGTCGATCTGGCTGAGCTGCCGCGCCAGCAGGGTTTCCACATAGTCGCTGAGTTCGGTGCCGGGCATCTGCGTCGAGCTGATAGCGAGGATCAGAACCGGGCTGTCGGCCGGGTTGAGTTTCCTCCAGGTCGGCAGGCTCGGTATGTCTTTGGGCAGCTTGCCGGAGGCGGTGTTGATCGCCGCCTGAACTTCCTGGGCTGCGGTGTCGATGCTTTTGTTGAGGGTAAATTGTAGCGTCAGGTTGGTAGAGCCCAAGGCACTGCTGGAGGTCATTTGGGTCATGCCGGGGATGGCGCTGAACTGTACTTCCAGTGGCGTGGCCACTGAGGAGGCCATGGTGTCCGGGCTGGCACCGGGCAACTGCGCAGTGACCTGGATGGTCGGAAACTCCGCTTCCGGCAACGGCGCGATGGGCAGTCGCGGGAAGGCGATCAGCCCCAGCAGCACCAGCGCAAAGGTCAGCAGAAGGGTAGAGACCGGGTGATCGATGCACCAGGCCGAAACCGAGCCATGGCCCTTCATGGTTGCAGCTCCGATTTCGCGGTTTGAATGACCGGTGTCGGCTCATTGAGTACCTCGATCCTGGAACCTGCCTTGAGCCGCGACTGGCCGTCGCTCACCAGCACATCACCGGGCTGCACACCCTTGATGATGTTCAGGTCACTGCCCTGATAAACCATCTGCACCGGCACCACTTCCACTTCGTCGGCTTTGACCCGATAGACGAAATACTGATCGAGCCCGCGTTGCACCACGGATGGCGGCACTACCAAGGCATCTTTGTCGAGGGCGGTCTGGATCTTGATGGTCACCAATTGCCCTGGCCAGAGCTTTTGCCCGGCGTTACTGAATTCGGCCTTGGCGCGAATGGTCCCGGTGTTGGTGTTGATCTGGTTGTCGATCAGGGTCATATGGCCTTCACCGAGCAAGTCGCCGGTTACACCATCGGTGTCGGCGCCAAGATAGGCGTTGACCTGGGTTTGGGTCTGGGCGCCGATCAGTCTTTGCAGGGTCGGCAGCATCTGTTGCGGCAGGGAGAACTCGACGGCGATCGGGTCGATCTGGGTCACTGAGAACAAGCCTTGGGTATCGCTCATGCGCAGAAAGTTGCCTTCATCGACGGAGCGAATGCCAACTCGACCGGTCACCGGAGAGTGAATTTGGGTGTAGGACAGTTGGACTTGCGCAGCGTCAATGGCCGCCTGATTGCCTTGCGCGGTGGCTTTCAACTGGTTCACCAGCGCCAGTTGCTGATCGTAGGTCTGCCTGGAGACGCCATCATCGACGCTTAGCAGTTTGTATCGCTTGAGATTGACCTCGGCCACTTGCAGCTGCGCCTGGTTTTGCCCCTGCTGAGCGCGGGCCTGATCGAGGCTGGCGCGAATCGAGCGATCGTCGAGGGTGGCCAGCAGATCACCGGTTTTTACCAGCTGGCCTTCCTTGACCCACAGTTTGGTCAGGATGCCATCGATCTGCGGCCGGATGATTACGCTGTGCAACGACAACACTGAGCCGATGCTGCTGACATAGCGTGGCACGTCCTTCTGCTCGACGCTGATCACCCGCACTGGAATCACGGTCGGCGCCGCCGGTTTGGCGGTGGTCGGCCCGGTCACAAACCAGGTGGCCATTGCGGCCAAGGCAATCAGCAATCCTGCGATCAACACCGTTTTTTTTTGAATACGCATGCTTGTAGGACGCCAGAGCAAAGTGGTCGAGGGATTTGGCCAGTATCAATGGCTTACTTATAGTCCTCAAACCCGGTCAGCAAAATGACTGCTAACTGACAACGCTGTCAGTAATGGCTGACCATTCGCGCGGTGCGCAGGTTAAAGATCGCAGTCGCACAGGTATACTGCCGGCTTCTGCGGCCCGTCACCCCGGCCAGATCCATTTTTACACCCTTGGAGCTTTCATGACTTCCCGTAAACAACCGCCTGCTGCTGACGTCCAGAGCGAGGAACAGGCTGACCTGCAAAACAGCGTCGACTCCAGCGCAGACACCGAAGACAAAGCCGCAATCCCAGCGTTCAAGTTCCCGTTCAAGCCGGGCGAGCTTGCCGCGGCGAAGAATGCCAGCCAGCCTTGGTATAAAAACGGTGCCAAGAACGGCCACACCAAGACTCCGGGCGCAGCGCCTCCCGGCACCCGTCGCTCGATGGGCAAGCGCTGAGTCATTGATCCGGATGGATCGTTGGATCGTTCCCACGCTCCTGCGTGGGAATGCCTCACTGGACGCTCCGCGTCCGCTTTCGGCAGTGACGCAGAGCGTTACGGCTGCATTCCCACGCAGAGCGTGGGAGCGATCACAGATGCATCAAGCCGCACGCAGCGAGATGAAGGCGTAGTTTGAAGGCTGCGTCGTTGCCACCTGCGCTCCGGCGGCCTGCACTTGTTCGGCGATATCTGTCCCGGATACATGGAACAACCACTCGCTGGTCGAACTCGCGGGTGGCTGCGCTTCAATCTGCTCGATGGCCATGGCGAACGCCGTCATGTCCGGCAGGTAAGCGGTAAAGCCGTCGCCCTTGAGCGCGGTAGTCCGAATGCCCAGCAGTTCGCAGATGGCTTCCTTGGTCTGGATGTCGTCCCGATCAGCCTGGCGCGAACGCTGGATCAAGCCGGCCAGTTCCCGGTCGACCAACTCGCCGCCAACAATCAGCTGCGGGCCTTTTTCCCAGGATTCTGGCGGGCAGTCCTTGGCGGCTGGCTTGAGTGCAATGTGTGGATTGATTTCCATGGGGTAAATGCGACACACCAAAGGCCGGCGTTCATAGATCCGGCAGAGGTTGTCTTCGTCAAGATTCCGGCAGGGGCCAACGTTGTACGCGGCGAAGGTGATCGCCACATAAGCCTCGGTCACACCGCTGGGCACCACACAGGAACGTCGTTCGGCATGCTCGCGTTGCTGCAAAGGCAAGCCCAGGCCATTGCCGAGAAAGCCTTCCACCAGCACGATCACGTTGCCGCCGTCAGCCGCCCACTGCCGGGCTTCGGCGAGGGTCAGGGGGACGTGATGGTCGGCGCAGCACTTGCCGCAACCTACGCAGGAAAACGTTGTATTCATTGAACGGCCGGCTGCAATTGATAGATGAGAGCGGTGACGGGATTACCCACAGAGTCACTGCAAAGGCCTGTTACGAAGCAAGTTATGCGCCAGTCATTCTTGGGTGGATCCCGGACCGCCAGGATCGCAGCCTGGGTTACGCTGGAACGAGTTCTCTGCGCACCAGACGCATGCCCGCGCTTTCATACAAGCGCCGGGCCCGATGGTTATCTTCCAGCACTTTCAAATCGACATACTCTTCGCGTTTTTGCTGGAAAACCCTGAATGCATGCAACAGCAAAGCCCGCCCAAGCCCTTGGCCTTGAGCCCTGGGATGCACCACCAGGTCTTTGATGTAGGCGCTTGTCCAGCACTGGGCGACGCCGACAATCCCTTGGGCGTGCGTGGCGATAAAACACAGGGCCGGGTCATACTCGGCATCGGTTTCGAAGCGTTCACGCCAAATGTCCAGTGCTGGCACGCTGCCGCCGCCCTGCCGATAACCCAGCTCCATCAGCCCATGAACCGTTTCGGCAAGCGGCGCACGGTAAACGGTCAGGCTGATGCCGGCCGGCCAGGCGACGGGCGGCAAAACCTTGGTGAGGTCTCGACGCAGCAGCAGGCAGTAGTCCTCGGCCAAGGCTCAAATACCCTGAGCCGCGACGGCTTTGGCGGCCTCGATCAGACACTTGGTGAGCTCCGGCGAGGAGAACTTGGTCAGCACCGCGTTGGCTCCGGCCAGTCGGGCTTTTTCGCTGTTCATCGCGCTGTCCAGGGAGGTGTGCAGCAGCACGTAGAGGTGTGCGAAGTCCGGGGTTTCGCGCAGGGTACGGGTGAAGGCGTAACCGTCCATCTCCGACATCTCGATGTCCGAGACGATCAGATTGATTTGCTGTTCAGTGCCCTGCAGGTCCAGCAAGCAATCGATGGCTTCCTTGGCGCTGCGCGCGGTGTGGCATTGCAGGCCGAGGTTGCGCAGGGTGTGCACCGATTGTTGCAACGCCACCTGGCTGTCATCGACCACCAGAATCCTGGCATTACCCAGCACTTCGGCATCTTCCATGCTCAGTTCGGTTGGTGCCATTTCGATTCGTACCGGGGCGATGCCGTGGATGACTTTCTCGATATCCAGTACTTGTACCAGGGTGCCGTCGACCTGGGTTACGCCAGTGATGTACGACTTGGCGCCGCTGGCACCGTAAGGAGGCGGGCGGATATCGGTGGTCAGGCAATGCACGATCTTGCTCACGGCCTGAACGTGCAGACCTTGCTTGGAGCGGCTGACGTCAGTGACGATCAGGCAGCCGCCGTCCGGGTCGACCAACGGTTTTTCACCAATCGCCCGGCTCAGATCGATCACCGACAGCGACGCGCCGCGCAGAGTGGCGATGCCTTTGACGTGCGGGTGCGACTCCGGCAGCTTGGTCAGCGGCGGGCAGGGAATGATTTCACTGACTTTCAGCAGATTGATCGCCATCAGCTTGCCACTGCGCAAGGTAAACAGCAGAAGCGAGAGTGAGTCTGCGCGGGCTTTATCGGAGGACATAAAAACCTTCTGTGGATAAGGTGGTTCGCGGAAACGGGGCCGTGAACAGCTATCGATAACGGGTTATCGACTTGTTCAGGGCTGGCTTTAGGGGTAATCCCGGTAAACCAGACCGGCGCGATCTTCGTAGCAGCTGCCGAAGGCTGCGTTCGGCTGCGCAGCAGTCGTAAAACCTGAAACCGTGGTGTAACAGGTAGAACACGGTGACCGTTTTGCGAGGACTTCGTCCTCGAACGCAGGCTTCGCCAGCTGCTACGGGGGATGTGTGTTATTTCATCCCCAGGCGTTTCGCCATTCGACCAAGGTTTGCCCTGTCCAGGCCTAGCTCACGGGCCGCGCTTGCCCAGTTGTTCTGGTGGCGCTCAAGGCAGGCGCTTATTAGCTGACGCTGGTAGTTCTCGGTAGCCAGGCGCAGATCCCCGGCGACGTCGGGTAAATCCACGGGGGCGCTGGCAGGCTCTGACGGGGATGCTTGCTGCGCGACATTCGGCAACTCCAGATCCGCCGCGCTGAGGCTGAGGATCTTCGGGCGCTCGCGGCAATTGCCCAGCGCCTTCAGCGCACTGCGACCAATCAAGTGTTCGAGTTCACGGACATTGCCCGGCCAGGCATAAGCCAGCAGCGCCGCCTGGGCATCGCTGGTCAAGCGCAAGCTGTTGAGGCCCATGCGCGAGCGGTTCTGCTCCAGGAAGAAGCCGCTGAGCAGCAGCACATCACGGCCGCGATCCCGCAGCGCCGGCACCAGCAGCGGGTAAACGCTGAGGCGATGATAGAAGTCGGCTCGATAGCGGCCGCTGCGCACTTCTTCGGCCAGATCGCGGTTGGTTGCAGCGATCAGGCGCACATCGACCTGATGTTCTTTATCCGAACCCAATCGCTGCAGCTGGCCGCTTTGCAGCACTCGCAGCAACTTGGCCTGAACGGTCAGCGACAACTCGCCAACTTCATCGAGGAACAGCGTGCCGCCATTGGCCAGTTCGAACTTGCCGCGGCGGTCGTTCATCGCGCCGGTGAAGGCGCCGCGCACATGGCCGAACAACTCGCTTTCCACCAGTGTGTCCGGCAGGGCGGCGCAGTTCAGGCTGATAATCGGTTTGTCGGCTCGCGGCGAAGCCGCGTGTATCGCCTGCGCCACCAGCTCCTTGCCGACTCCTGTCTCGCCGGTGATCAGCACCGTAAGGTCGCTGCCGCCGACCAGGCTGATCTCTTCCATCAGGCGTTTATGGGTTTTGCTTTGGCCGATCATTTCGCGGTTTTGCTGGCCGCTGGCCTGACGGTAAACCTCGGCACGCTGGTGTTCGTCCTCGACGCGCAGGGCCAGACGCTCCATACGCTCAGCGGCATTGACGGTCGCGGCGGCGAGGCTGGCAAAGGCCTGCAGGGCGTCCAGTTCGATGGGTTCAAAACGCTGCGGGTCCAGCGCATCGAGGGTCAGCAGACCCCAAGGGCGTTCGTCGATAAACAGTGGGCAACCCATGCAGTCGTGGACTTCCAGGTGTTCGTCGAGACCGTCCACCAGACCGTCGTAAGGGTCCGGCAACTCGCTGTCGCTGGCGAAACGGGTTGGCCCGGGACTGCTGAGCAACGCCTCGAAGCGCGGATGTTCGCTGACCTTGAAGCGTCGGCCCAGGGTGTCGGGGCTCAGGCCATCCACCGCCAGGGGCACCAGCCATTCGCCGTCGAGGCGCAAAAGGGCGGCGGCGTCACACGGCAGCAGAGCGCGCATGGCTTCGAGCAGGCGTCGATAGCGCTCGCCCTCCGGCAGTTCGCGGGACAGGTCGGAGACCAGAGGGAGCAGGGCGGTGAGCAGTGATTTTGCAGTCATATTGACTCCATATAGTCTTAATGACTATAAAGCAGGCATTGTCGATATGACTACTATTTTATTAACTTATTGATTTATATAGATTTAATTGTTGGCATGGAAACTGATAAGTAAAGGGTAGTCAGCTGGAAACCAAAAAGCTCAGGAGTTGCCCTTATGCTTAGCGTTCAAGACCGTGCCATCGTCAAATCGACCGTCCCTCTGCTGGAAAGCGGTGGCGAAGCGTTGATCACTCACTTCTATCGCATGATGCTTTCTGAATACCCGCAAGTGCGTCCGTTGTTCAACCAGGCCCACCAGAGCAGTGGCGATCAGCCTCGGGCACTGGCCAACGGCGTATTGATGTATGCGCGGCATATCGACCAGTTGGACCAATTGGGCGATCTGGTGGCGAAAATCATCAACAAGCACGTTGCCCTGCAAATCCTCCCTGAGCATTACCCAATTGTTGGCAGCTGCCTGCTGCGGGCCATTTCCGAAGTGCTCGGCAGTGAGATTGCCACCCCTGAAGTCATAAGCGCCTGGGGCGCGGCCTATAACCAACTGGCCGATATCCTGATCGGTGCTGAAACGGTGATCTATGACCAGAAGGCCGAAGCACCGGGCGGCTGGCGCGGTGAGCGGGAATTCAAACTGGTCGCGCGGGTCGAGGAAAGCTCGGAAATTACTTCGTTCTACTTCGAGCCTGCAGACAAGGGCCCGATTCTGGCGGCAGAGCCTGGCCAATATATCGGCATGAAACTGATCCTCGATGGCGAAGAGATTCGTCGTAACTATTCATTGTCGGCCCTGGCTGACGCCGGCCAGTACCGCATCAGCGTCAAGCGCGAAGCTGGCGGTCGTGCCTCGAATTTCCTGCATGACCGGTTCCATGTCGGCGCGAGCATCATGCTGTTTCCGCCATCCGGCGAGTTCACCCTGACCGCCAGCGACAAACCTTTGGTACTGATCAGTGGCGGTGTCGGCATTACACCTACTTTGCCGATGCTTGAAGCAGCTCTGGCGAGCAAACGCCCGGTGCACTTCATTCATTGTGCGCGTAATGGCGGTGTCCACGCCTTCCGTGATTGGGTGGATGGCCTGGCCGAGCGTCACCCGCAACTCAAGCGTTTCTACTGCTACGCCGAAGATGATGGCGTCAGTCCGGCGGCGCACCGGGTCGGGCTGTTGAGTCAGGATCAGCTTGCTGCCTGGATGCCTGAAGAGCGTGATCTGGACGCTTACTTCCTGGGTCCCAAAGGCTTCATGGGCGCAATCAAACGTCACCTCAAGGCGTTGGGCGTTCCGGAGAAACAAAGCCGTTACGAGTTCTTCGGTCCGGCTGCGGCGCTGGAGTAAACCTTTATTGAATGATCGTTCCCACGCTCTGCGTGGGAATGCAGCCCGTGACGCTGCGCGTCACAAAAGCGGACGCAGAGCGTCCGGTGAGGCATTCCCACGCGGGAGCGTGGGAACGATCAAAATCATCTCCAACGATTAATCCCCCGTTAATTCCCCTGCCGTTAATTCCTCCTGTTAAAACCACCGAACCGCCCGCGTGCGCTCACGGCCAGCGTGTAAACTTGCGGACAGACGAAAACCACCACTTTGGCAAAGGGATACGGGGATGAGTGACGAAATACTGCGTTTGGGGCGCGAGCGACGGTTTCTGGTCTTGCTGGGTGTGATCTGCCTGGCGCTGATCGGCGGTGCGCTGTACATGCAGGTGGTGCTGGGCGAAGCGCCATGTCCGCTGTGTATCCTGCAACGCTATGCCTTATTGCTGATTGCGATCTTCGCCTTCATCGGCGCGGCGATGCACACCCGCCGCAGTATTACCGTGTTCGAAGTGTTGGTGGTGCTCAGTGCCATCGCTGGCGCCGCGGTGGCTGGTCATCACGTCTACATCCAGTTCTACCCTGCGGTCAGTTGCGGAATCGACGTCCTGCAGCCGATCGTCGATGGCTTGCCGCTGGCTTCGATCTTCCCGCTGGGCTTTCGGGTCGACGGTTTCTGCGAGACGCCTTACCCACCCGTGCTGGGTTTGTCCCTGGCGCAGTGGGCGCTGGTGGCCTTCGTATTGACGGTGGTGCTGGTGCCGCTGGGTATCTCCCGCAATCGCAAAAACCTGCGCTGAAGTCATCCGCCACATCACATAGCGACACAAAAACGCCCTGGTCCTGCGTGTGAGGATCGGGGCGCTTTGCATTTCGGTGCCCTTGAAAAAAGAGTGTGGTTTGCAGCAGTGAAATGTGCGGCGCATGTGCGACACGTTGTCACACACCGGGTATGGCGAGACATTTCAAGTGGTCATGTTGGTGCTGTATGGCAGCCTGAATTTCTCCCCGTTCAGCGATCAAATTGCCGAAAGCCGCAAAACCCCATCAGGCAGATTTAACAGGCTCCAGGGAAACGCTGGAGGCCTTGTTTCAAGAGGTCTTGGGGCAAATTGAGGGGCAAGATCGGGCAGCGAAGCTGTCTAAAATGAGCGCATTAAGCCTACATTTTTTATGGTTATTGTTGCGAATGAAAAGCGATACGATCGCTGGGTGGTGCAATAATCGTTAATGATTATTGCCAGATCCGATAAAAATTATTTCGATATGAGACATGGTTTATAAAACGCTACATATCTACAATCGCACGCACTGAGTTTCCGGCGCTGCTCATTCTTCGTCAGGAGGGGAGGCGAGGGGCGGTTTGATTGCTCCATACGACTCCAGGTGTCGGCAACCTTCCAACTATCCGCACCAAATGGAATTGGTCTGTAACAAGGCCTTTGACCACGAATTCGAATAAGAATTACCGCTAGCCCAGGATTTGTCGATCAGCGTTTAGCGCGACGGGCAGGCCCTTATTCAATCGAAGAAAAAATGCCAACCCTTGGCAGGGTGAAGTGTTGGCGATCAAAACCCAACTGCATTGCGCAAGCTGCTTTAGAGGTCGTGAGATGAGTAAAAACAGGTACCCCAGATTCTTAGGCTTCTTGCCTCTGCTCGGCACGTTGTTGCTGGGTGGTTGCAATATGACCTTGCTCGATCCGAAGGGCCAGGTCGGCCTGGACGAGCGAAACCTGATCATCACCGCAACGCTGCTGATGCTGTTGGTCGTGGTGCCGGTCATCGTCATGACCTTCGCTTTCGCCTGGAAATATCGCGCATCCAACAAGGACGCGACCTACGCGCCGAACTGGTCGCACTCCACCAAGATCGAAATCGCGGTGTGGGCTGTTCCAGTGCTCATCATCATTGCCCTGGGTTACGTCACCTACAAGTCGACCCACGCGCTGGACCCGTACCGTCCGCTGGAATCCGACGTCAAGCCGATCACCATTCAAGTGGTCGCAATGGACTGGAAGTGGCTGTTCATCTACCCGGAACAAGGCATCGCCACCGTCAACAAGATGGTGTTCCCGGCCAACACGCCGGTTAACTTCAAAATCACCTCCGACACCGTGATGAACTCGTTCTTCATTCCGGGCCTGGGCGGTCAGATCTACGCGATGGCGGGCATGGAGACCAAGTTGCACCTGATCGCCAATCAGAATGCCGAGTTTGACGGTATCTCCGCCAACTACAGCGGTGCTGGCTTCACTGGCATGAAATTCAAAGCAATCGCCACCTCTCAGGCAGATTTCGATGCCTGGGTCAGTGATGTCAAGAAGGCACCTAAACAGCTTGAAAAAGCTGAATACGAAGCCCTTTCCAAACCAAGCCAGAACAACCCGGTTGAACTCTACTCCTCGTACGCGCCGAACCTGTTCCAGACCATCATCGACAAGTATGAAGGCATGAAACCGGGCCAGCCGATGCACCACGAGAAGGAAGGGAAGGAAGTGGCCGGTATGGAAGGGATGGACATGAGTTCGCATTCAGCTGCCGGGGCAGAGGAGTAAACGATGTTTGGTAAATTAAGTTGGGAAGCGATCCCGTTCCACGAGCCGATCGTGATGGTGACCATCGCCATGATCGCGCTCGGTGGTCTGGCGGTATTTGCTGCAATCACCTACTTCAAGAAGTGGACCTATTTGTGGACCGAGTGGCTGACGTCGGTCGACCACAAGAAAATCGGCGTGATGTACATCGTCGTTGCCATGATCATGCTGCTGCGTGGTTTTGCCGACGCGGTCATGATGCGCTCCCAGCTGGCCCTGGCCACCGAGGGTTCGCCTGGCTACCTGCCACCTGAACACTATGACCAGATCTTCACCGCTCACGGTGTGATCATGATCATCTTCATGGCGATGCCATTCTTCACCGGCCTGATGAACCTTGCAGTGCCGCTGCAGATCGGCGCACGTGACGTTGCCTACCCGTTCCTGAACTCCCTGAGCTTCTGGCTGCTGGTATCCGGCGTAGTGCTGGTCAACGTGTCCCTGGGTGTCGGCGAATTCGCCCGTACCGGTTGGGTTGCGTATCCACCGCTGTCGGAACTGGGCTACAGCCCGGGCGTGGGTGTGGACTACTACATCTGGGCACTACAGCTATCGGGTCTAGGGACGACGCTGACGGGGGTCAACTTCCTGGCCACCGTGCTGAAAATGCGTACCCCGGGCATGAAAATGATGGACATGCCGATCTTCACCTGGACCTGCACCTGGGCCAACGTACTGATCGTCGCTTCCTTCCCGATCCTGACCGCTACCCTGGCTTTGCTGACGCTTGACCGTTACATGGATTTCCACATTTTCACCAATGAACTGGGTGGAAATCCGATGATGTACGTCAACCTGTTCTGGGCCTGGGGGCACCCCGAGGTTTACATCCTGATTCTGCCGGCGTTCGGGATCTTCTCCGAAGTCATCTCGACCTTCTCCGGCAAGAAACTGTTCGGCCACCACTCGATGATCTACGCCAGCGGCGCGATCACGATCCTCGGCTTCATGGTCTGGCTGCACCACTTCTTCACCATGGGGTCGGGTGCCAACGTCAACGCCTTCTTCGGTCTGGCGACGATGCTGATTTCGATCCCGACGGGGGTGAAGCTATTCAACTGGCTGTTCACCATTTACCAGGGCCGTCTGCGTTTCACCAGCCAGGTGCTGTGGACCCTGGGCTTCATGGTGACCTTCGCCATCGGCGGCATGACCGGCGTACTGCTGGCCATTCCGGGTGCTGACTTCGTTCTGCACAACAGCCTGTTCGTTATCGCGCACTTCCACAACGTGATCATCGGCGGCGCCGTGTTCGGTTACATCGCCGGTTTCGGCTTCTACTTCCCTAAAGCGTTCGGCTTCAAGCTGCACGAAGGTTGGGGCAAGGCAGCGTTCTGGTTCTGGATCTCGGGCTTCTTCGTCGCGTTCATGCCGCTCTATGCACTGGGCTTCATGGGCATGACCCGTCGTCTGAACAGCACCACCAACCCTGAGTGGACGCCATACCTGCACGTTGCAATGGTCGGTGCGGTACTGATCGCCTTCGGTATTGCCTGCCAGTTGATCCAGTTGTACGTGAGTATCCGTGATCGCAAGCTGCCGCAGAACATGTGCGAAGCCGGCGACCCGTGGAATGCCCACACGCTGGAATGGTCGACCTCCTCGCCACCACCGTTCTACAACTTCGCTGTACTGCCGAAAGCCGACGGCATCGACCCGTTCACCGAAGCCAAGCAAAACGGTACTGCGTACAAGGCTCCGGCCCGTTACGAGCCGATCCACATGCCAAACAACACCGCGACCGGTCTGGTCATGGGTGCTCTGTTGACCGTGTTCGGTTTCGCAATGATCTGGCATATCTGGTGGATGGCCATCGCAGGTCTTGCCGGCACCGTGATCTATTTCGTGATCCACGCTGCCCGTGATGATCAGGGCTACATGGTGCCGGTCGATGTGATCGAGCGCATTGAAGCCGAGCAGCACAAGCGTCTGGTTGCGGCCAAAGCGATTCCGGCCACCGCCACCCGTGTTGAAACCTCGTTGGAACAGGCTTAAACCATGTCGAACTTAGTGACCAATGTTGGACACGCCCATGGTCATGACCATGGGCACGATGACCATCACCACGACTCGGGCGAGATGACCGTATTCGGTTTCTGGCTCTACCTGATGACCGACTGCATTCTGTTTGCGTCGATCTTCGCGGTGTACGCGGTACTGGTAAACAACGTAGCCGGTGGCCCGTCGGGCCACGACATCTTCGAACTGCCATACGTGCTGGGCGAAACCGCCTGCCTGTTGCTCAGCTCGATCACCTACGGCTTCGCCATGCTGGCGTTGTTCAAAGGCAAGAAGAGTCAGGTGCTGGGCTGGTTGGCCATCACCTTCCTGTTCGGTCTGGGCTTCATCGGCATGGAGATCAACGAGTTCCATACGCTGATCTCCGAAGGCTTCGGTCCGAACCGCAGCGGCTTCCTGTCCGGGTTCTTCACCCTGGTCGGTACCCACGGTCTGCACGTGACCAGCGGTCTGATCTGGATGGCGATCATGATGTATCAGGTCCAGAAGAATGGCCTGACAGCGACCAACAAGACCCGTCTGAGCTGCCTGAGCCTGTTCTGGCACTTCCTGGACGTTGTGTGGATCTGCGTATTCACCGTTGTTTACCTGATGGGGACTCTGTAAATGGCTAACGCAGCTCACTCACACAATGGCCACGATAGTCACGACGCCAGCCACGGCAGCGTCAAGTCGTACGGCATCGGCTTCATCCTGTCGGTGATCCTGACCATCATTCCTTTCGGCCTGGTGATGTACCCGTCGCTACCGAAAGACGTGACCCTGTTGATCGTACTGGCCTTCGCAGTGATCCAGGTGCTGGTGCACCTGGTCTACTTCCTCCACCTGGACCGCTCCGCCGCCCAGCGTAGCAACGTGATTGCGTTTGTTTTCGCGGCGCTGGTTATCCTCCTGCTGGTCGGGTTGTCGCTGTGGATCATGTACAGCATCCATTCCGTCATGATGGCGCACTGAGGAAAGTCCGGATGTCCCTAAAGCACTTTATCCAAATCACCAAACCGGGGATCATTTTCGGTAACGTGCTTTCTGTGGCAGGCGGGTTTTTCCTGGCCTCGAAAGGGCATGTCGACATCGCCCTGTTCCTGGCCGCAATGATTGGCACTTCGTTGGTGGTGGCGTCCGGTTGCGTGTTCAACAACTGCATCGACCGCGACATCGACCTGAAGATGGAACGCACCAAAAACCGTGTGCTGGTCCAGGGCCTCATCTCCCTGAAACTGGCACTGGTTTACGCCACCCTCCTGGGGGTCGCCGGTGTGGCTTTGCTGTACCGTGTGGCCAACCCGTTGGCGGCGCTGTTCGCGGTGATCGGTTTTGTCATCTACGTCGGCTTCTACAGTCTGTACCTCAAGCGCAAGTCGGTTCACGGCACGCTGGTGGGCAGTCTGTCGGGCGCGATGCCGCCGGTGATCGGTTACGTGGCCGTGAGCAACAGCTTCGACATGGCGGCGTTGACGCTGCTGGTGATGTTCAGCCTGTGGCAGATGCCGCATTCCTACGCCATCGCGATCTTCCGCTTCAACGATTACCTGGCCGCATCGATTCCGGTGCTGCCGGTCAAGCGCGGGATTGAGGTGGCCAAGCGGCACATCCTGCTCTACATCCTGGCGTTCCTTGTGGCGACCTTGATGCTGACCTTCAGCGGCTACGCCGGCATGAGCTACCTCGCCGTCGCCGCCGCCATGGGCATGTACTGGCTGTACATGGCCTGGACCGGCTACAAGGCCGTGGATGATCGAGTCTGGGCGCGCAAGCTGTTCGTCTTCTCGATCTTCACCATCACCGCGCTGAGCGTGATGATGTCCCTGGACTTCAAAGTGCCAAGTGAGTTGTTGCTGACTTACGCGCCTTGAGTTTGGACGCTGTACAAAAAGCCCCGCCTTCTATAGAAGCGCGGGGCTTTTTATTGCCATGAATTCGCGAGGTTTTGCCCCCCCCCCTGAGCTGCCGAAGGCTGCGATCTTTTGATCCTGGCGGCCTGACAGCCGACCAATCTTTCGCAGGTGTACATCAATTCAAACTGTGGGAGCGAGCTTGCTCGCGATGGCGGCCTGACAGCCGACCTATCTTTTGTGGATGTACATATCCATTCCTGCGGTAACGGCGGCTGGCGGTTTCGCCCTTACGGCGCCTCACTTTTTTACAAGCGCCTAAAAAAAGTAAGCAAAAAAACGCTCGCCCCAAGCGTCCGGCCCCTCGCCAAGGCTCGGCGTTCCCTCGCTCCGGCATTCATCCGGGGGCATCGCCTCCGGTCGGCTTCGCTTCGACCTCCTCTCGATGTATTCGGCTTCGCCGAACGGCGCTGCGCGCCTACCCCCTGATGAACACCTCCACTCGGCCTCCCGAAGGGGCGGGTAGATCAAGATCAAAAGCTGCAGGCGAGCTAACGCTCGGCCTGTTGAGTGGTGAAGGAGTATTCGATTTCTGTAGCTGTCGAAGGCTCGGGCCGCGTTCGGACGATCTTTTGATCCTTTGATCGTTCCCACGCTCCCGCGTGGGAATGCATCCTCTGACGCTCTGCGTCAGCTCACGAAGCGGAACGCGGAGCGTCCCTGGCGGCATTCCTACGCAGAGCGTGGGAATGATCAGCGTCAGCGGTTACTGCGCAGCGATGCTATAGCCATCAAACGCGGTCTGCTGTTGCAGAGCGGCGATAATGCTTTTTCGCGTGGCAGACTGTTCGGTGCCAGTGTTGTCGATGAATGTATCGGTTTCCAGTTCCGCTTGATCGCCTTCACCGACAAACGCAAAACCGAGGAATTCGAAGGCTTCACGGTCCATGTTCGGCTTGGAGCGAGGTGTGCGCAGGGGCAGGGTGACGCTCACGCCGTCCTTGCTGATGGAGAACACTTCGATTTCTTTCTTGGCGCGAGCCGTTTTGGTTTTGCCGCTGCTGGGGTTGCTGACCGCTTGATGGGTCTGGTTCAACACTTTCAGCGCCAGGCCATACACCAGCTCCTGGAACTCAGGATCGTCTTTGAAGCTGGACAGAATCCGGCTGATCGAGAACTTTGTGCTCAAGTCTTCCAGAGCGGCGATGTCGGCGGCCTCTGCGTCTTTAAGCTGTTTCAGCTCACCCATCAGTTCGTAGGCTTTGTCGTCGTCAAACTGGTCATGTGCCTGGCGAATCGCAATGCGTAAGTCACGAATCTGGTCGCTTTCCTTCGAGGTGTGAAAAGCATCGAGCACCATTTCACTGATGGTCTTGGCCTGCGGCACATGCTGCGAAAGATTGATGGCGTTTTCGTATTCCACTTTGGACGACAAGGTGATTACGGATTCATCGGTGTTGGATTCGGGCATTGAAATTTCACTACTTCATTTAACAAGGTTTGAGACGGGAAACGCGCCGGGCATTTTCAGGGTGCGTGTGCAGCGGCGTCAAGGAACCATGCCTGAGTGACGGTTTTTAACGGCTGTGCTGCCAGGATTGCGCTTGCAGTGATAACAACGCCCAATACAAGGTGATCGCCCGCCCGCAAAACAGACCGACCGTGAACCCCGAAGCCACTCCAGTCAGTGCCAGCATTTGCGTAGTCGCCGTCAACTCAGGGTGAACGGCATCCTGATAGCCGGTGTAGTACTTCACGGCGAAGAACAGCTGGGAGATAAGCAGGATCTTCAGGGTTCCGGGGACGATCAGCCCGTTGCCATCAGCCTCCAGTACGGTACCTTTGCGAGAGAACATGCCCATCGCCACCAGACTGCCAAGGGCCACGCCGCCCATCCAGAAAGCCGTCGACAAGGCGGTGTGATTCAGCGAAAACAGCGACCAGATAACCAGAATCAATGGGGTGATCAGCAACGATTTCCTGCTTTCCCTGCTGCTCGAGCAGGCCTTGAACCCGTAATAACAGAGCAGCAGATAAACAGCGAAAACCCACAGCGGCGTGCCTTGCAGGATATCGAGCATGAGTTATCCCCAGGGCGCTGAGCGAAGGGAGATCGAGAGGGCGCTACAGGTTTTCATCGTCAGCTTCCTTGCGTGGACGTTCAGTAAGGTGGCAACTGTTCGCGTCGCCGAGTGGAGAATGCCTGAAATCTGATGTTTGGGTTCAGTAGTGATATCGGCACATCAGTATCTGCATCTCATCGTCTTCTACCCCATAGACCAATCGATGTTCGGTCGTGATCCGACGCGACCAAAACCCGCTGAGGTTATGTTTGAGGGGTTCAGGTTTGCCGAGTCCGTCGAAAGAATCACGCTGGATCGCTTTGATCAAAAGGTTGATACGCTGGAGTCCGGCCTTATCGTTCTGCTGGAACCAGAGGTAGTCATCCCAGCCTTCAGGGGTAAAGAGAATCTTCATTCTTCAATCAGTTGCCTGGCTTTGGCTTTACCGGCGCGAAGGCTGTTGATCGATTTGATCAAGCGCTCGGCGTTGGCGGGGGAGCGGAGCAGGTAAGCGGTTTCTTCGAGGGCGTTGAATTCGGCCAGAGAAATCATGACGACCGGTTCGCCTTTTTGGCGTGTCACCAGCAGCGGAACACGATCTTCGTTTACTCGATCCATGGTTTCAGACAGGTGCGCACGGGCATTGGTGTAATTGATGGTTTGCATGACGGGGTCCTCGCTCAATGATTTAAACGTACAGAAATACGTACATATTGGCAAGGTGCTCCCTATGAGCGGTCGTTCTGCCGGGGAAGCGGGACTGGTCTGATCTTTCATAAGGGGACTTCGTGGAATTCAAAAAGAGGCTCAAAGACGCGCTTCAAGACGATGAAACCCAGCGTAGTACGGTGTGCGAAAGATATAAGGGGCTGACGTAGATCAGATTGTTGCGGGATATGCCGCCAGCCACAGCGGCCATGAGGTTCCTGCGTCGTTCACACTGCCTGAATATCCGCCAACCCCGCTTCCAATGTTTCACGAAGGCCACAGCCGCGGCGGGCGATGAACACCATTTGTACAGCGTGTTCCGGCGTTTGTCCGGTGGCCAGGCTGAACTGGCTGCGGGCACCGACATGTTGCAGCCAATAAGGCTGTTCGTTACCTTGCAGTTGCACCAGCCCCTTGAGGCGGAAGATATCTTTGGGAAGCCTGGCCAGCTATTCTCGCAGAGCTTTGGCCGGTGGCGGAGCGCGTGACTGTGCCGAAGTCCTGCAGCAACTGGCCGAGCGCCTGCAAGCGCCGGGGGCGTTGACGACGAATGCCCGGGGCTTGTTGCCGGTCGGCCATCCGTTGCTGCTCGACGGTGTGCAGTCGTCGGCCCATGGTCGGTCGCTGTTCGACGAGGCCGATGTGATCCTCGCCGTCGGTACTGAACTGGGTGAGACGGACTACGATTTTTTCGGCCTCGGGCCACTGAAATTCAAGGCGTCGTTGATTCGTCTGGACATCGATCCGATGCAGGTCATGGGCGTGCAGCGAGCTCACGTCGGATTGGTCGGCGATGCCCGCGAGGGCTTGCTTGCGCTATTGGCCAATGTTGCGGCGCCGGTTCAAAGTGGCCGTTGGGCGCTGGACAGTGTGCAGCGCGTCAACCAGTGCGAACGCGATAGCTGGACGGCCAAACAACAGGGGTTGCAAGGGCTGCTCGACCTGCTGCGTGACAGCCTGGTCGATCCGCTGATCGTCGGCGATTCCACGCAACCGGTGTATCAGGGCGCGGTGGGCTACCAGTCGCCGAAACCCAACAGCTGGTTCAACGCCGGCAGTGGCTATGGCACCCTTGGTTACGGCTTGCCTGCGGCGATTGGCGCCAAGCTGGCCAAGCCCGAGCGTGCGGTTGTCGCCCTGGTGGGGGATGGCGGCCTGCAGTTCTCCTGCGCTGAATTGATCGCTGCGCGAGAAGCGGGAGTGGGCGTCATCATGGTGCTGTGGAACAACCAGTGCTACGCCGAAATCCGCGACTACATGCAGGCCCGCGAGATCCCGCCACTGGGTGTAGACATCATGACCCCGGACTTCGCCGCCATGGCCCGCAGTTTCCACATCGACCACCATGCGCCGCAGGGGCCGGAGGCGTTGCGCACGTTGTTGCTGAAAATGGCGACCACCAAGGAGCCGGTGATGATTGAGCTGGATGCGGCGGTGTACCTGGCGTCATAGGGCGCTCATTCCCCGTAGCAGCTGGCGAAGCCTGCGTTCGGCTGCGAAGCAGTCGCCAATCAGGCCATTACGGTTAACCTGCAAAACTGCAGTGCATGATTTTACGACCGCTGCGCGGCCGAACGCAGCCTGTCGGCAGCTGCTACGGAGCGCGTAGCGGCTTAACTGACCGGTACCGGGGCAAGCCTCACTACTCACTATGTCTTGCGCGCTCTACTTCCCCGGCGAGTTCAAATTCATCGACCGAATCGCCAACTGAGCCGCTGTTTCCTCATCCACCGGCAGCGAGAAGCGGAAGGTCGCGCCCCGCCCGGGAACATCGATCAACCGGATCTCGCGACCATGCAGTTGCAGGATCCGGTGCACGATGCGCAAGCCCAGCCCGCCATCACGCCGTGCGCCACCGATGTTGAACGGGCGCAGGAACAACCCTTCACGCAATTGCGCAGCGATGCCCGGGCCGCTGTCGCTGATCGTCACGTCTACGAATGACCCTTGGGGCACGAGGCTGACTTCGACGTCTCCATTGATTGGCGTATGGCGCAACGCGTTGTCCAGCAGGTTGGTCAACACGCGTTCGATCAGGCCGAGGTCGGCACACACGGCCAACCCGCTAGGGGCGAAGTTGGCTTTCAGCGCAGTCTGTCGCGCCTCGGCAGTGAGTTCGAATTTCTGGAAGACGTCCTGCACCAGATCTGTCAGCGAAAATCGTTCCAGTACCGGCTGCACGAAGCCATGTTCCAGGCGCACCAGGTCCAGCAGCGATTGCGCCAGACCGCCAACCTTGCGGCTCTGATCCAGGGCGATGCCCAAGTAGCGGCGCCGCTCCTCCGGGGTCAGCGAGGCGTCCTTGAGTGACAGGGTTTCGAGATAACCATGCAACGACGCCAGCGGTGTGCGCAGGTCGTGGGAGATATTCGCCACCAGCTCCCGACGCTCCTGATCCTGGCGCGTCAGCGAGCGCCATTGTTCGCCCAGGCGGGTTTGCATTTGCCGGAACGCCGCGTCGAGCATGGCGATTTCGTCATGGCTGGCGGTCTTTTCCGGCTTGTCTGATGCAGGCGGTGAAGGAGGGACAACGGGGGCGCCGTCGATGTCGAAATGGGCAACGGTCTCGGTCAACCGACGCAAAGGGCGGGTGATCAGGGCAAACGCCGTGAGACCGGCAATCAGGCACAGTAGCGCAACCAGGCCAATCGACCAGAGCGCGGTATTGAGGGCCACGCTGGTCGCGCCGCGCTCGGCAAAGCGGTCGTGTTCCTCGCTGAGCAGCACCACATAGAGGTAGCCGGCCTGCTGACCGTTGACCCGTAACGGCGCGGCGCTGAACACCTTGCGTCCGTCGACACTGCGCGGGTCGTCGCCGAGAATCGGCAAAGCGTCGCCGTTGAGCAAACGATGCACCGGCGCCAGATCGACCTGTTCGCGGCGCATTCGTCCCTCTGGCGCGGCATTGCCGACGATGCGCCCGCTGGCATCAAGCAGATAGACCTCGACGCTGGGATTGACCAGCATCAACTGGCTGAACAGCTGGCGCACGGCGTTTGGCATCAGGCCGTTGGCGTCCATCAGTTGGGTGTCGTGGGCAATGTGCTGGGCCAGATCGCGGGACAGCCCTTGCACCACTTCAAGTTCGTGCATCTTGTTGGAGCGCACCTGCATCCACGCCGAGGTGCCGCAGCACACCAGCAACAGCAGGGCGAACACCGCCGACAGGCGCTGCGTGAGGGTCAGTCTCATGGCTGATCCTCCGGTGCCGCGAATTTATAACCTCGGCCCCACACCGTCAGGATCCGCACCGGTTGCGCCGGATCGGCCTCGATCTTGGCCCGCAAACGATTGATGTGGGTGTTGACCGTGTGCTCGTAGCCTTCGTGGCTGTAACCCCACACGGCATTGAGCAGGTCCATGCGCGAAAACACTTTGCCGGGTTGGCGGGCGAAGAAATACAGCAGGTCGAACTCGCGCGGCGTGAGATCCAGGTGCCGGCCGTCGAGTGACACATCGCGGGTCAACGGGTCGATAAACAGCCCGCCGGAGGTCAGGCTGCCGGCGTCCATTTTCAGGTTGCGCGCCATTGCGTCGACCCGTCGCAGCAGCGCCTTGACCCGCGCCACCAGCTCCAGCATCGAAAAGGGTTTGGCCAGGTAATCGTCGGCACCCAGCTCCAGGCCAAGAATGCGGTGCAGTTCGCTCGACCGCGCACTGGTGATGATGATCGGCGTGTAGCGAGCCATGGCGCGGGCGCGGCGGCAGATTTCCAGGCCATCGACACCGGGCAGCATCAGGTCGAGGATCAGCGCGTCCCAGCCGCCTTGCTCCAGCAGGCGCAAGCCTTCATTGCCATCGGCACTGTGCACGACCTCGAACTGCTCATCGCGCAGATGCAGCGAGATCAGGTCGGCGATGTGCATATCGTCCTCGACCACCAGGACACGTTTGGGCTGATCCATCGAAACTTAATCCTGCGCCAGGCAATGATCGGCATTGTGCGGCTTTTCCAGGGGCCGAGTTATCACGAATTGTTTAACTCTGCGTGAGGATTTAGCGACCACCTCAAGCCTAGGCTGTCTTCAATGCAAAACACTGCGATATTTTGGAGAGAGCCATGTTTTCTCGGCGACAGTTCCTGATAGCGGGCGGCGGCCTGGGCGTTGCGGCGCTGGCCATCGGCTTATTGCCAAAGTTTACCGCAAGCTCGGCACTGGTCAGCGATGCCAGCGCTGGCGAAACCTTTGAAGTCACCCATACCGATGCCGAGTGGCGGGCACTGCTCAGCGCGGGGCAGTACGACATTTTGCGCAAGGAAGGCACCGAGCGCGCCTACACCAGCCCGCTGAACGATGAACACCGCGAAGGCACCTTCGCCTGCGCCGGTTGCGACTTGCCGTTGTTTTCATCGAGCACCAAGTTCGACAGCCGCACCGGTTGGCCGAGCTTCTGGGCACCGTTGAACAACGCGGTGGCGACCCGCGAGGACCGTTCATTCGGCGTCTTGCGCGAAGAAGTCCACTGTCGGCGTTGCGGCGGCCATCTGGGGCATGTCTTCGACGATGGGCCAAAACCGACCGGTCTGCGCTACTGCATGAACGGCCTTGCGATGACCTTCGAGCCATTATCGGCATAAACCATGGGCATGCTTTTTCTCTCACCTCATTCGGGTCGACACTATGTGGCTTCTGGTTCTCGCGTATCTCGGTGGCGTGCTGACGATTGTCAGCCCGTGCATTCTGCCGGTATTGCCCTTTGTCTTCGCTCGCACCGGGCAGCCGTTTTTGCGCAGTGGCTTGCCGCTGCTGGCGGGGATGGCCCTGACCTTCGCGCTCGTCGCCTCACTGGCGGCGGTCGGCGGCGGTTGGGTGGTGCAAGTCAATCAGTACGGTCGCTGGCTCGCGTTGCTGTTCGTTGCGCTATTCGGGCTGACGCTGTTGCTGCCGCACCTCGCCGAGCGGCTGACCCGACCACTGGTGGCGGCCGGCGGTCGTCTGTCGCAAGCGGCGGGCGCCGATGCGCGACCACGTCCCGGCGCCTCGTTCTTGATCGGCGTCGCCACCGGCCTGCTCTGGGCACCGTGCGCGGGACCGATTCTCGGGTTGGTGCTGACCGGTGCAGCACTGCAGGGGGCCAGCATCGGCACTACCTTGCTGTTGCTGGCTTACGCCGCAGGTGCCGCGACCTCGCTCGCCGGTGCATTGCTGATTGGTGGTAAGGTTTTCGCGGCGATGAAGCGCTCAATCGGTGCCGGTGAATGGGTGCGCCGCGGTTTGGGCGCAGCGATGCTGGCAGGCGTCGTGGCCATCGCCCTGGGTCTGGACACCGGGATTCTGGCGCGGGTCTCGACAGCGTCCACCGGCGGTATCGAACAGGCGTTGGTCGGCCGTCTTGCCGGGAAAACGCTGGCCAGCAGCGGGGCGATGAAGGCGCAAATCCCTCAGTCTCAGGACGCCCTGCCGGGCTCAAGCATGATGGCCTCCGGCGGCGCCATGAAGATGGCGGCGAAAGAGGCTGCGGCGTTGCCAATCGAAGGCAATCTGCCGTCGCTCGACGGTGCCGTGCAATGGCTCAATTCGCCACCACTGACCACCCAGGCCTTGAAGGGTAAAGTGGTGTTGGTGGATTTCTGGACTTACTCCTGCATCAATTGCTTGCGCACGTTGCCGTACGTCAAAGCCTGGGCCGAGAAGTATCGCGATCAAGGGTTGGTGGTGATCGGCGTGCACGCCCCGGAATTCGCCTTCGAGCGTGACGTGGGCAACGTGACCAAAGCCATGAAGGATCTGGGCATCAACTACCCGGTGGCCATCGACAACGACTACAAGATCTGGCGCGCCTTCAACAACGAATACTGGCCGGCGCATTACTTTGCCGATGCTCAGGGGCGTATTCGCTATCACCATTTTGGTGAGGGCAACTACGCCGAGTCGGAGCGGGTGATTCAGCAATTGCTGCGCGAGGCCGGTGCCGCGAAAGTTGCCGATGGCCTGATCAATGCCAGCGCCCAGGGCGTGCAGCTGGCCCCGGACATGAAAGAAGTACAATCGCCGGAGACCTACCTTGGCTACCAGCGCTCCGAACATTTTGTCCCGGCCGACAGCCTGGCGCCTGATCAGGTAACGGCTTACAGCCCGCCGTCTGCACCGTCCCTCAACGATTGGGGGCTGGAGGGCAAATGGAACGTCGGCGCCGAGCGGGCCACGCTGGCAGCCCCGGCGGGCCGGATCGTCTACCGCTTCCATGCCCGGGACTTGCACCTGGTGCTGGGCCCCGGCGCTGACGGCAAACCGGTGCGCTTCAAAGTCACCGTCGACGGCCAGATGCCCGGCGCTGCCCACGGCACCGACGTAGCCCCCGACGGCACCGGCACCGTGACCGAGCAACGGCTTTATCAGTTGGTTCGCCAACCGGGTGATGTGGCGGATCGAACGTTCAGCATTGAATTCCTCGATCCGGGTGTGTCGGCGTATGCGTTTACGTTTGGTTGATCGCAAGTCCGACCACCGATTTCGTAGGAGCGAGGCTTGCCCGCGAAGGCGCCGTGACATGCAGCGAAGAGCTCTCGCCGGACCCATATATCAAGGAGTCAGCACCATGAAAAGCACATTCAATCTTTCACGCCCAATCTGGCGCCGGGCTCTTTTGGGTCTTGCCGCCGCCACCTTCATCGGCCAATGCTCTGCATTTTCCTTCGGCACCACGGAGGACGCAGTGCTTATCCCGCCGCCTGCCCTGGACGAGCCGGCG
Organism: Pseudomonas sp. GW821-FHT04C07; assembly: GCF_059420325.1. Classification (NCBI taxonomy): domain Bacteria; kingdom Pseudomonadati; phylum Pseudomonadota; class Gammaproteobacteria; order Pseudomonadales; family Pseudomonadaceae; genus Pseudomonas; species Pseudomonas sp. GW821-FHT04C07. Next base: position 184,429 of record NZ_JBWKTM010000003.1, read on the forward strand.
ACTAAATCCAGCACCGAAACCGCAGTATTCGCCGGTGGCTGCTTCTGGGGTGTACAAGGCGTGTTCCAACACGTCAAAGGCGTGAAGCGAGCCGTCTCCGGTTACGCCGGCGGCGCTGCCAACACCGCACAATACGAGCGCGTCAGTGACGGCAACACCGGCCACGCCGAATCCGTCGAGGTCACCTTCGACCCCGCCCAAGTCACCTACGGCACCTTGCTGCAGATCTACTTCTCAGTTGCCCATAACCCGACTGAACTGAATCGCCAGGGCCCTGACACCGGTACTCAATACCGCTCGGCGATCTTCCCGGAAAACAGCGAACAGCAACGCGTCGCCCAGGCCTATATCACCCAGCTCGATGCAGCGCATTCGTTCAATAAACCCATCGTTACCAAGCTCGAAACCTACAAAGGTTTCTACCCGGCCGAGGCCTACCACCAGGACTTCCTGACCGAGCATCCGACGTATCCCTACATCGTGATCAACGATCTGCCCAAGGTGGCGCAGCTGAAACAGTTGTATCCCGAGCGCTATCAAGAGAAACCAGTGTTGGTGAAGGCGGGGAGGTAGCGGGCCAATCATTTAAGGACGAGCCGTCGCCTACCCTGTGGCGAGGGCGCTTGCTCCCTCGCCACAGGGTAGGCGCTCGATTCCTGTCAGGTTTTCAGGTTCTTGCGATATTCAGTGGTGGTCATTCCGGCATACCCCCAATTGTCGGTATCGATTTCCTCTATAACGATATGGGTCAGGTCAGGACGCTTGCCCAACACCCGCTCCAGGGTTTCGGTGATTTCGGCGATGACCTGGGCTTTTTGCTGCTGGGTAACACCGTCTCGGGTGATGCGCACACTGACGAAAGGCATGATCGTGCTCCTGTGATGTTATCGATAAGATCTGAACCAGGGAGCCGGTAGCGGCTCCCTGGTGTTTACCACTTGCCGCTGCTCATCCCGCCATCGACGGCTAAAACGATGCCTGCGGTGAAGTTCGCGTTGGTCAGGTAAAGCACAGCATCGGTAATTTCGCAATGCCTGGAGCCACGGCGTTGACCTTGATGTTGTAGGGGGCCAATGCCGCTCGATGTGCCAGTGATCACAACAGTTCTGGAACTTCAAAATAAGGATTCACGGGGTGTCCCGGAGTCCTTGCCTTCAAGTAGCTGCTCCGGTGAAACAACTGTATTTATTTACCTTTGTTTGATAGATACCAGTCAGAGCACTTCATTTGAACCATGGCGTAATCAATCATGAAGCGACAGTTCGACGACATTCTGCTGGGCAGCATCGAGTTGTTTTGCCTGGCGGCTGAATCAGGAAGCTTCACCACCGCGGCAGCGGTAGCCGGGGTAACACCAGCGGCGGTCAGTCGCTCGGTGTCGCGCATGGAGGCGCGCATGGGCGTGCGCCTTTTCACCCGAACCACCCGCAGCGTAAAACTGACGGAAAGTGGTCGAGCGTATTTCGAGCAATGCCGCCAGGCGTTGGCCCAGTTGGTCGAAGCCCAGCGTGAAGTGATGGGCAAGCAGCAAACACCTTCCGGGACCTTGCGTATCAGCGTGCCCACCACCTACGGCCATCACCGCATCTTGCCGTTGCTGCCGGCCTTTCGAGCGCGCTTCCCGGCGGTAAAGGTCGATGTAAACATCAGCAATCGTAACGTCGACTTCATTGAAGAAGGCTACGACATGGCAATCAGGGTCCGGGTCCTGCCCGACTCAGGATTGATCGCCCGGCACCTGGAAGACGCGCAACTGGTCACGATGGCGAGTCCCGAATACTTGCAGCGCGCGGGTAGACCGCAAACCCTGGATGACTTGCACAACCATGAGTGCATTCAATTCGAGCTGCCCAGCAGCGGTAGGCGCATTGCCTGGTTGTTCAAGGAAAACGCCAAGGACAAAGAGATACTCACTGAAGGCGGCTATAGCTGTTCGGACGATGTCCTGGGCGGCGTAACGCTGGCCAAACATGGTGCGGGCCTCTTTCAGACCTACAAATTCATCGTTGAAAAAGAGTTGGCAGAAGGCTCGCTGGTCGAAGTCCTTGAAGCGTTCAACGGACGATCCCGGCCATTTACGCTGCTCTACCCTGGCGGACGGCATACGCCTTTGCGACTCAGAGCCTTTGTCGACTTCCTGATGGAATACCGGGCGCAATGGAACGTACACGAAGGCGATCTACGGAGCTGACAGCGCACCCACCCGAGGACGACAACGTTTTCTACGCCGCCCCGCCTGCGGATTATCCCGACCCCTGTAGGAGCGAGCTTGCTCGCGATAGCGGCGCTACAGTGCCCATCTGATCTGACGGTGTACACATTCCTCTGCCATAACCCTTGGCATCGTCTTGCGCTCGCGCAGATCCCGTCGCACGAGCGCGTGGAAACTACTCGCCCGCCCCGGCTTTAGCCTTATCAATCGCCGCCTTGATATTCGGTACTGCGTAGTTGCTGTACCAATGATTCATACCGCGGATGGCCTGCTGCGCGGGCGCTGCGTCGTGCGCGCCGATCAGCTCGCCGCAGGCCTGGGCCATGGCGACCAATATGCGGGCGGCCTCAGGCACATAGGGCAGGGCAACGCACTTATCGTGGCGCTCCTGAATGATCCTGTAGCGAATGCTTTCCGGCAGCGTCCAGGCGCTGATCAGAAACTCCTGAACCGAGTATTCCTGGCCCTTGATCTCGACAGTGGCCGATCGATGCTGCTCGCTGTAACCCGCGTTTTCGATCTGCTCGCAGCTGTCGATAACGGTGTTCATCATTTCGCGGATCTGATTCCAGTCAGTTGCCATTTGAATCTCCATTTCAACTCTGGCCCGCCCGCCTCGATCGCGGGCGCGCTTGCTCTATCTGCCTACACCTTCACCGAATGCTCGCGATCCATCATTTTTTCGACCAGCAACAACCCCAACTCCATGAGGCTATAAATCGCCAGGGCGAGGTTGCGGTGTTTGCCCTCCAGATCTTCGGAAAGGTCCAGGGTCAGGGTGCTGGCCGAGCAGAAGGTTTCGTAGGTGTGGGCCATCAAGGCTTCGGGGTTGATGTCCGGGGCGACAGTGAAGAACTGGGGCGGACGCTCGTCGCTGGAACGCGGCTTGCCCGATGGCGGCGGGGTCAGGTAGTGATCGAGGGCCCGATGCGCGGCTTGGTGGAGATTTTTCGAATCGAGGGTTTCGTAGGGCGAAACGTTTGGGATTTCGGGTGGATTGGGGGTTACTTTGAACATTGACGATCTCCTGAATGGAGCTGCCACCGACTCGCTACTAAACGAAGGGGTGGCAGCTGTACGCAGGTTAGTAGACCGGGGAGATACGAAACCGGCGCGCCCGAGGGCGCCCTGCGCACAGCCACCATTGAGTACAGGGATAGGGAAACCTGACTGTCTGGAGCGCAATGCACCTTTCATACCTCCACGGGCTACTAAACCCGATCGCTGATGGGCAGCGACAGGAGAACCTTAGTGGCGTGGGGCAAGGCGCACAAGCGGGGCGATTCTGGGGGATTTGTAGGCAATGGCGCAAGGTGGTGTAGTCAGTGGATGACGCCGGAAAGTCGTTGGATCAAGTTGCTGTGGTTGGGGGGAGTTGCCGGGTGCGGCGGCGATCTGTGAAGCGCAGTGTGCGGTAAGTAAATTTGAGAATCCTCTGGCCGTCCTCCCCACTTCAGGGAGGACCGGGTCATTAAGCGCGATCCTGAGGAGCGATCTTTCAGTCCACCCGCTCACCGCACAGGTCGAGGGCGAACCAGCGTTCCACTTCGGCCTGCTCCAGACCTGCGCCTAGCAGGGCGAACAGCTTGCCCAGCGCCGCCTCGCGGGTCATGCCGCCCGCGCAAACCAGGCCGCTGGCGAGTAGCTGGCTGCCGGCGGCATAGATGCCGAACTCGACATGGCCATGCGGGCACTGGCTGATGGCCGCGAGCACCACGCCGCGCTCATGGGCTGCGTGCAGGACTGCCAGCAGTTCGGCGTTGTCCGAGGGACCGGTGCCGCTGCCGTAGCACTCCAGCAGCAGCCCGCGTACGCCGCTATCGAGCAGGGCCTGCACATGGCAAGCCTGGATGCCCGGGAAGAACGGCAGCACCGCGAGGTTCACCGGCTGGCGCGGCTGGAGGTAGTCCAGGGCCGAAGGGATCGCATCGGCGCGTTCGCCATCACGTTGCCGTGGCAGCACGGTGAAGGCGTTAAAGGCATCGCTGCGCAGCTTGCTGACCCGCGCGCCGTGCATCAGCTCGCCACTGAAATACAGATGCACCCCGGGCGCGATGCCCGCTTCCAGGGCCTGCATGGCGCCACACAGGTTGGACCAGGCATCACTGCCCTCGGCGCCGGCGGGCAGCATGGCGCCGGTCAGCACCACTGGCACCGGTAGGCCGAGCAGCAGGAAGCTCAGTGCGGCAGCGCTGTAGGCCAGGGTGTCGGTGCCGTGCAACAGTAGCACCGCGTCATGGCCGCCAATGGTCACCGCATCGACAATGACGTCACGCATGGCCAACCAGTTGGCCTGGCTCATGTTGGCGCTATCGAGCAGCGGCAGCAGGTCGTGAAACTGCCAGTTCAGGGCCGACGCCTGGCTTCCCGGGTGCGCACGCATACGCGCTTCGAAACCGCTACCAGGGGCCAGCCCTTGAGGAGTCTGCAGCATGCCGATGGTGCCGCCGGTATAGAGTACGAAAAGGTTTTTGACTGCGCTCATGCCGTAGTCCTTGGGAACTCGTGAAATGAAACAGGTGGGCCAGCATGCAGCGGATCGCTTTAGCGGATTCGGCCAGGGCCAGGGAGCACTGTTGTCTGATGCGACGATGCCACTCCCCCGCGCCAAGCGGGAAAGCGGCACCCTATGAAGCGTTGTTAAAGGGTTAGCGGCGGCTTTGCACCAGGCTCGCTACAGGTTGTTCTACGGGCGCCTCGGCGACCTGCCCGGCGGGCCAGGCGTCACGGTCGATGTCGAGGTCGGCGAACTTCGCCGAATCGAACACTGGGGTCTGGATCCCGGAGCGGCGCTGTTCGTCGTAGTCGCGCATCAACCGCAGACCGACCTTGAACAGCAGGGCCAGTGCGATCAGGTTGACGAAGGCGAGGCAGGTCATGGTGATGTCGGCAAAAGCGAACACCGTAGACAGGTTCTGGATGGAGCCCCAGAGGATCAGCACCACCACCAGGACACGGTAGCCGATGAGTGCAATACGGCTGCGGCCGAACAGGTATTGCAGGCTGTTCTCGCCGAGGTAGTAGTTGTAGAGGATTGAGGTGAACACGAAGAGCGCCAGCGCCACGCTGACGAAGATCCGCCCCCAGTCACCGACCACTGCGGCCAGGGAGTTCTGGGTCAGGACGATGCCGTCACCCTCGAAGCCCGGGGTGTAGAAGCCCGAGAGCAGGATCAGCAGGGCAGTGCAGGTGCAGATGACAAAGGTGTCGAGGAACACGCTGAACGCCTGCACCACGCCTTGTGCCACCGGATGGCGCACGGCAGCCACGGCGGCGACGTTGGGTGCGCTACCGAGGCCCGCTTCGTTGGCGAATACACCGCGCTTCACGCCCATCACGATGGCGCTGCCGATCAGGCCACCAAAGGCCGGATCGAGGCCGAAGGCACTCTTTACGATGGTCACAAGCATGCCCGGTACATGGTCGAATTGCAGCACGATCACGTAGAGGGTCACTGCGATGTAGATCAGGGTCTTGACCGGCACCAGTAGGTCGGCCACTGCGGCAATGCGCTTGATGCCGCCAATGAACACCAGGCACAGCAGCGCGGCCAGGGCGATGCCGCTGTACTGTACGGGGAAGGCGAAGGCGTTTTCCAACGAGTGAGTCACTGCGTGGGATTGCAGGCCGTTGAAGGCGAAGCCGAAGGTCACCAGCAGCAGGGCCGCGAAGACCATGCCCAGCCAGCGCTGGCCGAGGCCGTGCTGGATGTAGTAGGCCGGGCCACCACGGTAAAGGCCGTTGCCGTCACTGCGCTTGTAGAGTTGGGCCAGGGAACACTCGAAGAAGCTGCTGGACATGCCGACCAGCGCGGTCACCCACATCCAGAACACTGCGCCGGGGCCGCCCAGGGTCACGGCGATGCCAACGCCTGCAATATTGCCCGCACCGACACGGCCAGCGAGGCTGAGCATCAGCGCCTGAAACGAGCTCAACTGGCCGGAGCTGCTGCGCAGGGAGTCCTTGAACACGCTGAACATATGGACGAAGTGACGGAACTGGACGAAGCGGGAGCGTAGGGTGAAGTAGCTGCCCAACCCGACGATAAGCACGATGAGCAGTTTCCCGGACAGGAAATCGTTAAGCGCTTCGAGCATGGAGGATTCCTCGATTCTTATTGTTCGAATATGGACTGCACGACAACAGTGCCGTGAGTGTGGCGAGCATGATGGGCCAGCGCCGACGGTCAGGCCATTTCGCAGGTTTGCTTGATCTGATGCTAGTTGATGCTATATTCGCGCAGCTCGCATCACTGGAGGCCGGCGCATGTCGAACAACCTGGGCACCAATCTCAAGCTGTTGTGCAGCCATTACCGCTCGATCGCCGAGGTTTGTCGCAAACTGGCGATCCACCGCGCGCAGTTCAACAAGTACCTCAGTGGCCAGAGCCAGCCGACTGCCTACAACCTCAGGCGCATCGGAGATTTCTTCGGGGTCGAGGACTACGAACTGGGCCTGCCGCCTGAGCAGTTCGCCCGCCTCATCGGCGCGCGCAATACGGACAGCGCTTCGAGTCCGACCGATGACCCGCTCTACAGCCTGCTGCAACCACTGCGTGAGCACTCCAGTAGCCTTTCGCGCTACTGCGGCTACTACTTTGAATACGCCAATTGCATGTCGGTGCCTGGCAGCATCCTGTTGTCGCTGGTGCATCTGCGCGAGGAGCGCGGCAACTTCCTGTTCGAGCGCCAGGAACGCCAAGAGCGCTCCAGCAGCACTGACGTGCAGGCGGAAGACTGGGTGCGCTGCCGCTACTTGGGCGCGGCGTTCCACCTGCAGGACCGCTTGTTCCTCATCGACTACGAGTCGCTGACCGTCAACGAGATGAGTCAGACCATTCTCATCCCCAGCTTCAAGAGCCGCATCACCCGCTTGAATGGCCTGAAGACCGGTGTCTCCAGCGGCGACCGGCGTACTCCGGCCTGCACCCGCGTGGTTTGGGAGTACCTGGGGCCGGAGATCAACCGGGTCAGCGCCTACCGCCAGGTGATGCTCTATCGTCCGGACGATGCGCGCATCGATGAGGACATCCGCCAGCGCCTGGCCGCCACGCCGGTGCGCAACGGTCTGTTCGAGATCGAGTGACAGTTCATTGGATACCCGCGTTCGCGGGGATGTGCGCAGGCACTGGCTACGCAACGCGCAGGGTAGACAGTTTTGTTGCGCGCCCTGGAACTTGATGGCCAGGCGCCCGTTGATCACGCAGTGGCTGCCGTTGCCGTAGAGCGGCTTGCCCGCCGGGCACAGGCAAGAAAAGGGAAAGGGGATTTTTGGGTGGGAGAAAGAGAGGGAGGGTGCCGCTAGCTGTGACGCGGAGCGTCAACCATCAAGTGCAGGCGATAGGGAAACCTGACTGTTTGGAGCTCGATGCACTTTGTTTTAACCACGGGCTACTAAACCCGATCGCTGATGGGTGTCCCCGTTCGTCGCTCGGTCGGGCCGATGGCCTGCAAGATCTATGGCAAAATGCTGGTCTACCATGCCTGGTCGGATCGCCTTTTGAGTACGGACACTACCCCTCCCAAGATTTCAGAGCGGAAAGGTCAGCCCACCTGGCTGGACAGCAATCTGCCTGATTTGCGTACTCTGGAGCGCGAGCTACGTTCGCAGGCGATGGATGAAGTGCCGGCGGCCACGTCTCATGAGGATGCTATTGAGGTCGTTGCCCAGCACCTGGGCTTTGTTGATCCCGCGATTCTGTCGCTGGCAGTTAAAACGCCTATGGGGGCGGTGACGATCCTGCGCAGCAGCATCTATCACATCGTGGAAAAACGGATGGATGCCCGGGAGCGCTATGTGAAAATGGCCATGGATACTCTCTGTGGTCCACTTGAAGTCTGGAAGGTGGCATTTACAAACGAGACGTATCGGCTGGCCTTCATTGGCGCCTATGAGTCCAAGAGGCAAATGCTGGTGAGCGTGTCCCTCGTCGGGGGCCGGGTGATGTGGAACTTCATGCAGAGCGATGCCAAGGCGTTGAACAAGCACCGGCACGGTGAGTTGTTGTTCAAGCGCTACACACTTTTGTTACGGGCAAGAAAAAGGGCAGCTCATGAGGGCTGCCCTTAAAAGTTTTGCTTGATATTCATATACACACCCTCAAGCAGGGGTGTGGAGGTCTCACCCTGCGCTGATGTCCAGCCATCGACGGGGTTCCTACGCCAGTTATAGCCGCTGGAGGCAACTGGTTTCGCGCTCACAGTCATTCTCGAACGAAGTTGACACTTCCGTCAATCACTTTAGGTGTAAAACACCATCAGTGCGGCCCAATGAATATTGGGGTTTTCAGCTACTCCGGACGGGCTAGCGGTGTTCTGTGCCACCCCAGCCACCACCCTTGTCGTCTCGGGCGGCCCCATCATTCACTGAATGTCTTTCAGGTAGTCCTTGAGCGCGATCAGCGGGGTATCAAGCTGCGCCATGGTCTGAGCACCGCCGAAATCAGCTGATAACCTGTTCAGCTCGCGACCTAGCGGTGTATTAACACCGCCTAAAGCGTTCAGCGCCAAACCCAGGCATTGATCCACTTTAAGCTGGATAGCCTCGACATCACCCCGGCGCACCAGTAACTCGAAAACATCGCGCTGGTAATCGCTCATGATCAGATCGTCACGCAGGATCGGACTTTGATCTTCCGTCTCGTAAGCCAGCTTGAGGGAGAAGAGGGCGACGGTTTCCAGTGGCAATTCCATGAGGGGAATCCTTTTGAAATGTCCCAGTGGTGCGGGAGGTGTGGAAGGGCAAGATCAAAAGTCGCAGCCTTCGGCAGCTCCTGCACGGGGCGGTGGTGGCTTTTCTTTGGGCGAAAAAAAAAGGCCTTGCAAAGCAAGGCCTTTCTTGATTTTGGTGCCCGAGGGAGACTCGAATAATAGCATAGCTGTATGATTTAAATAGTTTTTTGTCTATGTACACTTCCACGTTGTACTGCGAAGTGTACACCCTACCTGCTTTCAATAAGGACTGGTGTGGATGAAAGTTTGATCGGATATCTCCATCCAATTTCCGACGAGCTGTCAATAATATTTTCACGAAACTGGTTAAGGATAGACTCCCTGGTCTGCCGAAAATGCCGAACCGGCACCTGGCGAATTTTCATGATTAGTCGGGCGTCATGAGCACACCAAGCTGACTACTGCAATTATGATGGTCTGGGTTGATCGTTAAATGCAGAATTTTTTGCGAACACCTCGGCGATGAAATCCATGAATACAATGGCCCTTTTGGGGAGAAGCCGGTCGGCAACGTAAATGACTTGCACGGGGACAGCCGGAGCTGCGTAGTCCCTAAGCAACACCCGCAGATTGCCATTTTTCAGCCCTTCCTCGTAAAGCCATTCGGGCCCCTGTGCGATCCCCAGTCCCTCGTTTACACACTCTCGTATGGCCTCAGGTGAGTTGACCCGAAGCCTGCCAGAAACGGGAACATCGATATCCCGAAAGCGCCATGTGGTGCCTGTCGACAGCAGGGTGTAGATCAGGCAATCGTGCGTTCTCAGATCATTGGGCGTCGTGGGGATTCCGCGTTTGGCCAGGTATCCCTTGCTGGCAACGCATACACGCTCGAACCAGCCTAGCGGCCGGGCACGCATTGCGCTGTCTTCCAGATGTCCGATGCGGATCGCCAGTTCAGCCCCTTCGTCGACCAGATTCACATAGCGATCATTGATCTGCAGGTCGAGCGTCAACTCTGGATAGCGCTCCAGAAATGTGGATACATGCGGCACCACGAATGCATGGGCTAGCGCGGTCGGGCAGGCGACTCGCAACAATCCGGACGGGGCGACGTTCTCCCTGAAGGACGACTCCGATTCTTCCACGGCATCGAGAATGCGCCGGGCATCTGCGTAATAGCGTTCTCCTTCGGGGGTGAGGGCAAGCTTTCGTGTGGATCGGTGAAGCAGCCTGGTTTGCAAATGATCTTCCAGCGCCGCCACATAGCGGCTGACGTTAGGCTGCCCCAGCCCCAGGTCACGCCCCGCAGCCGAGAAGCTTCCTGTCTCAACAGCGCGAACAAAGCAGGTCATCAGCAGTAGTCGATCCATCTAGGCCTCTCATTCATGCAATATAAGCATGAAATGTATTCGAATAGGCCATCTTATCAATGCACAGGTATGAATACATAGTTTCCCTCTGGCAGGTCAGTACATCGACTGACCGTGAAAAACCGAAAAGGAAACTTACATGTCCCGATTGCAAGGCAAACGCACTCTCATCACCGGCGGCACCAGCGGCATTGGCCTGGAAACGGCTAAGCAGTTCCTCGCCGAAGGCGCGCGCGTGATCGTTACCGGAGTCAATCCGGAGTCCATCGCAAAGGCCCAGGCGGAACTGGGAAGCGAAGTATTGGTACTGCGTGCTGACTCAGCCAGCATCGATGCGCAGAAGGAACTGGCGCAGGCCGTTCAGACTCACTATGGCCAACTCGATGTTGCCTTTCTCAATGCAGGCGTATCCGTTTGGCTGCCGATCGAAGAGTGGACGGAGGAAATGTTCGATCGCTCCTTCGACATCAACGTTAAGGGGCCGTACTTTCTGATCCAGGCATTGCTACCAGTCTTCGCGAACCCTGCGTCGGTGGTTCTCAATACCTCGGTTAGTGCACACCTCGGCGACGCGCGTTCATCAGTTTATGGCGCGACCAAGGCCGCGTTCCTGAACATGTCGAAGACGCTTTCTAGCGAACTGCTCCCGCGTGGTATTCGCGTCAATGCAGTCAGCCCTGGTCCGATTGATACGCCGCTTTACGACAAGCTCGGTATTCCCGATGCCTATCGCGAACAGCTCAACCAGGATATCGCAGCGACCATTCCGTTCGGCCGGTTTGGTACGCCCGAGGAAGTGGCCAAGGCCGTGCTGTACCTGGCGTCAGACGAGTCACGATGGACGGTTGGCTCGGAACTCATCGTCGACGGTGGCCGCTCGCTTTAGCTGCCAACGATACGCGAAGGAACGTCTCCTGCGCTTTTACGGAAAACTGATTGCCACTCAGGCTTTCTTGAAGTCACGGACGTTGCTTCTATACGGCCCGCTCCCACTCGTGGCGGCGGGCTTTGATTCTTCAGTGGGTCTATTCCAATGCCACAGTCACAGTTCACACTCGTCAGCCATCCGTTATGCCCATTCGTTCAGCGAGTGGCCATCGTGTTACTCGAAAAAGGTATTACCTTTCAGCGTATCGATGTCGATCTTCGCGACAGGCCAGACTGGTTTCTGGCGATGTCGCCAAGCGGTAAGGTTCCGCTGCTCAAGGTTCCAGACGGCAATGAAGGCGAGTCCGTTCTATTCGAGAGCGTCGCCATTTGCGAATACCTGGAGGAGGTGTACCCGGAGCCTGCGTTACATCCAATGAATGCGTTGATCCGAGCACAACACCGTGCATGGATCGAATTCGCCTCTGCCACACTGGCGGATGCATGGGGATTTTTGAACGCCACCGACCAGCAGACAGCCCTTGGCAAATCTGCAGCATTGAGAGGAAAGCTGGAGCGATTCGACAGTGAAATATTGGACGGCCCTTATTTCGTCGGCGAGAGGCTCAGCATGGTCGACATCGCCGTGGCTCCAGTTTTTCGCTACTTCGACATACTTGGATTCGAGCCCAATCATCAGTTGTTCGATGGACTGAATCGAGTGGCTGATTGGCGCCGTGCGCTGGCCAGCCGTTTCAGCATTCAGGCGGCAGTTGCAGAGGACTATGCCATCCGGTTCCGCAACCACTTGCAGGAAGCAAGAGCACTCTTGGCTACTGCATCGGAAACGCATCCCCTTTGAATGCCGATGCGATCGCGCCGCCGCTAGCTTGGCCAGCAGGGGCGCTGGCCAGGCTGGCCGGGGCAATTAAGCTCCTAATCGCCAGCGTGGTCGGTGCCGCCGTGCGCGGCGATGAACATGGCGACGGCCGCCCGGCAATAGGATTCGATTTCGTTGTCGTCCTCTGCTCTCTCCTCATCGAAGCGCGCGATCATCAGGAGATCGGATCCTTTGAATAGCGCGGCAAACAAACGGGCGGACCGCAGAGGATCGGGCACGTTCAGAATCGCCTTCGCGTGCAACTGACCCAACAGGGCCTCGATCTGGGCGATGACATAGGCGGGGCCGGCTTCGTAATGCAGCTTGCTTAACGACCTTTGATTCGTCTTGGCGGCCATGATCATGGCTTCGACACTGCGCACATCCGGGCTCAACAACGTGCGGAGCAGGGATGTTCCCACCGCCATGAGCTGATCTGCCGCCGAACCGCCGACGCCTTCAATAAGGGCCTGTGGTGCAAACTGATGGCAGTGGGCCGCGATGGCCGCACTGAACAGCGCCTCCTTGTTCTCGAAGTGCCGATAGATGCTTAGCTTGGATATCTTCGCCCGCTGGGCGACCTTGTCCATTGTCGTCGCTTGAAAACCCAATTCCGCAAAAAGTTCGCCCGCGGCGTCGATGATCGTCTGGCCTAGCGCATCGTTGGCGGGCCGGCCACGTCGGCCCTGACTGTTTTCGGTCATAAAATTCCAGTACTTGACAGTATCTAAATTCGTGAATTATGGTACTTCTTAGTATCTTAAGTGTGCAAGCCGATCTCCTTTCATCCACAGCGCGGAGCCCATCACCATGAATGACGTCATCATCATCGGTGGCAGTTTTGCCGGTCTTGCCGCCGCTTTGCAGCTCGGCCGTGCCCGGCGCAAGGTCACCGTTCTCGACACCGGCCTGCCGCGCAATCGCTTCGCCGACCACTCGCATGGCCTGCTCGGCCACGACCACAAGCCACCGCTGGAGATCCTGGTCGAGGCGCGGCAGCAGCTGGCGCGTTATCCCACGGTCAGGCTGGTCACTGCCTGTGCCGAGAGCGTCTGCGGCGCTATCGACGATTTCTCTGTCCTCACTGGCGATGGCGAAAGCCTCAGGGCGCGCCGCCTGATCCTGAGCTATGGCGTCGCCGACCAGATGCCTGAAGTTCCCGGCTTTGCCGAAGGCTGGGGCAGCTCCATCGTGCCTTGCCCCTATTGCGACGGCTTTGAAGTTGCCGGCCGGCATTGGGGCCTCGTCTGGTCCGGCCCGCCGTCGCACAACTACGTCAGGCTATACCACGACTGGACCGACACATTGACGGTCTTCGCCAATGGTCACGACATTCCACCCGACATCCGGGCCGATCTGGCGCGCCGCGGCATCCCTGTCGTCGATGGCCGGATCACCGAAATCGACCATGACGAGAGCCATAACACCACCGTCAGGCTCGACGCCGGCCCCCCTGTCGCGGTCGACATTCTGTTCGCGCATCCGTGCAACAAGCCGTCCGCAAGCCTGCATGAATCGCTGGGCCTCGCCACGGTCGATACACCCCTGGGCATCGCCCTCAAGGTCGACGAGCGCCGCGAAACCAGCATGCCCGGCGTCTACGCCGCCGGCGACCTCGCCAATCCCCTCATGCCCTCGGTCACCACGGCATCATGGCAAGGCGCGACGGCGGGCATCTCCGCCCAGCAGTCGATGTTGGTTTGAGAGCACAGGTTCCCTTCTTCGGTGGTTGCTGGTTTCTGAATGTTGCTTCGAAGCAGCATCGATCACGCCAGTTTCAATTTCACAATAGACAGGAGCGCCACCATGGCCGACCAAAAGCCGCAAGACCGTAAATTCAAACCGCTAGACGATAAATTCCCGCTTGAGCGCCAACTCGGCATCGCGGCCGCGCCAGTCGTGCTAATCAACCTCTTCACGCTCGATTACGCCGACGAAGCGGGCTTCCTGGACGCTTTCAAGGCGGCTGCCGAGATCATAACGAAGCAACCGGGCTTCATTTCCATGCAACTGCATCGAGCGATCGGCGATAGCCCGACTTACCTGAACTATGTGGTGTGGGAATCTACCGAGACGGTCCGCGCCGGCCTCACCCATCCCGAGTTCGTCGCGAAGCTTTCGGCCTATCCGTCATCCGTCGTAGGCAGCCCGCACCTGTTCCAGAAGGTCGCCGTTCCCGGCTTTTGCACGGCCTAGTTAAGAGCGAATCAAAACGAGGAGATGTCATGACAGAGCAAAATGCCTATCAGGTAGCTGACTGGAATGGCCAAAGTGGAGAGTACTGGGCCGCCAACCAGGCCCGGCTCGACGCCATGTTCGCGGTGTTCGGCCAGGCCGCGATAGAAGCCGCCGCGCCCGCGACGGGCGAACGCGTTCTGGACGTCGGCTGCGGCGCGGGCGCCTCGAGTCTGGCTCTGGCCGCTCGCGTCGGCGCGGGCGGCCATGTGCTAGGCGTGGACATATCCGAACCGTTGATCGGCCGAGCGCGTGCGCTTGCGCCGAAGGATACGCCGGCCCTGTTCCGGGTGGCCGACGCCAGCAGCGCCGAGCTGCCCGAGGGCGCGTTCGACATCCTGTTCTCGCGTTTCGGGGTGATGTTCTTCGACGATCCGACTGGGGCGTTTGCCCATATGCGGCGTGCGCTGCGGCCGGGCGGGCGGGTCGCTTTCGTCTGCTGGCGCGGCGTGGCCGAGAACGATTGGCTGCGCCTGCCGATGGGCGCGATCAAGGACATCGTCCCGCTACCCGCGCCGCCCGGTCCCGAAGCGCCCGGCCCGTTCTCGTTCGGCGACCGGGGACGGGTGACGCGCATCCTGACAGCGGCCGGCTTCACCGATATCGCTATCGCGCCCTTCGATGCTTGTATCCCGTTCGGTGAGGGCGGGACGCGAGACGCGGCGATCGATGACGCGGTGAAGATGGCGTTCGAGGGCGGCCCGCTGTCGCTTGCGCTCGCCGATCAGCCCGACGACATCCGCGCCCGCGCCTCGGCGGCGGTTCGTGGCGCTTTCGCCAGCCTTCCCGGCGAGCGGTCGGTGATGATCGACGGCGCGGCGTGGATCGTCATGGCACGCAATTCGGCAAGCTGACAGGGATTAACAGGGGAGGCGCCCCCGCTTATTAGATCGAGGCGTCTTTGGCCGGTCAGATTAATGTCCCTTATGGCTTGGCCATCCGTCCCCGGCAAAAGAGAGTACTCGCGAATGGCCCAAATCGGCCAGGAACTGTCTAAAAGTCTAAAAAAAACCGTGGCAATTCATAAATTATCGCCACTGATCGTGCGGGCTCGTAGCAGAGCTCAAGGAGCGAATCGCTGCATTGAAAGCCGAGTTGGGAATCATCGAAGAGTAGGATGATGAAATCATGGACGATATAAATATCGCCATTTACCGATTTTATCAGTTGCTGGAGCTATCCGTGGGTGTGCCGTAAGTATTCAATCGGCTGCCTTGGGTCGATTCTGTTGAAAAAGTCGGTTCTTTCAGACGGCCCGGATACTGACCGCTGAAAACACCTTTTTTGCGCGCTGCTACGCGAAATCGGAACCCGGAATCCACTGCTCAATGCAAAGATTTTAAGTTCTTGAGGGAAAGGGGACAGATTTATTTGTGGGCTTTGTCCCGTCCTGAATAAGGTTTACACCTGTTTCAGGACTAGACACTTGTCAACTTTTTGAAAAGTAAATCTGAGAATCATCTAGCCTGCCTGCCTGCCTGCCTGCCTGCCTGCCTGCCTACCGCTCGGCGCCACTGGCCCCAAACCCAAATCCCATCAACTTTGGTGCGCCCGCGCTCGACGCGGGCGCGCTTGCTCTACTTGCCTACACCTTCACCGAATGCTCGCGATCCAGTGCTTTTTCGACCAACAACAACCCCAACTCCATCAGGCTATAAATTGCGAGGGCGAGGTTGCGGTGTTTGCCTTCCAGGTCATCGGACAAATCCAGGGTCAGGGTGCTGGCCGAGCAGAAGGTTTCGTAGGTGTGGGCCATCAAGGCTTCGGGGTTGATGTCCGGGGCGACAGTGAAGAACTGGGGCGGACGCTCGTCGCTGGAACGCGGTTTGCTTGATAGCGGCGGGGTCAGGTAGTGATCGAGGGCCCGGTGCGCGGCTTGGTGGAGATTTTTCGAATCGAGGGTTTCGTAGGGCGAAACGTTTGGGGCTTCGGGTGGGTTGGGGGTGACTTTGAACATGGTTGGTGCTCCTTGAGTGGAGCCGCAACCACTTCGCGACTAAACGAAGGGGTGGCGGCTGTACGCAGGTTAGTCGACCGGGGAGTCACCATTACCGGCGCGCCGAAGCGCCCTGCGCACAGCCACCATCAAGTGCAGGGATAGGGAATGCCTGACTGAATGATGCTTGTACACCGTAATGACAACCTCCGGGCGACTAAACCCGATCGCTGATGGGCAGCGACTGGAGAACCTTAGTGGCGTGGGGCAAGGCGCACAAGCGGGGCGATTCTGGGGGATTTGTAGGCAATGGTGCAAGGAGGTGTAGTCAGTGGATGACGCCGGAAGGTCGTTGGATCAAGTTGCTGTGGTTGGGGGGAGTTGTCGGGTGAAGCGGCGATTTGTGACGCGGAGCGTCACGGGATGCGTTACCACGCGGAGCGTGGGAACGATCAAACTCCGGACGGGCTAGCGGTGTTCTGTGCCACCCCGGCCACCACCCTTGTCGTCTCGGGCGGCCCCATCATTCACTGAATGTCTTTCAGGTAGTCCTTGAGCGCGATCAGCGGGGTATCAAGCTGCGCCATGGTCTGAGCACCGCCGAAATCAGCTGATAACCTGTTCAGCTCGCGACCTAGCGGTGTATTAACACCGCCTAAAGCGTTCAGCGCCAAACCCAGGCATTGATCCACTTTAAGCTGGATAGCCTCGACATCACCCCGGCGCACCAGTAACTCGAATACATCCCGCTGGTAATCGCTCATGATCAGATCGTCACGCAGGATCGGACTTTGATCTTCCGTCTCGTAAGCGAGCTTGAGGGAGAAGAGGGCGACGCTTTCCAGTGGCAATTCCATGAGGGGAATCCTTTTGAAATGTCCCGGTGGTGCGGGAGGTGTGGAAGGGCAAGATCAAAAGTCGCAGCCTTCGGCAGCTCCTGCACGGGGCGGTGGTGGCTTTTCTTTGGGCGAAAAAAAAGGCCTTGCAAAGCAAGACCTTTCTTAATTTTGGTGCCCCGAGGGAGACTCGAACTCCCACTCCTTTCGAAAACGGATTTTGAATCCGCCGCGTCTACCAATTCCGCCATCAGGGCTCAATGGCGGCGAAGTATAGAGAGGTGATTACCGTTGGTCAATCACGTTTCGTGGTGAATTTTTACTATTTCCGCTAAACTTTCCGGCCCTGCTAGACGAACCCCATCATGCGCGTTGCTGACTTTACCTTCGAGCTCCCTGATTCCTTGATTGCTCGCCATCCTTTGGCCGAGCGTCGTGGTAGTCGCCTGTTGACCCTGGATGGGGTCAGCGGCGCCCTCGCACACCGTCAATTCACTGATTTGCTTGAGCATTTGCGCCCGGGCGATTTGATGGTGTTCAACAATACCCGGGTGATTCCGGCGCGGCTGTTTGGCCAGAAAGCTTCCGGCGGCAAGCTGGAAATTCTGGTCGAGCGGGTGCTCGACAGTCATCGCGTGCTGGCCCATGTGCGCTCCAGCAAGTCGCCCAAGCCAGGTTCCAGGATCCTTATCGACGGTGGTGGCGAAGCCGAGATGCTGGCGCGCCATGACGCGCTGTTCGAGCTGGGGTTTGCCGAGGAAGTGCTGCCGCTGCTCGATCGCGTCGGGCACATGCCGTTGCCTCCTTATATAGACCGCCCGGATGAAGGCTCGGACCGCGAGCGTTATCAGACGGTTTACGCCGAGCGCCTGGGCGCGGTGGCAGCGCCGACGGCGGGGTTGCATTTTGATCAGCCGCTGCTGGAGGCAATTGCCGCCAAGGGCGTCGAGACCGCGTTCGTGACCCTGCACGTCGGTGCCGGGACCTTTCAGCCGGTGCGCGTGGAGCGTATCGAAGATCACCACATGCACAAAGAATGGCTGGAAGTCGGTCAGGATGTGGTGGATGCAGTCGCCGCTTGCCGTGCCCGTGGCGGGCGGGTGATTGCGGTTGGCACCACCAGCGTGCGTTCGCTGGAAAGTGCTGCCCGCGATGGTGTGCTCAAGCCGTTCAGTGGCGACACCGATATCTTTATCTACCCGGGCCGGCCGTTCCATGTGGTCGATGCCCTGGTGACCAACTTCCATTTGCCCGAATCCACATTGTTGATGCTGGTTTCGGCGTTCGCCGGTTATCCCGAAACCATGGCTGCCTATGCAGCGGCCGTCGAACATGGGTACCGCTTTTTCAGCTACGGTGATGCGATGTTCATTACCCGTAACCCTGCGCCAACTGCCCCCAAGGGTTTGGCCCCTGAGGATCAAGCATGAGTCGTATGTCTTTTGAGTTGCTCGCCACTGATGGCAAGGCTCGTCGTGGTCGTCTGACCTTTCCCCGCGGTACCGTTGAAACCCCAGCGTTCATGCCGGTCGGCACTTACGGCACGGTCAAGGGCATGCTGCCGCGGGATATCTCCGCTACCGGTGCTGAAATCATCCTTGGCAACACTTTTCACCTGTGGCTGCGCCCTGGCACTGAAGTGATCAAGAAGCACGGCGACCTGCATGACTTCATGCAGTGGAAAGGCCCGATTCTGACCGACTCCGGTGGTTTCCAGGTGTTCAGCCTGGGCGCCATGCGCAAGATCAAGGAGGAGGGCGTGACCTTCGCCTCGCCGGTCGATGGCGCGAAAGTGTTCATGGGTCCGGAAGAGTCGATGCAGGTTCAGCGCGATCTGGGCTCGGACATCGTAATGATTTTCGACGAATGCACGCCGTATCCGGCCGATGAAGACGTTGCTCGGGTGTCCATGGAGCTGTCGTTGCGCTGGGCTCAGCGTTCGAAGAATGCCCATGCCGACAATACCGCTGCACTGTTCGGTATCGTTCAGGGCGGTATGCACCAGGACCTGCGCATGCGCTCCCTGGAAGGCCTGGACAAGATCGGCTTCGATGGCCTGGCCATTGGCGGTTTGTCGGTGGGCGAGCCCAAGCACGAAATGATCAAGGTGCTGGATTACCTGCCAGGCCTGATGCCCGCAGACAAACCTCGTTACCTTATGGGTGTTGGCAAGCCGGAAGATCTGGTTGAGGGTGTGCGCCGCGGTGTGGACATGTTCGATTGCGTGATGCCAACCCGCAATGCCCGCAATGGGCATCTGTTCATTGATACTGGCGTGCTGAAGATCCGCAACGCGTTCCATCGTCATGATGATTCGCCGCTGGATCCGACCTGTGATTGCTATACCTGCCAGAACTTCTCCCGCGCTTACCTGCATCATCTGGACAAGTGCGGCGAAATGCTGGGTAGCATGTTGAATACGATCCACAATTTGCGCCATTACCAGGTGCTTATGGCTGGTTTGCGCGAGTCTATTCAACAGGGTACATTGGCCGCCTTTGTTGATGCCTTCTATGCCAAGCGCGGGTTACCTGTTCCGCCTCTGGACTGAGTTTTAAAACGTTTAAGACCCTAATTTTGCAACTGGAGTGCTAAATGAGCTTTTTTATCTCTAATGCGATGGCTGACGCCGCTGCACCTGCTGCCGGCCCTATGGGTGGCGACTTTACGACGGGGATTTTCCTGGTCGGCTTCCTGGTCATCTTCTATCTGATGATCTGGCGTCCACAGGCCAAGCGCGCCAAAGAGCAGAAGAACCTGCTCGGTAACTTGCAAAAAGGTGACGAAGTTGTGACCTCTGGCGGTATCGCCGGCAAGATCACCAAAGTAGCTGATGATTTCGTTGTTCTCGAAGTTTCCGACTCGGTAGAGTTGAAGTTCCAGAAAGGCGCTATCGCTGCCACGCTGCCAAAAGGCACGCTGAAAGCGATCTAAGTTTCATCTTTTACCAATCGACGGGGCGCGCAAGGCGCCCCGCGTCATAAGCGGGCGGCGTGATGCTGAACAAATACCCTCTGTGGAAATACATACTGATCCTGGCGGTGCTGGCGATCGGCTCTATTTATTCCGCTCCCAATTTATATCCTGACGATCCGGCCATTCAGGTCAGTGGCGCAAGTACTGCGCTGCAGGTCAATCAGGCCGATCTGGATCGCGTAAGCAAAGCGCTTGCCGATGCCGGGATCACTGTAAAGGCCTCCTCCCTGGCCGCGAACGGCAAGGGCGGCCTGTTGCGTCTGAACAGGCAGGAAGATCAGCTTCCAGCCAAAGACATCGTGCGCAAGGCGTTGGGTGATGACTATGTCGTTGCACTGAACCTGGCACAGACCACGCCAAAATGGCTGCGCAGCCTTGGCGCGCACCCGATGAAGCTGGGTCTTGACTTGTCTGGTGGTGTGCACTTCCTGCTGGAAGTGGACATGGAAAAAGCCCTCGATGCACGCCTGAAAGTCTACGAAGGCGACGTCAAGAGCCTGCTGCGTAAAGAGCGTGTGCGCTATCGCAGTCTGCCGCAACTCGGCGGTGCCATTCAGCTGGGCTTCAGTGATGATGCTTCCCGCGAAGAGGCCCGTGCACTGGTTCGCAAGAATTTCAAAGATTTCGACATTGTTCCAGCCGACCTCAATGGTCAGCCGGTGCTGCGTCTGGCGATGACCCCGGCCAAGCTGGCGGAAATCCGTGAATACTCCATCAAGCAGAACTTGACCACGGTACGTAACCGCGTCAACGAGCTGGGTGTTGCCGAGCCTATCGTTCAGCGCCAGGGGCCTAACCGTATCGTGGTTGAGCTGCCGGGCGTGCAGGATACTGCCGAAGCCAAGCGAATCCTCGGCAAGACGGCCAACCTTGAGTTCCGTCTGGCGGCTGAGCCTGGCGCTTCGAAAGCCACTTCCGAGGAGTTCGAGTTCCGTGAAGGCAAGCGTCCTCCAGCGCTGATCGAGCGTGGCCTGATCATCACTGGTGACCAGGTGACTGACGCCAAGGCGGGCTTCGGCGAGCATGGCACACCAGAAGTGAACATCCGTCTGGATGGCCACGGCGGCGAGCTGATGAGTCGTGCGACTCGCAGCAACGTCGGTCGCAGCATGGCGGTGATCTTCATCGAACAGCGTCCGGTCACCACTTATGTCAAGCAAGTGGTCAACGGCGTCGAGAAAGACGTGCCGGTTCAGACGTTTAAAGAAGAGAAGAAGATCATCAGCCTGGCGACCATCCAGTCGCCACTGGGTGCGCAGTTCCGCATCACTGGCCTGAACGGTCAGGGCGAGTCTTCCGAGCTGGCACTGTTGCTGCGTGCCGGTGGTCTGGCGGCGCCGATGTACTTCGCTGAAGAACGCACTATCGGTCCGAGCCTGGGTGCTGACAACATCACCAAAGGTATCGATGCATCCCTGTGGGGCATGCTGTTCGTTTCGCTGTTCATCATGGCTATTTACCGCTTCTTCGGCGTCATTGCCACGGTCGCACTGGCGGTGAACATGGTGATGCTGCTGGCCTTGATGTCGCTGCTGGGGGCAACGCTGACCCTGCCGGGCATCGCCGGTATCGTATTGACCATGGGTATGGCGGTCGACGCCAACGTTCTGATCTTCTCGCGGATACGTGAAGAGATCGCGGCCGGCATGACCGTGCAACGGGCAATCAACGAAGGCTTCGGCCGGGCATTCACCGCGATTCTCGACGCCAACCTGACAACACTGTTGGTCGGCGGGATTCTCTTTGCCATGGGTACCGGCCCGGTCAAGGGTTTCGCCGTGACCATGTCCCTCGGGATCTTTACCTCGATGTTCACGGCCATCATGGTGACCCGCGCGATGGTCAACCTGATCTTCGGCGGTCGTGACTTCAAGAAGTTGTGGATTTAAGGGGCTGCCATGTTACGTACAATCAACTTCATGGGCGTTCGCAACTTTGCGTTCGGCGTCACATTGTTCCTTACCGCACTGGCAATGTTCAGTGTCTTTCATAAGGGCATGAACTGGGGCCTGGACTTCACCGGCGGTACGCTCATCGAGCTGACCTACGAGCGTCCGGCCGATGTCACCAAGGTGCGTGAGCAACTGGTTACAGCCGGTTATCACGAAGCCATCGTGCAGAACTTCGGTGCAACCACCGATCTGCTGGTGCGCATGCCTGGCGAAGACCCGCAACTGGGTCACCAGGTGGCTGAAGCGCTGCAGAAAGTCGGCGGCGACAACCCGGCTCAGGTCAAGCGTGTCGAGTTCGTCGGCCCGCAGGTCGGTGAAGAACTGCGCGACCAGGGCGGCCTCGGCATGCTGATGGCGCTGGGCGGTATCCTGATCTACCTGGCTTTCCGCTTTCAGTGGAAGTTCGCGGTCGGTGCCATTGTCTCGCTGATCCACGACGTGATCGTGACCGTGGGCATACTCTCGTTCTTCCAGGTCACCTTCGACCTGACAGTTTTGGCGGCGGTACTGGCGATCATCGGTTACTCGCTCAACGACACCATCGTGGTATTCGACCGGGTTCGTGAGAACTTCCGTGTGCTGCGCAAGGCCAGCCTGATCGAGAACATCAACATCTCGACCACGCAAACCTTGCTGCGGACCATGGCCACGTCGATCTCCACCTTGCTGGCGATCACCGCTCTGCTGTTCTTTGGTGGCGACAACCTGTTCGGCTTCTCCATCGCCCTGTTTATCGGTGTTCTGGCGGGTACTTACTCGTCGATCTACATCGCCAACGTGGTGCTGATCTGGCTGAGCCTGAGCACCGAGGATTTGATTCCTCCGGCTAATACCGAGAAGGAAATCGACGACCGCCCATAAGGGTAATTGTCTCTCTGGCTCCATCCAAAAAGGCGCGAGTATTGAACTCGCGCCTTTTTTTGTGCTCCAAGGCTAGGAGAAGCGCGGGCATGTCCCGCTTGTGATGGTCAGGAGGTTCATGATGAACAAGTCGTTACTGGTTGGTGCGGTACTGGGTGCTGTCGGTGTTACTGCCGGGGGTGCTGTTGCCACCTATAAGCTGGTTAAAAGCGGCCCTGAGTATGCGCAAGTGCTGGCTGTTGAGCCGGTCAAACAACAGATCAAGACTCCACGTGAGGTTTGCAGGGATGTCGCCGTGACCCGGCAGGCGCCAGTGAAGGATCAACACCAGATCCTGGGGACGGTGATCGGTGCTGTCGGCGGTGGTTTGTTGGGCAACATGGTGGGTGGCGGTAATGGCAAGAAGCTCGCCACCGTCGCAGGTGCAGTTGGCGGCGGTTATGCCGGCAACAAGGTCCAGGAAAACATGCAGAACAAGGACACCTACACCACGACTCAGACCCGCTGCAACACGGTCAATGACATCAGCGACAAGGTCGTGGGTTATGACGTGAGGTATTCGTTGAATGGCAAGGAAGGCAAGGTGCGTATGGATCGTGATCCAGGCAACCAGATTCCGGTCAACAAAGACGGTCAGCTGATTCTCGGTCAGAACCAGCCTGCCCAGTAAGCGAATGCGCTGGGGATCTAATGCTCGGGATCTAATAATGTAGGAGCGAGCTTGCTCGCGATATACGTTACCGATAACGCGCGTTTTCTGAATAAACGCGTCGCCTTTGAGTCCATCGTCGGAACGCCGCCCGGAGCAAGCTGGCTCCTGCAGGGGTTGTGGTGTGCAAGTTTAATACCCAAATCCTGGTCATAAAAAAAGCACCCCGAAGGGTGCTTTTTTTTTTGCCTGATGCTTAGCGTTTCAGCGAAGCCGGCAGGTGCGGCTGGATGGCCGTCAGTACAGCCTTGAAGCATTTGGTGTTGCCGGCAACAACGTGGCCTTTTTCAAGGAAGTCGTGACCGCCGGTGAAGTCGCTCACCAGGCCGCCAGCTTCCTGGATCAGCAGGGCGCCTGCAGCCATGTCCCACTCGGACAGGCCTGACTCCCAGAACGCGTCGTAGCGACCGGCGGCAACGTAGGCCAGGTCGAGGCTGGCGGCACCGGCGCGGCGAATGCCGGCGGTCTGGCCAACCAGGCTGCGGAACATGCCCAGGTAGTTGTCGAGGTTGTCCATCTGGTCATCACGGAACGGGAAGCCCGTGCCCAGCAGGGCGCCTTCAAGGCTGGTGCGACCGCTGACACGCAGGCGACGACCGTTGAGCTGAGCGCCGCGACCACGGCTGGCGGTGAATTCTTCCTGGCGAACCGGGTCCAGAACCACTGCGTGTTCCAGGCGGCCACGGTATTTGCAGGCGATGCTGACAGCGAAGTGCGGAACACCGCGCAGGAAGTTGGTGGTGCCGTCCAGTGGGTCGATGATCCACAGGTATTCTTCACCTTCGCCGCTACCGGCGTGCATACCGGTCTCTTCGCCGAGGATGGCGTGAGTCGGGTAAGCCTTGCGCAACGCGTCGATGATCTTCTGCTCGGCAGCGCGATCCACTTCGGACACGTAGTCCTTGGCGTCTTTTTCGTCGACCTTGATGGTATCCAGGCGCTCGATGGAGCGGAAAATCAATTCACTGGCGCTGCGGGCGGCGCGCAGCGCGATATTCAGCATGGGCTGCATGGATGTGTCACCTAAGGTTGTTAAAGAAAGCCGGGCATTCTATCAGAAACTTTCTACAGATGAAGGTCGACGTTCGCTTTCATAGCTTAACGGTGTGTCCCGCCTCGGAAATACGTTCATATTTTGACGAGTGGTCAATGTTGGCAGGCAAGGCGCCGCGCCGACTCATGGCTTGCTATGGGGAGAAGCGGCAACGCAGCATGCCGACATTTAGCGCCGTCAAAAGTGAACAGTTATTTTTGAGGCGGGACACTCTGATGCTCTGTAAGATTTGCTCCCCATTTCCCTGTCAGAGAGCGCCTCCCTTGCTGCAGAACATTCGTGTCGTCCTGGTCAATACCAGCCATCCGGGGAACATCGGAGGGGCTGCGCGTGCCATGAAGAACATGGGGCTGTCGCGGCTGGTGCTGGTCGAACCGCGCTTGTTCCCGCACCACGAGGCTGATGCACGGGCCTCGGGTGCCGGGGACATCCTTGAAAATGCGCAAGTCGTCACCACCTTGGAAGAGGCCTTGGTCGGCTGCAATCTGGTGTTCGGCACCAGCGCCCGTGATCGCCGCATTCCCTGGCCGCTGCTCGATCCGCGTGAGTCTGGTGTGAAGGTGGTCGAAGAAGCGGCGCAGGGCGCCGAGATTGCTCTGGTGTTCGGTCGTGAGGATTCCGGCCTGACCAACGAAGAGCTGCAGCGATGTCATTATCACGTGCATATCCCATCGGACCCTGAGTTCAGCTCGCTGAACCTGGGGGCGGCGGTGCAGGTGCTGAGCTATGAAGTACGCATGTCCTGGCTGGCGGCGCAAGGCCAGCCGAGCAAGCTCGAGAAGGAAGAAGTGGCGTCGACCAAGAGTGGCGAGTTGGCGACCATGGATGAGTTGGAGCGATTCTATGAGCACCTGGAGCAGACCCTGGTGGCCATTGAGTTTCTCGATCCTGAAAAACCGCGACACTTGATGGCGCGCCTGCGTCGGTTGTACGGACGAAGCTCGGTCAGTCGGGCGGAAATGAATATTTTGCGTGGCATCCTCACGGAAACCCAAAAAGCGGCCCGTGGTGAGCTTCTTAAGCGGAAGGATTAATGATGTTCGAGCGTTTGCGTGAAGATATCCAGAGCGTTTTCCACCGTGACCCGGCGGCGCGTAATGCGTTTGAGGTGCTGACCTGCTATCCCGGTATGCATGCGATCTGGATTCACCGCCTGGCATCGGCGTTGTGGGGGATGGGCTGGAAGTGGCTGGCGCGGGTAGTGTCGAACTTCGGTCGCTGGTTGACCGGGATCGAGATCCATCCGGGGGCCAGGGTCGGTCGGCGCTTCTTTATCGACCACGGCATGGGCATTGTGATCGGCGAAACCGCCGAGATCGGCAATGACGTCACGCTTTACCAGGGTGTGACCCTCGGCGGCACCAGCTGGAATAAAGGCAAGCGCCACCCGACGCTGGAAGACGGCGTAGTGGTAGGGGCGGGCGCCAAGGTTCTCGGGCCGTTCACGGTCGGTGCCGGGGCCAAGGTTGGTTCCAATGCGGTGGTGACCAAGGCGGTGCCGGCCGGTGCAACGGTGGTCGGCATACCGGGGCGGATCATCATGAAGTCCGATGACGAGCAGGAAGCCAAGCGCAAGGCGATGGCGGAAAAACTCGGCTTCGATGCTTATGGCGTCAGCGAAGACATGCCGGACCCGATTGCGCGGGCCATTGGTCAGTTGCTCGACCACCTGCAGGCCGTAGACGGTCGTCTCGAAGGCATGTGTGGTGCGCTCAAGGATCTGGGCAGTAATTACTGCGCCAAAGACTTGCCCGAACTGCGCGAAGAAGACTTCGCCTGTGTAAAGAACAAGGATGAAAGCAAGGCCAGTTGACCGCATGGTTTTCTGTAGCAGCTGGCGAAGCCTGCGTTCGAGCGCGAAGCGGTCGTGATTCGGTTGACGCAGTGTATCCGGAAGAATTCGCATACAGGTTTTGCGACCGCTTCGCGCTCGAACGCAGGCTTCGCCAGCTGCTACAGCTAAATGCCGCGTGTCGCTGGCGTGCCATTATGCTGCGGACTTTGCTATCATTCGCGCGCTATTTTTGCGGGTAAACCCGAGTAATTCACTAGGTCTTATAGTTGACTTGAATACTCGGGAATTGCATACTCGCCTCCATTCCGAACCTCCGCGGTACCTGTCCATGAGACTGACTACAAAAGGCCGATACGCCGTAACCGCCATGCTTGACCTGGCGTTGCACGCGCAAAACGGGCCGGTGTCCCTGGCCGATATCTCCGAGCGCCAAGGCATCTCCCTGTCCTACCTCGAGCAACTCTTCGCCAAATTGCGCCGTAGCAATCTGGTGTCCAGTGTTCGTGGTCCCGGTGGTGGCTATCAGCTGTCCCGCGACATGCAGGGAATCCAGGTCGCTCAGGTGATCGATGCGGTGAACGAATCGGTCGATGCAACCCGTTGCCAGGGGCAGGGCGATTGCCATTCCGGCGACACCTGTCTGACCCACCACTTGTGGTGCGATCTGAGCCTGCAGATCCATGAATTTCTGAGCGGTATCAGCTTGGCTGACCTTGTGACTCGCCGTGAGGTGCAAGAAGTAGCCCAGCGTCAGGACCAGCGCCGCTGTAATGGCAAGGCGTCACGTCTGGACAAGATTGAAGCGTCCGCCGTCGAATGACAGCCAAAGAGCTAGCGGCACGCCAGCCAGCCTGATTTAGGAGATAGTCCATGAAATTGCCGATTTACCTTGATTACTCTGCGACCACCCCGGTTGATCCGCGTGTCGCACAAAAGATGAGTGAATGCCTGCTGGTCGACGGAAACTTCGGTAACCCGGCGTCCCGTTCCCACGTATTCGGCTGGAAAGCCGAGGAGTCCGTGGAAAACGCTCGTCGTCAGGTCGCAGACCTGGTCAACGCCGACCCACGTGAAATCGTCTGGACCTCCGGTGCCACCGAGTCCGACAACCTGGCAATCAAGGGTGTCGCGCATTTCTATGCCACTAAAGGCAAGCACCTGATCACCACCAAGATCGAACACAAGGCTGTCCTCGACACCATGCGCCAACTGGAGCGTGAAGGTTTCGAAGTGACCTACATCGAGCCTCGTGAAGATGGTCTGGTGACTCCGGAAATGGTTGAAGCTGCACTGCGTGAGGACACCATCCTGGTGTCGGTCATGCACGTGAACAACGAAATTGGCACTATCAACGACATCGCAGCCATCGGCGAACTGACCCGTTCCAAAGGGATCCTGTTCCACGTCGACGCTGCGCAGTCCACCGGCAAGGTCGAGATCGACCTGTCGAAGCTTAAAGTCGACCTGATGTCCTTCTCTGCCCACAAAACCTACGGCCCTAAAGGCATTGGCGCACTGTACGTGAGCCGCAAGCCGCGTGTTCGCATCGAAGCGACCATGCACGGCGGCGGTCACGAGCGTGGCATGCGTTCCGGCACTCTGGCGACTCACCAGATTGTTGGCATGGGCGAAGCGTTCCGCGTAGCCAAGGAAGACATGGCTGCCGAAAACGTACGAATCAAAGCCCTGAGCGACCGTTTCTTCAAGCAGGTCGAAGAGCTGGAAGAGCTGTACATCAATGGCAGCATGACTTCCCGTGTACCGCACAACCTGAACCTGAGCTTCAACTACGTTGAAGGCGAGTCGCTGATCATGGCACTCAAGGATCTGGCGGTTTCCTCCGGTTCGGCCTGCACCTCGGCGTCCCTCGAGCCTTCGTACGTTCTGCGCGCCCTGGGCCGCAACGACGAACTGGCGCACAGCTCGATCCGTTTCACCTTCGGCCGTTTCACCACCGAAGAAGAAATCGACTACGCCGCGAAGAAAGTTTGTGAGGCCGTTACCAAGTTGCGCGCTCTGTCGCCGCTGTGGGACATGTACAAAGATGGCGTCGACATTTCGAAAATCGAGTGGGCGGCACACTGAATATAAGTCGCCGCAAAAGGGCTCTGTAAACCTGTCGAATACTGCGTTTTTACAGAGCCTCAAGAGCGACTCTCTGATGAGTGAGGATTAAGAATCATGGCTTACAGCGAAAAGGTCATCGACCACTACGAAAACCCGCGCAACGTCGGCAAGATGGACGCAGAAGATCCTGATGTCGGCACCGGCATGGTTGGCGCTCCAGCATGCGGCGACGTAATGCGCCTGCAAATCAAGGTCAACGAACAAGGCATCATCGAAGACGCCAAGTTCAAGACTTATGGTTGCGGTTCGGCCATTGCCTCAAGCTCCCTGGCGACCGAGTGGATGAAAGGCAAGACTCTGGACGAAGCAGAGACCATCAAGAACACTCAGCTGGCTGAAGAACTGGCCTTGCCGCCGGTAAAAATTCACTGCTCCGTACTCGCTGAAGACGCCATCAAGGCTGCCGTTCGTGATTACAAGCAGAAGAAAGGCTTGATCTGAGTTTTTTCCGGGGATCAGTTTTCAAAGATCCTGGTATCAAGTAAGGAGTCCCGATGGCTATCAGCATGACAGAAGCGGCTGCTCAACACGTACGACGCTCCCTTGAAGGGCGCGGCAAGGGTGATGGGATTCGTCTGGGTGTTCGCACCACGGGCTGTTCCGGCCTTGCCTATGTGCTGGAGTTTGTCGATAAGGCGGACGCCGAAGATCAGGTATTCGAAAGTCACGGCGTTAAAGTGATCATCGACGCGAAAAGCCTGGTTTACCTGGATGGCACCGAGCTCGATTTCGTCAAGGAAGGATTGAACGAAGGCTTCAAGTTCAATAACCCCAACGTGCGCGGTGAATGTGGCTGCGGCGAAAGCTTCAACATCTGAGGCTGGTCGTGGGTACTCTTTGTCATTTCGCTTTATTTGAACTGCAGCCGAGTTTCCGTCTGGATCTCGACCAGTTGGCTACGCGCTACCGTGAGTTGGCGCGCGGCGTTCATCCGGACCGCTTCGCTGACGCTTCCGAGCGTGAGCAACGGCTGGCGCTAGAGCAATCCGCGAGCCTCAATGAGGCTTACCAGACGCTCAAGAATCCCCCGAAACGCGCGCGATACCTGCTCGCCATGGGTGGTCGTGAGCTACCGCTGGAGGTCACGGTGCATGATCCCGAGTTTCTTCTGCAGCAGATGCAATGGCGCGAAGAGCTCGAAGATCTGCAAGACAGTGCCGATCTGGCCGGGATTGCGGTATTCAAGCGTCGCTTGAAAGTTGCTCAGGATGAACTGAACGAAAGCTTCGCGGCTTGCTGGAATGTTGCAGTGCAGCGTGAACAGGCCGAACGCCTGATGCGGCGCATGCAATTCCTCGACAAGCTCACCTACGAAGTGCGCCAGTTAGAAGAGCGCCTCGACGATTAACCCAGTGCCGCCTCGGTCGCACGCCTGATATACAGATAAGTCCAGATAAGCATGGCCCTACTGCAGATCGCCGAACCCGGCCAAAGTCCCCAACCGCACCAGCGTCGTCTGGCTGTGGGTATCGACTTGGGCACTACCAATTCGCTGGTCGCTGCATTGCGCAGTGGTCTTTCCGAACCTCTGGCCGACGCTGACGGGCAGGTCATAATGCCGTCTGCCGTTCGCTATCACGCCGATCGCATTGAAGTGGGCATGGCGGCCAAACTGGCTGCTGCAAGTGACCCGTTCAATACCGTGTTGTCGGTCAAGCGCTTGATGGGTCGTGGTCTGTCCGACGTCAAGCTGTTGGGCGAACAATTGCCGTACCGCTTTGTCGATGGCGAATCGCATATGCCGTTCATCGACACGGTGCAAGGGCCGAAAAGCCCGGTCGAAGTCTCCGCCGATATCCTCAAGGTGCTGCGTCAGCGTGCCGAATTGGCTCTGGGCGGCGAGCTGGTGGGCGCGGTGATTACCGTTCCGGCCTATTTCGACGATGCCCAGCGTCAGGCAACCAAGGATGCGGCCAAACTGGCCGGTCTGAATGTCCTGCGTCTGCTCAACGAGCCTACCGCTGCGGCGGTGGCTTATGGTCTGGATCAGCACGCCGAAGGCGTTGTTGCGATCTATGACCTGGGCGGCGGTACCTTCGATATTTCGATATTGCGTCTGACTGGCGGTGTTTTCGAAGTGCTGGCCACTGGCGGCGACAGCGCCCTGGGTGGCGATGACTTCGATCACGCGATCGCCGGCTGGATTATTGGGCAGGCCGGCTTGTCCGCCGACCTCGATCCAGGTGCTCAGCGCAACCTGTTGCAAACCGCTTGTGCCGCCAAGGAAAAGCTGACGGAATCTGATTCGGTCGAAGTCGTCTACGGCGACTGGCGTGCCGAATTGAGCCGTCAGGCGTTCGATGCGCTGATCGAGCCGATGGTTGCGCAAAGCCTGAAAGCTTGCCGGCGCGCTGTTCGCGATTCGGGTATTGAGCTGGAAGATGTTCAGGCCGTGGTCATGGTCGGTGGTTCTACCCGTGTTCCGCGTATTCGTGATGCGGTGGCCGAGATGTTTGCTCGTCAGCCGTTGACCGAGATCGATCCGGATCAAGTAGTGGCCATTGGCGCCGCGATCCAGGCCGATACCCTGGCCGGCAACAAGCGTGAGGGCGACGAACTGTTGCTGCTTGACGTGATTCCGCTGTCCCTGGGGCTGGAAACCATGGGCGGGTTGATGGAGAAGGTGATTCCACGCAACACCACCATCCCTGTCGCGCGGGCTCAGGACTTCACGACGTACAAAGATGGCCAGTCGGCCATGATGATTCATGTGTTGCAGGGTGAGCGCGAGCTGATCAGCGATTGCCGCTCCCTGGCGCGTTTTGAATTGCGCGGCATTCCGGCCATGGTCGCTGGCGCAGCGAAAATTCGTGTGACCTTCCAGGTCGATGCCGA
Organism: Pseudomonas sp. GW821-FHT04C07; assembly: GCF_059420325.1. Taxonomy (NCBI): domain Bacteria; kingdom Pseudomonadati; phylum Pseudomonadota; class Gammaproteobacteria; order Pseudomonadales; family Pseudomonadaceae; genus Pseudomonas; species Pseudomonas sp. GW821-FHT04C07. The sequence continues at coordinate 215,745 of NZ_JBWKTM010000003.1, forward strand.
CGGCTTGCTCAGCGTTGCGGCCCGTGAATTGGGTTCGGGCGTTGAAGCCAGTATCCAGGTCAAGCCGTCCTACGGCCTGACTGACGGCGAAATCGCCCGGATGCTCAAGGATTCGTTCCAGTACGCCAACGACGATAAGGTCGCCCGGGTGCTGCGTGAGCAGCAAGTCGATGCCCAGCGCCTGATCGAAGCGGTGCAGGGCGCCCTCGATGTCGACGGCGAGCGCCTGCTCGATGCCGAAGAGCGCATGGTTATCGAATTGCAGATGCAAGAATTGACTGAATTGATGCAAGGCACCGATGGCTATGCCATCGAGCAGCAGACCAAGCGTCTGTCGCAAGTGACCGATGCCTTTGCTGCCCGCCGCCTGGACTCGACGGTGAAAGCCGCTCTGGCGGGGCGCAACCTGAATGAAATCGAGGAATAACTGATGCCGCAGATCATTTTTCTGCCACACGCCGAGCATTGCCCGGACGGTTTGGTTGTAGAGGCTGAGACCGGTCAGTCCATCCTCGAAGTGGCCCATGACAACCATATCGAGATCGAGAGCGCCTGCGGCGGCGTCTGTGCCTGCACCACCTGTCACTGCATCATCCGCGAAGGTTTTGACTCGCTGGAAGAGGCCGATGAGCTGGAAGAGGACTATCTTGATCGGGCCTGGGGTCTGGAAGCGCAGTCGCGTCTGACCTGCCAGGCAATCGTCGGGACTGAAGACCTGACTGTCGAAATTCCGAAATACTCGCTTAACCATGCAGCCGAAGCGCCGCACTGATTCAAGGAACCGTCATGAGTCTTAAATGGGTTGATGTACTGGAAATCGCGATCCAGCTGGCTGAGAGCAAGCCGGATGTTGATCCGCTTTCGGTCAACTTCGTCGATCTGCACCGCTGGGTTCTGGAATTGCCGGATTTCAGTGACGATCCCAAGCATGGCGGCGAGAAAGTGCTCGAGGCCATTCAAGCTGCCTGGATCGAAGAAGCAGACTGAACGCACCCTACGCAGTTAGGCAATCCCTCTAAACCCGCGTATAATTCGCGGGTTTAATTTTTCGCAAATTACCGTTTCTGGAGTTACACCATGGCTGTTCAACGTACTTTCTCCATCATCAAGCCTGACGCAGTTGCAAAAAACGTGACTGGCGAGATCATCACCCGTTTCGAAAAAGCTGGCCTGCGCGTTGTAGCTTCGAAAATGAAGCAACTGTCCAAAGCTGAAGCTGAAGGCTTCTACGCTGAGCACAGCGCTCGTGGTTTCTTCGGCGACCTGGTTGCTTTCATGATCTCCGGTCCGGTTGTCGTTCAGGTTCTGGAAGGCGAAAACGCTATCGCTCTGAACCGTGAGCTGATGGGCGCTACCAACCCTAAAGAAGCTGCTGCCGGCACCATCCGCGCTGACTTCGCTGACTCCATCGACGCCAACGCTGTGCACGGTTCGGACTCCGAAGCCGCTGCTGCTCGCGAAATCTCGTACTTCTTCGCAGCTACTGAAGTAACCACTCGCTAAGCATTGGCTTATGAGTGAAGGTGAATCCATGACTACATCGACTGCAAAAACTAACCTGCTGGGTCTGACTCAGCTGGAAATGGAAAAATTCTTCGACTCAATCGGGGAGAAGCGTTTCCGTGCCGGTCAGGTAATGAAGTGGATTCACCACCTTGGCGTCGATGATTTCGACGCCATGACGAACGTCAGCAAGGCCTTGCGCGACAAGCTCAAGGCTATTGCCGAAGTTCGCGGCCCCGAAGTGGTCAGCGAGGACATCTCCAGCGACGGCACCCGTAAGTGGGTGGTGCGCGTGGCGTCTGGCAGCTGCGTCGAGACCGTGTACATTCCCCAGGGCAAACGCGGCACTCTGTGCGTTTCGTCCCAGGCAGGCTGTGCCCTGGATTGCAGTTTCTGCTCCACCGGCAAGCAAGGTTTCAATAGCAACCTCACCGCCGCCGAAGTTATCGGGCAGGTGTGGATTGCCAATAAATCGTTCGGCAGCATCCCGGCAACCGCCGACCGTGCCATCACCAACGTGGTGATGATGGGCATGGGTGAGCCGCTGCTGAACTTCGACAACGTCGTTGCCGCCATGCACCTGATGATGGACGACCTGGGTTACGGCATCTCCAAGCGCCGTGTGACCCTGTCGACCTCGGGCGTGGTGCCGATGATCGATGAGCTGTCCAAGCACATCGACGTTTCCCTGGCGTTGTCCCTGCACGCACCGAACGATGCGCTGCGTAACCAGTTGGTACCAATCAACAAGAAGTATCCGCTGAAAATGCTCCTCGAGTCCTGCCGCCGCTACATGTCGTCCCTGGGCGAAAAGCGCGTGTTGACCATCGAGTACACCTTGCTCAAGGACATCAATGACAAGGTCGAGCATGCGGTTGAAATGATCGAGTTGCTCAAGGACACGCCTTGCAAGATCAACCTGATCCCGTTCAACCCGTTCCCCCATTCCGGTTACGAGCGGCCGAGCAACAACGCCATCCGTCGTTTCCAGGATCAACTTCATCACGCTGGCTTCAATGTCACCGTGCGTACCACCCGTGGCGAAGACATCGACGCCGCGTGTGGCCAGTTGGTAGGACAGGTGCTGGATCGCACCCGTCGTAGCGAGCGTTATATCGCTGTGCGTGAGTTGAACGCTGAGTCTGATATGCCGCAAAGCGCTACGAATCGTACTTAAGAGAGGATCTCTATGTCTCTGCGCGTCGCGCTGCTTGTGCTTTTCGCCAGTCTGTCGGCTGGTTGTGTTTCATCGGGTGATTTCAGTCCGATGAAAACGAGCAAGGGGCGGGATGAGGCGCGTGCGGCATACGTGCAGCTGGGTCTTGGGTATCTGCAGCAGGGGATGACCGAGCGAGCGAAAGCTCCGTTGAAGAAAGCCCTGGATCTGGATAGCTCGGACGCCGATGCGAATGCGGCCCTGGGGCTGGTGTTCCAGGCCGAGATGGAGCCTGAACTCGCTGACCAGCATTTTCGCAAGGCATTGTCCTCGCGTCCCGGTGATGCGCGTATCCTGAACAATTACGGCAGCTTTCTTTTTGAAGAAAAGCGTTATGAAGACGCTTACCAGCGCTTCGAACAAGCCGCTGCCGATACGCTTTATCCTGAGCGCTCGCGGGTTTTCGAGAACCTGGGTATGACTGCTTCAATGCTCGGTCAGCGTGATCTGGCCAGGCAGCAACTGGAAAAAGCCCTGCGTTTGAACCGCCAACAACCCCGCGCATTGCTGGAAATGGCTGAGTTGTCATTCGAAGACAGGCATTATGTGCCCGCGCGTGGTTACTACGATCGTTTTAGCCTGCTGGCTGAGCAAAATGCACGTAGTCTATTGCTCGGCGTTCGGCTGGCAAAAGTGTTCGAAGATCGCGACAAGGCCGCAAGTGCAGGCCTGCAATTAAAACGACTCTATCCCGGTACGCCGGAATATCAGCAATACCTGTCGGAGCAATGATGAAAGCGGCGCATCCCGAAGTTGTAGCAGCGACTCGCGTAAACCCTGGTGAGACCTTGCGTCAGGCCCGCGAAAGCAATGGTTGGTCGCTGGCGGAAGTGGCTCTGAAGCTCAACCTTACCGTAGGCTCATTGAGCAATCTGGAAACGGGTGCTTTCGACAAGTTGCCAGGGCATACCTTTGCCCGTGGCTATATTCGTGCCTACGCCAAGTTGCTGGGCATGGACCAGGCCGTATTGGTCCAGCAATTCGACCAATACTCCGGTACCGACGCCCAAGGCAGCAGCGTGCACAGCCTGGGTCGCATCGAAGAACCTGTACGGGTTTCCCACACCATTTTGCGTATCGTCAGCCTGCTGTTGCTGATTGCCGTGATCGGCGGCGGCTTTGTCTGGTGGCAGGATCAGACCTCCTTGCGCACCAAGGACCTGATTGCAATCACCCCGGAACACGTCGAAGTCGAAGGGGCCGATGGCACCACGCAGATTCACCCGCTCGACGAGCCGGAAGATCAAGCGGTAGTCGAAGCTCAAACCGAAGCTTCGACCAGTCTCGCTTTGCCTGAGGGCCAGCCGCCGGCTGAAGTCCAGGCCAATGCGGCTGCACCGGCTCCAGGCGCTCCAGTCGTCGTAGCGCCAAGCGTACCGACCGCTGCAACTCACACCGCACCTGTTCCGGTTGTTGCGACGCCAGCTCCTGCTGCGCCTGTGACTAAACCGGTAGTTCCTGCAGCGCCTGCGGCTGCCGCGACGGCGCCAGTTGCTGGTACCGGTCAGGTTCGGCTGCAATTTACCTCCGATTGCTGGGCCCAGGTTACCGACGGCACCGGCAAAGTGCTGTTGAGCGGTCTCAAGCGCAAAGGCTCGACCGCCGAGGTCAGCGGTAAACCACCGTTTTCCGTGCGTCTGGGCTATGCCCGTGGGGCGCAGGTCAGCTACAACGGCCAGGCGGTCGATATCGCTCCGTTCACCAGTGGCGAGACTGCTCGCCTGAAGTTAGGTCAATAAGTCATGCACGGCGAATCTCCAATCAAACGTCGCGAGTCCCGCAAAATCTGGGTTGGCTCCGTACCCGTGGGCGGCGATGCGCCCATCGCGGTGCAGAGCATGACCAACAGTGACACCAATGATGTCGCAGCGACCGTAGCCCAGATCAATCGCCTGGAAGCTGCCGGCGTCGATATCGTGCGCATTTCCGTGCCGGATATGGACGCCGCCGAAGCCTTTGGCCGGATCAAGCAACTGGTCAAAGTGCCTTTGGTCGCCGATATCCACTTCGACTACAAGATTGCACTGCGCGTGGCCGAACTCGGTGTCGACTGCCTGCGAATCAACCCGGGCAACATTGGTCGTGAAGACCGTGTGCGTGCCGTGGTCGATGCCGCCCGTGATCGCGGGATCCCGATCCGTATCGGCGTCAACGCCGGCTCGCTGGAAAAAGACCTGCAAAAGAAATACGGCGAACCGACCCCTGCTGCGCTGGTCGAGTCTGCATTGCGTCATGTCGAGCACCTTGAGCGCTTGAACTACAAGGATTTCAAAGTCAGCGTAAAAGCCTCCGATGTGTTCATGGCCGTCGAAGCTTATCGCCTGCTGGCCAAGGAAATCATTCAACCCCTGCACCTGGGTATCACCGAAGCCGGTGGTTTGCGTTCAGGCACAGTGAAATCTGCCGTGGGCCTCGGTATGCTGCTGGCCGACGGGATTGGCGATACTATTCGCATCTCGTTGGCGGCCGACCCGGTAGAGGAAGTGAAAGTCGGCTACGACATTCTCAAATCCCTGCACCTGCGGTCCCGTGGTATCAACTTCATCGCCTGCCCAAGCTGTTCGCGGCAGAACTTCGATGTGGTGAAAACCATGAATGAACTGGAAGTGCGCCTTGAAGACTTGCTGGTGCCACTGGATGTTGCGGTCATCGGTTGTGTAGTGAACGGTCCGGGCGAAGCCAAAGAGGCTCACATCGGCCTGACCGGTGGTACACCGAACCTGATCTATATCGACGGCAAGCCGGCGCAGAAATTGACGAATGACAATCTGGTGGATGAGCTGGAACGGCTGATCCGCCAGAAGGCGGCCGAAAAGGTCGAAGCCGACGCGGCGCTGATCGCCCGCGGCTGATCGAACGAATTTAAGGATTTATAGTGAGCAAGTCTCTGCAAGCCATTCGTGGCATGAACGACATCCTGCCCGAGCAGACCCCCCTGTGGCGTCATTTCGAAGGTACCGTCTCGCGTCTGCTGGATAACTACGGTTACAAGCAGATCCGCATGCCGATCGTTGAATTCACCGAGCTGTTCAAGCGCTCCATCGGTGAAGTGACCGACATCGTCGAAAAAGAGATGTACACCTTCGACGACCGCAACGGCGACTCTCTGACCCTGCGCCCTGAAGGCACAGCGGCCTGCGTGCGTGCTGTGCTTGAGCACGGCATCACCGGCGGTGGCCAGGTGCAGAAACTCTGGTACATCGGCCCGATGTTCCGCCACGAGCGTCCGCAGAAAGGCCGTTATCGCCAGTTCCACCAGATTGGTTGCGAGGTCTTCAACCTTGATGGTCCGGACATCGACGCCGAACTGATCGTGCTGACCTGGCGCCTGTGGGGCGAGCTGGGCATCCGTGACGCGGTCAAGCTCGAACTCAACAGCCTGGGCACCAGCGAATCTCGCGGTCGTTACCGCGAAGCACTGGTCGAGTACCTGACGGCACGTCTGGACCAGCTGGACGAAGACAGCCAGCGCCGTCTGAAAACCAATCCGCTGCGAGTGCTGGATACCAAGAACGCCGATACCCAGGCGGCACTGCTCGATGCACCGAAGATGGCTGACTACCTCGACGAAGAGTCCCTCACTCACTTCGAGGGCCTGAAGGCGCGTCTGGACGCTGCCGGCATTCCTTATGTGATCAACCCGAAGCTGGTGCGCGGGCTGGATTACTACAGCAAAACCGTATTCGAATGGGTCACCGACAAGCTCGGTGCCCAGGGCACTGTCTGCGCGGGTGGCCGTTACGACGGTCTGGTCGAGCAGATGGGCGGCAAGCCGACCCCGGGCGTTGGTTTCGCCATGGGCATCGAGCGTCTGGTGCTGCTGCTCGAAACCCTGGAGCAGATCCCGGAAGAAATCTCCCGTCAGGTTGATGTCTACCTTTGCGCCTTCGGTGAAGCTGCTGAACTCGCAGCGCTGGCATTGAGCGAGCGGGTACGTGATCAATTGCCAAACCTGCGTCTGCAGATCAACGCCGGCGCCGGTAGCTTCAAAAGCCAGTTCAAGAAGGCCGACAAGAGCGGTGCGCTGTATGCATTGATCCTCGGTGACGACGAAATGGCCCAGCAAGTGGTCGGTTTCAAACCCTTGCGTGGCCAGGGCGAACAACAAAGCATTGCCTGGGATGCGCTTGCCGCTCACCTGGCCACCTGCGTCGTGCAGGGTTGAAGCTGTCAAACAGCCGATTTAGCGAATAAGGAGTATTGGGGTGTCGAGTACCGAAGACGAACATCTGGCGGAATTCAAAGACTGGTGGCAGCGTAACGGCAAACCTCTAGTGACCGGCGGCCTGTTGGCGCTGGTCATCGTGTTCGGCTGGCAGGCGTTTCATAAGTATCAGAGCAACCAGTCGCAAGGTGCCTCGATGCTCTACCAGCAATTGCTGGAAACCACGCTGACCCCTGATGGCAAGCCGGATGCGGCCCGTGTTGCGGATCTGGCCGGCAAGCTCAACAGCGAGTTCGCGGGCACTGCCTACGCGCAATACGGCAGCCTGTTCGTGGCGAAAGTCGCGGTCGATACCGGCAAGCTGGACGACGCGGCGAGCGAGCTCAAAGCCGTCGCCGACAAACCGGCCAACCCGGCCCTGGGCGAAATCGCGCGTCAGCGTCTGGCTCAGGTGCTGGCAGCACAGAACAAGCCTGACGAAGCGCTGAAGCTGCTCGAAGGCGATGCTGACAAGGCATTCCTGGCCACTCGTGAAGAGCTCAAGGGTGACCTGCTGGTCCAATTGGGTCGTACCGACGAAGCCCATGCTGCGTATCAAAAGGCCAAGGCTGCGCTGTCTGATGAAGCAGCGGTCGATGGCTTACAAATCAAGCTGGACGACCTGGCCAAAGGGGATGCGTGACGTGATCCGTTGGAAACATGCAGCATTGCTGGCTCTGGCCATTCTGGCCGCGGGTTGCAGCAGCAACAGCAAAAAAGAACTGCCACCGGCTGAACTGGTCAACTTCAAAGAAGAAGTTGTTCTGCAAAAGCAGTGGAGCCGTTCGATCGGTAATGGCCAGGGCGATACCTACAACATGTTGGTGCCGGCTATCGACGGCGACACCCTCTATGCTGGCGATGTAACTGGCGTGGTGATGGCGCTGGATCGAAGCAATGGCGACGTCAAATGGAAGAAAAATCTTGATCTGCGTGTTTCCGGCGCCGTTGGCGTTGGTTACGGTCTGGTCCTGATCGGTACGCTGAAAGGCCAGGTGGTAGCGCTGGATTCCAGCACCGGTGAAGAGAAATGGCGCGCTCGCGTGACCAGTGAAGTCCTCGCACCGCCTGCCACCAACGGTGATGTGGTTGTGGTCCAGACTCAGGATGACCGTCTGATCGGCCTCGACGCTGCTACCGGTAATCAACGCTGGCTCTACGACAGTACCCCGGCGGTCCTGACCCTGCGTGGCACCAGTGCGCCGATCGTCACCAACCGCCTGGCGATTGCCGGCTTGTCGACGGGTAAAGTCGTTGCTCTTGATATTCGCAACGGCGTGCCGGTCTGGGAGCAACGCATCGCGATTCCGCAAGGACGTTCGGAGCTCGAACGTGTGGTCGACATCGACGGAGGCCTGCTGTTGTCCGGTGGCACCCTGTATGTGGCCAGCTATCAAGGTCGCGTTGCAGCTCTGGACCTGGAAAGCGGTCGTCCGCTCTGGCAGCGTGATGCTTCCAGTTATGCAGGCGTCGCTCAAGGCTTTGGCAGCGTTTACGTGAGCCTGTCTTCGGGTACCGTTGAAGGTGTCGACGAGCGCTCCACCACTGCATTGTGGAGCAACGACTCGCTGGCCCGCCGTCAACTGTCGGCACCGGAAGTGTTCTCCAGCTACGTTGCAGTCGGTGACATGGAAGGCTACCTGCACCTGCTGAGCCAGGTGGATGGCCGTTTCGTCGGCCGTGAACGCATCGACAGCGACGGCCTGCGTGCTCGTCCGCTGGTGGTGGGCGACACGATTTATGTGTATGGCAACAGTGGCAAGCTGGAAGCCCTGACCATCAAGTAAGAACTATGCTGGACCTATAGGTAGGAGCGAGCTCGCTCGCGAAGGACGTCAACGATAACGCGTACAGTCTGGATAAACGCGGTGTTGTGACGTTCTTCGCGAACAAGTTCGCTCCTACACGAGCACCAGCCGCTGCCTAGCAGCGGCTTTTGTATTTTCTGAAATAACGAAGTGGAGAGCCGCATGGTTCCCGTAATCGCCCTGGTGGGCCGACCGAACGTCGGCAAGTCCACCTTGTTCAACCGCCTGACCAGGACCCGTGACGCCATTGTCGGCGACCTGTCCGGTCTGACCCGTGATCGCCAATACGGTGAGGCAAAGTGGCAAGGGCGCTCCTACATTCTGGTCGACACCGGTGGTATTTCCGGTGACGAGCATGGCATGGACGAAAAAATGGCCGAGCAATCGCTGCTGGCCATTGAAGAAGCCGATGTCGTCCTGTTCCTGGTAGACGCCCGCGCAGGTTTCACTGCTGCTGACCAAATGATTGGCGAGCACCTGCGCAAGCGTAACAAGCGTTCCTACGTAGTCGCCAACAAGGTCGACAACATCGATCCTGAGCTGGCCCGCGCCGAGTTCAGCCCGTTGGGCATGGGCGACGCGATCCCGATCGCCGGTGCTCACGGCCGCGGCATCACTCAGATGCTGGAAATCTGCCTGCGCGAATTCCCCAAAGATGAGGAAGGGCCGGAAGAGGGCGAAGCTGAAATCGTCGAGGAAGGTCAGGAAGCCAAGCGCATTCCAGGTCCGAGCGAAAAAGACGGTATCAAGATCGCCATCATCGGTCGTCCGAACGTCGGCAAATCGACGTTGGTCAACCGTATGCTCGGTGAAGACCGGGTTATCGTTTATGACGAGCCCGGCACCACGCGCGACAGTATCTACATTCCCTTTGAGCGTAACGAAGAGAAGTACACGCTGATCGACACCGCGGGTGTGCGCAAGCGCGGCAAGATCCACGAGGAAGTCGAAAAGTTCTCCGTGGTGAAAACCCTGCAGGCGATCAAAGACGCCAACGTGGTGGTTTTCGTCATGGACGCCCGCGAAGGGGTGGTCGACCACGACCTCAACCTGCTGGGCTTCGTGCTGGAAGCGGGTCGTGCGCTGGTTATCGCACTGAACAAGTGGGATGGCATGGAGCCGAGCGAACGCGAGTTCGTGAAGATCGAGCTGCAACGCCGGTTGTTCTTCGTAGACTTCGCCGACATTCACTTCATCTCGGCCTTGCACGGCACTGGCGTGGGCAACCTCTATCAGTCGGTGCAGAACTCGTTCAAGTCCGCGGTTACCCGCTGGCCGACCAACCGTCTGACTCAGATTCTTGAAGATGCGGTGGGTGAACACGCGCCACCGATGGTCAACAACCGTCGGATCAAACTGCGTTATGCCCACTTGGGCGGAGCCAACCCGCCGATCATCGTGATCCACGGTAACCAGGTCGAGCGCGTTCCGAAGTCCTACGTCCGTTATCTGGAAAACACTTACCGCCGTGTCTTGAAACTGGTCGGTACGCCGATCCGGATCGAGTTCAAAGGTGGCGAGAACCCGTACGAAGGCAACAAGAACACGCTTACCGACCGCCAGGTCAACAAGAAGCGTCGTTTGATGACTCACCACAAGAAAGCCGAGAAGAAGCGTAAAGACAAACGCTGATTGGGCTATGTGAAATGATCGTTCCCATGCTCCCGCGTGGGAATGCATCTCGTGACGCTCCGCGTCACCTGGACGCGGAGCGTCCATGGCGGCATTCCCACGCAGAGCGTGGGAACGATCAATTGCTGCATCGGAAAAAGGGCGCCCATGGCGCCCTTTTTCATACCTGCCGTTTGGGCTATCCTCGGGCTCTCCCGTGCCGCCGTAGAGCCGGGTGTTCAGCAGGGAATTACCCATGATCACCAGTAAGCTGCCGAATGTCGGCACCACCATCTTTACTCGCATGTCACAGCTCGCGGTAGAAACCGGCGCGCTCAATCTGTCCCAGGGTTTTCCCGATTTCGACGGCCCGCAGGCCCTGCGTGATGCCGTAGGCCGGCATATCGCCAGTGGCCACAACCAGTATTCACCCATGACCGGCCTGCCGGCGCTGCGCCAGCAAGTCGCGGCCAAGATCGCCCGCAGCTATGGCTGCACGGTGGACGCCGACAGCGAAGTGACCATCACTCCCGGCGCGACTCAGGCGATTTTCTGTGCCATTCAAGCGGTGATCCACAGCGGCGACGAAGTCATCGTTTTCGACCCGTGCTACGACAGTTATGAACCGTCGGTGGAACTGGCTGGCGGTCGTTGCGTACACGTTCAGTTGGGCCTGGATGACTTCGCCATCGACTGGCAGAAGCTTGGCGAAGCGCTGAGTCCACGTACGCGGATGATCATCCTCAACTCTCCGCACAACCCAAGTGGCGCACTGATTACTCGCGCCGAGCTGGACCAGTTGGCGGCGCTGATCCGCGATCGCGATATTTATTTGATCAGCGATGAGGTCTACGAGCATCTGGTGTTCGACGGTGTGCCTCACGTCAGCGTGCTGGCCCATGAAGAGCTGTATCAGCGGGCCTTTGTCGTGAGTTCCTTCGGCAAGACTTACCACGTCACAGGCTGGAAAACTGGCTACGTGGTGGCCCCGCCCGCCTTGACCGCTGAGCTGCGCAAGGTGCACCAGTACGTCAGTTTCTGCGGCGTCACGCCGTTGCAATATGCCTTGGCCGATTACATGGCCGAACACCCTGAGCATGTCGAAGAACTGCCGGGCTTCTATCAGGCCAAGCGTGATCTGTTCTGCGACTTGCTGACACCTTCGCGGTTCAGTTTCACTCGGGTCGCCGGGACCTATTTCCAGTTGGTGGACTATTCGCGGATTCGCCCTGACCTTAATGACGTCGATATGGCGCTATGGATGACTCGTGAGCACGGTGTGGCGACGATTCCGATCTCGGTGTTCTACCAGAACCCACCGCAAGGGCAGCGTCTGGTACGTCTGTGTTTTGCCAAGCGCGAGGAGACGCTGCGCCAGGCTGCGGAAAAACTATGCGTGATCTGAGTGCACTACCAAATCTGAACATAGCGCTGATTCAGACAACGCTGGCCTGGCATGACCGTCAGGCGAACCTCGAGCATTTCGAGCAACTGCTCGAACAAGCCCGGGGCGCGGACCTGATCATTCTGCCGGAAATGTTCACCACTGGCTTTTCCATGGCGTCCGAAGCCCTGGCCGAGCCGGAAAACGGCCCCACCAGCAAGTGGCTGCGTAGCCAGGCAAAAAAGCTGGATGCGGTGATCACCGGTAGCGTGATTGTCCAGGCCGCCGATGGCAGCCATCGCAATCGCTTGCTGTGGGCGCGTCCCGACGGTGAAGTCTGGCATTACGACAAGCGCCACTTGTTCCGTATGGCCGGGGAACACAACCACTTCACGCCGGGCGAGCGTCAGGTGCAGTTCGAGCTCAAAGGCTGGCGGGTGCGTCCGCTGATTTGCTATGACCTGCGCTTCCCGGTGTGGAGCCGCGATGCTCAGGACACCGATTTGCTGCTGTACACCGCCAACTGGCCTGGCGCCCGGCGTCAGCACTGGAACCGCCTGTTGCCGGCGCGCGCCATCGAAAACCTCTGCTACGTGGCGGCGGTGAATCGGATTGGCACCGATGGCAAAGGCTTCGCCTATACCGGCGACAGCCAGGTGCTGGATTTCCAGGGCGAAACCCTGCTCAGCGCCGGGGAGGCGGATGGGGTGTTTCAGGTCTGCCTGAACGCTGCCGAGCTGGCGGCTTACCGGACGCGGTTTCCGGCTAACCTGGATGCGGATACCTTTCAGCTCACATAGGCGCTTCTAGATCATTCCCACGCTCTGCGTGGGAAAGCAGCCCGTGACACTGCGCGTCACATTCAGAGCGGACGCGGAGCGTCCAGTGAGGCATTCCCACGCGGAGCGTGGGAACGATCAGCCCAACAAAAAGGCCCCGAGGTGTTAACCCCGGGGCCTTTTGTATTTCAACTGGTTACGCCGCTTCTTGGGCTGGTGTCTGGCTCAGGGAGCGGTTCAGCGCGCTGAACAGGGCCTTGAAGCTGGCAGTGGTGATGTTTTCATCGATGCCCACACCGTGTACTGCACGTTCGCCGTTCACGCGCAGTTCAATGTAGGCCGCAGCCTTGGCATTGGTGCCCGCGCCGATAGCGTGTTCGTTGTAGTCCATGATCTCCACGGCAATCGGCAGACCGGCCACCAGGGCTTCCAGGGCGCCATTACCCTTGCCGCGCCAATGTTGGGTTTCTCCGTCGCAGTGAACCTCGATCTCGACTGTGCTGTGGCCGTTCTCTTCCTGCAAACGATGGCTGACCAGCGCGTAAGGCAGGTTGGCCTGCAAGTACTCGCTGTGGAGCAAGGCATGGATCTGCTGGGCAGTCATTTCAAGGCCCAGGCGGTCGGTTTCACGCTGTACCACCTGGCTGAACTCGATCTGCATGCGACGCGGCAAGTTGATCCCGTATTCCTGTTCCAGCAAGTAAGCGATACCGCCTTTGCCCGACTGGCTGTTGACGCGGATCACCGCCTCGTAGCTGCGACCGATGTCGGCCGGGTCGATCGGCAAGTACGGCACTTCCCAGAGGGTGTCCGGTTTTTGTTGAGTGAAGCCTTTGCGGATAGCGTCCTGGTGCGAGCCGGAGAATGCGGTGTGAACCAGGTCGCCGACATACGGGTGACGCGGGTGCACGGGGATCTGGTTGCACTCTTCAACGACTTTGCGCACGCCGTCGATGTCGGAGAAGTCCAGCTCGGGATCGACGCCCTGGGTGTAGAGGTTCAACGCCACAGTCACCAGGTCGACGTTACCGGTACGCTCACCGTTGCCGAACAGGCAGCCTTCGACGCGATCGGCACCAGCCATCAGACCCAGCTCGGTGGCGGCAACGCCAGTGCCACGGTCGTTGTGGGTGTGCAGGCTGATCACCACGCTGTCACGGCGGTGGATGTGACGACCGAACCACTCGATCTGGTCGGCATAGATGTTCGGGGTCGCGCATTCGACGGTGGCAGGCAGGTTGAGGATCACCTTGTTTTCAGGCGTCGGGTTCCAGACCTCGATCACGGCGTCGCAGACTTCCTTGGAGAACTCCAGCTCGGTGGCGCTGAAGGTCTCTGGCGAGTATTCGAAGGTCCACTGGGTTTCCGGCTGCCGGGCTGCGTATTTGACGAACAGCTTGGCGGCGTTCACGGCGATTGCCTTGATCCCTTCCTTGTCCTGATTGAAGACAATCTTGCGGAAGGATGGGCTGGTGGCGTTGTACAAGTGAACGATGGCTTTTTTCGCGCCGCGCAGGGATTCGAACGTGCGCTCGATCAGGTCTTCACGGCCTTGGGTCAGCACCTGGATGGTGGTGTCGTCCGGGATGTGGTTACCTTCGATGAGGGTCCGTACGAAGTCGAAATCGGTTTGCGAAGCGGCAGGGAAGGAGGCTTCGATTTCTTTCACGCCAACGGCGACCAGGGTTTTCCAGAAGCGCAGCTTCTTGACCGCGTCCATCGGCTCGATCAACGACTGGTTGCCGTCGCGCAAGTCGGAGCTGCACCAGATCGGCGCGGCGGTGATGGTTTTCGATGGCCAGGTGCGGTCCGGCAAGTTGATGGTAGGGAACGCGCGGTATTTCGAAGACGGGTCTTTGAGCATGGTCATCAGGAAATCCTTATTGAGTTGGCCGAAAAGAGGCGGCCTGCCGTTGAATCAAATTTTCTATGGATGAAGCAGGGGACGAGGCACCGCGATTCACCCTGGCAGTCGTGCACTGACGAGGCAGAGGCTGCGGTGTTGACGACGCTGAATGAGGGTGTGAGAGGTTTTCATGCCTTCAACCCTAACCATTGGTGTGAAGGATGGCAAGCTGGTGAAAAAAATTGAGATAATTTCTGTTTTTGAGGCATGTTTCGAGATTTTGTGGCGCTAAATTGTTCTTGTTGTTGGATTAATTGCGTTGATGTTAAAAGGTCAGCAATGATCGTTCCTGCGCTCTGCGTGGGAACGATCCCTGAATCGGCGGCGATTACGGCTGGAAGGCACCGATAAAGATCGCCGGATCAACCCGGGTGTCATTCAAACTTACGTTCCAATGCATATGTGGTCCAGTCGCCCGGCCGGTGGAGCCGACTTTGCCAACCACGCTACTGCGGGCCAGTTGCTGGCCTACCTTCACGTCGATTTTAGACATATGGCAGAACATGCTGATAAAGCCCTGGCCGTGGTCAACGAACACTGTATTGCCATTGAAGAAATAGTTGCCGATCAGGATCACCTTGCCGGCGGCCGGGGTTTTGATCGGTGTGCCAGCGGGCACGGCGAAGTCCAGCCCGGCGTGGGGATTGCGTTCCTCGCCGTTGAAGAAACGGCGCACACCAAACTTGCTGGAAAGCGGGCCATCGACCGGTTTGTCCAGTAACAGGTTGCTCGGTGTGTTCGGACTGAAGCTGCGGTAGGCGCGAATCTGTTCGGCCAATTCAGCGTCGATGCGTTTCAGATCCGCCGGGTTTGGATTGACCTGCCGCTGGTTTTTCAGGGTGATGCGCTGTTCCGGGTAGTGCTTGTTGCCGACGGTGAAACTCAGGCTGCGGCCGCCCGCGCTGATCTGCTGGCTGCCCGGTTTGGCCGTCAAAGGCACGCCAACAATCGCCAGCCAGTTGTTCTGTTCCTTGATCACCAGCAACGGTTTGTCCTGATAGCTGGCTTTTGGCACTTGAGCCGAAGGACCGAGATCGACGACTGCGACGCCACCGGGCACCGGTTTGTTCAGCAGACGGGTGATGTAACTGTCTGCATGGGCGTTGAAAGACAAGCAAAGTAACAGCAGAGAGCCAAGAAAACGCAGCATGGATCAATCCAGTAAAGAAAGGGTGACAGGCGTCAGGTGATTGTCTTCGACGCGCACCTGCAATTCACCTTCGCCGAGCCTGGCCTTCAGGCGCTGACCGGTGTGGGTCTGTGCGGCGCTGCGAATGGCCTGGCCGCGCTCGTCCAGCAATATGCTGTAACCACGGCTGAGGGTCGCCAGCGGGCTGACCACATGCAGCGTTTGCATCTGGCTTTGCAGTTGCAGGCGACGGGTCTTCAAACCTTCGCGCATCGCACGCGGCAAGCGTTCGGCGAGGCTTTCGAGGCGTTGGCGCAGCATGGCCAACTGCCGACCGGGATGCTGCCCGGCGAGGCGGGTTTCCAGGCGGATCAGCCGCTCGCGACGGATATTGAGGCTGCGCTCGAAAGCGCGGCGCATGCGCATGTCCAGGTCATCCAGACGTTGCGCTTGCTGGCGCAGGCGTTCGCCGGGATGACGCAAGCGACGCGCCATGCCTTCCAGGCGCAGGCGGTCGCGCATCAGCCGATCGCGAATACGCATCACCAGGCGGCGGTGCAGGCTTTCGACCCGGCGTTGTAGATCGCTGGAATCCGGTGCCAGCAATTCGGCGGCGGCGGAAGGCGTTGGCGCACGGACGTCGGCGACGAAGTCGCTGATCGACACATCGGTTTCATGGCCCACGGCGCTGACAATGGGTGTCACGCAGGCATCCACCGCACGGGCGACGGCTTCTTCGTTGAAACACCAAAGGTCTTCCAGCGAACCGCCGCCGCGCGCCAGGATCAGTGCATCGAAGCCGCGGGCGTCGGCCAGCTGCAGGGCGCGGACGATCTGCGCCGTGGCTTCACGGCCCTGCACGGCAGTCGGGATCAGGGTCAGCCGGACTTGCGGGGCACGGCGGCGGAACACGCTGATGATGTCGCGTATCACCGCGCCGGTTGGTGAGCTGATGATACCGATGCGTTGTGGATGGGCAGGCAGCGGCACTTTTCGTTCGGCGCTGAACAGGCCTTCGGCACTGAGTTTTTCCTTCAGTGCATCGAAGGCCAGACGCAGCGCGCCATCGCCGGCAGGCTCCACGGTGTCGAGAATCAGTTGATAGTCGCCACGGCCTTCGAACAACGAAACCTTGCCGCGCACCTTGACCGCCAGGCCGTCCTTCAACACCTGACGAACCCGCGCGGCATTCTGCCGGAACAGCGCGCAACGCACCTGGGCACCGCTGTCCTTGAGGGTGAAATACACGTGACCGGAGGCCGGGCGGGCGAGGTTGGAGATTTCGCCTTCGACCCAGATGTTGCTGAACACATCTTCCAGCAACACCCGTGCCCGGCCGTTGAGTTGGCTGACAGTCAGGACTTCGCGGTCGAGGCCGAGTCTTGCAAAGGGGTCTTTAATCATGGGGCGCATGATAAAGGCATTCGGCGGTCAATCTCCACGACTCTATGGGATCGCGCGATCCTGCGTCCGGCCGCGCAGTGGTCGCAATTCGGACACCTCGGTCTTGATTTAGTAACGGGGATTCAGGTTTTACGACCGCTGCGCGGCCGGACGCAGGCTGCGCCAGCTGCTACAAGTCATCCTGAAAAGGATCAAGGAAGTCGTACCAATGAGTGTTGTCGCACTGTTAAATCAATGGCCGTTCGGCGCGGTGGAATGGCTGGTGATCGAGCTGGGCATAGCCCTGGCCTATATCGTGTTCGGCATCGCCGGCTTCGGCACGGCGCTAGTGGCGGGACCGATATTGATTCTGTTCATGCCGCTGTCGAAGATTGTGCCGCTGCTGGTGTTGCTGGATTTTGTCGCGGCGTTTGGCAATTTGTTGCCTTCACGACGCAATGTGGTCAAGCCTGAGTTACTGAGGCTGCTGCCGTGCATGGCCGTGGGTTGCACCTTGGGGGTGATTTTTTTGCTCAATCTCAAAGCCGACGTGTTGTTGCTGCTCATGGGGCTGTTTATCAGTGCTTATGCGATCTACAGCCTGTCGGTGAAAATCCGTCCCGCCCAGCTTGCTGCCGGGTGGTCGATCCCGATGGGCACGGTAGGCGGGTTGTTTGGTGCGTTGTTTGGCAGTGGCGGCTTTTTATATGCGATCTATTTGAACAGCCGTTTGCCGAAGGATGCCGCGCGGGCGACCCAGAGTGCGCTGATCAGTTGCAGCACGGTGGTGCGTTTGAGTCTGTTTACGCTCGCGGGTGTGTATGCCGAACTACCCTTACTGTTGTTGGCTCTGTGTTTACTGCCAGCAATGGCGCTGGGGCTGTTGATCGGTCGCCGATTGACCATGAAGCTGTCCCGGGACGCCTTTGTGCGGCTGGTGACCTGGCTGGTACTGGCCAGTGGCATTGCCTTGATCACTCGTTATCTGAGTACTTGACCTGATGGTGTCAGGGATTAAGCTGCCGGCCGCCAGATCCATTCGCGGGCAAGCCTTGCTCCTGCAGATTTATCGATTCATGCAGGAGACTTGCCGGCGAGACGGCTGACCGGACAACGCGAAAATCTCATTCAACGCTTCAGGCCCCACCATGAACTCCCAAAGCATCATCGTCCCGAAAATTTCCACACTGCCGGTGCACGAACCCCGAGCGCGGGCGATCGTGCGTTGGCTGGTGCGCAAGAACATCATCGAAGAAGAACTGACCACCTGCGGTCGTACGGGCAACCGCATGGCCCATGCGATTGCGGCGGGGGCTTGCAGCGTGGTGCTGCACCCTGAGGCGTTACCTTTCGGTGAGCCGGTGAATGGTCTGGAGATCATCACCAAGCGCTGCATCTATACACCGGCCAAAGGCTTTCTCGAAGAAGCTGGCTGCGCTGAGTGCCGAAAAGAAGTGGGTGAAGCCCTGTTCGACAGCCTGGAAGACTGGATGCCCGGACGCACGGATAACTTCACCTGCCCGGAATGTGGCCATGAAGACGACATCAACGGCTTTCTGTTTTTGCAGGAATGCGGTTTTTCCAATCTGGGCTTCATCTTTAATAACTGGGCCGAAGCGGGATTCAAACAGAGCTTTCTCGATGAGTTTGCCGAATGGCTTGATCAGCCGGTGACCTGGGTCAAGGTCGAGCTTTAACCAGGTTAGAACAACGTCGCTCCTGCAGGAGCGAAGCTTGCTCGCGATGCAGACGCTGCGGTCTTCAAATGACCCTCCCATCACCCCGCCGATAATAGGCAGAGTTTTACATTGAGCCGAAGGGGGTGTCTGAGTATAATGGCGCGCTTCCATTTTCCCGCTCGGGAGCCCCCGCGATGCTGCGTATCAGCCAAGAAGCTCTGACCTTCGACGACATTCTCTTAGTGCCCGGTTATTCCGAGGTTCTTCCTAACGAAGTCAGTCTCAAAACCCGTCTTACCCGTGGCATCGAGCTGAATATTCCACTGGTTTCCGCCGCTATGGACACCGTCACTGAAGCCCGTCTGGCAATTGCCATGGCTCAGGAAGGCGGCATCGGCATCATTCACAAGAACATGACCGTCGAGCAGCAAGCTGCCGAAGTGCGCAAGGTCAAGAAGTTCGAAGCCGGCGTGGTCAAGGACCCGATCACCATCGAGGCTGACGCCACGGTACGTGATCTGTTCGAACTGACCCGCATGCACAACATTTCCGGCGTTCCGGTGCTGCACGATGGCGACCTGGTCGGCATCGTCACCTCCCGTGACGTGCGTTTCGAAACCCGTCTGGAAGCTACCGTTCGTGAAGTCATGACGCCGAAAGAGCGTCTGGTCACCGTTCGCGAAGGCGCCAACAAGAACGAAGTCCGCGAGCTGCTGCACAAGCACCGCCTGGAAAAAGTCCTGATCGTCGACGGCAAGTTTGCCCTCAAAGGCATGATGACCGTCAAAGACATCGAAAAAGCCAAGGCCTACCCGCTGGCCAGCAAGGACGACCAGGGTCGTCTGCGTGTCGGCGCTGCGGTCGGTACCGGTAAAGACACCGGCGATCGCGTCGCGGCACTGGTTGCTGCCGGCGTTGACGTGGTAGTGGTCGATACCGCCCACGGTCACTCCAAAGGCGTGATCGACCGCGTTCGCTGGGTCAAAGAGAACTTCCCTGAAGTCCAGGTGATCGGCGGCAACATTGCCACCGGCGCTGCTGCCAAGGCCCTGGCCGAAGCCGGCGCTGACGCGGTCAAGGTCGGTATCGGCCCTGGCTCGATCTGCACCACGCGTATCGTTGCCGGTGTTGGTGTGCCGCAAATCAGCGCCATCGCCAACGTCGCCGCTGCCCTTGAAGGCACTGGCGTCCCTCTGATCGCCGACGGCGGCATCCGTTTCTCCGGTGACCTGTCCAAGGCCATCGTTGCCGGTGCTTCCTGCGTGATGATGGGCTCGATGTTCGCCGGTACCGAAGAAGCTCCAGGCGAGATCGAACTGTTCCAGGGCCGTTCGTACAAGGCATACCGTGGCATGGGTTCGCTGGGCGCCATGTCCCAGGCTCAAGGCTCCTCCGACCGTTACTTCCAGGACTCCTCCGCGGGTGCCGAGAAGCTGGTTCCGGAAGGCATCGAAGGGCGTGTTCCGTACAAGGGCACCCTGAGCGCCATCATCCACCAGCTGATGGGCGGCCTGCGTTCTTCCATGGGTTATACCGGTAGCGCCAACATCGAAGAGATGCGTACCAAGCCAGAGTTCGTGCGCATCACTGGCGCTGGCATGGCTGAATCGCATGTCCACGACGTGCAGATCACCAAAGAAGCGCCAAACTACCGCGTAGGTTGATGCTTCCAGCAAAACGTTAAGTAACCGGGGCTGTTTTCAGCCCCGAGTTGTTTCTGAATCAAGACTGTTTTTGAATTACTTAGACGAGACTGAATCATGGCCCTCGACATTCACGCTCACCGCATCCTGATCCTCGACTTCGGTTCCCAGTACACCCAGCTGATCGCCCGCCGCGTGCGTGAAATCGGCGTTTACTGCGAGCTGCATCCGTTCGACATGGACGACGAAGCGATCCGCGAATTCGCGCCGCGCGGGATCATCCTCGCCGGCGGCCCGGAGTCCGTGCACGAAGCCGACAGCCCACGCGCGCCACAAGCGGTCTGGGACCTCGGCGTACCGGTTTTCGGTATCTGCTACGGCATGCAGACCATGGCCGAGCAACTGGGCGGCCGTGTTGAAGGTTCCGAGCTGCGTGAGTTCGGTTACGCCCGTGTCGACGTGGTCGGCAAGAGCCGCGTCCTGGACGGCATCGAAGACCATGTCGATGCCGATGGCGTCTTCGGTCTCGATGTGTGGATGAGCCACGGCGACAAAGTTACCGAAATCCCGAAAGGCTTCCACATTCTGGCCAGCACCCCGAGCTGCCCGATCGCCGGCATGGCCGACGACACCCGCGGCTACTACGGCGTGCAGTTCCACCCGGAAGTGACCCACACCAAGCAGGGCGGTCGCATCCTTTCGCGTTTCATCCTCGACATCTGCGGCTGCGAAGCCCTGTGGACGCCGTCGCACATCGCTGATGACGCCATCGCGCAAATCCGTGCCCAGGTTGGCACCGACAACGTGCTGCTCGGCCTGTCCGGTGGTGTGGATTCCTCGGTGGTTGCCGCGCTGTTGCACAAAGCCATTGGCAACCAACTGACCTGCGTCTTCGTCGACAACGGCCTGCTGCGTCTGCACGAAGGTGAGCAAGTGATGGCCATGTTCGCCGAGAACATGGGCGTCAAAGTGATTCGCGCCAACGCTGAAGAGCAGTTCCTGAACAACCTGGCCGGCGAGTCGGACCCTGAGAAGAAACGCAAGATCATCGGCCGTACGTTCATTGACGTGTTCGATGCCCAGTCCAACAAGCTGGACAACATCAAGTACCTGGCCCAGGGCACCATCTACCCGGACGTGATCGAGTCGGCTGGCGCGAAAAGCGGCAAGGCTCACGTGATCAAGTCGCACCACAACGTGGGTGGCCTGCCGGACGAAATGAACCTCAAGCTGGTTGAACCCCTGCGCGAGCTGTTCAAGGACGAAGTCCGTCGTCTGGGCCTGGAACTCGGCCTGCCGTACGACATGGTCTACCGTCACCCGTTCCCGGGCCCGGGCCTGGGCGTGCGGATCCTGGGTGAAGTGAAGAAGGAATACGCCGACCTGCTGCGTCGCGCGGACCATATCTTCATCGAAGAGCTGCGCAAGGCCGACTGGTACCACAAAGTCAGCCAGGCCTTCGTAGTGTTCCAGCCGGTGAAATCGGTAGGCGTGGTCGGCGACGGCCGTCGTTACGCCTGGGTCGTGGCCCTGCGTGCAGTAGAAACCATCGACTTCATGACCGCACGTTGGGCGCACCTGCCTTACGAGCTGCTGGAAACCGTCAGCGGCCGGATCATCAATGAAATCGAAGGCATCTCCCGCGTCACTTACGACGTGTCGAGCAAGCCGCCTGCGACCATCGAGTGGGAATGATTCAGACCGGCTCATCGGCCTGTGATCTGCGCGTTTAAACAGCGGCGATCGGCACCTTGGTGTCGATCGCCGCTGGCGTTTCAGCTGCTGTAAAAACCCTTCGCAATACTCTGAAAGACATAGGCCAAGCCTGCTATCAGTCTCGTCTGTACGCTCTCCAGATAATCTTCCAGCCCTGTCCGAGCGGCCTTGGCAGCTCAAGTTTCGGGAAAGGGGCGGTGGATTTTGGTTGGTTGTCATTTGACAACCTTGCAGTTCTTGACGAGACTGGAGGCTATGGATGGCTCGTGCATCTCACCCTGAAAAAGAAATCGAAATGGCCCTGCGTCATGCCGAAGAACAAGGCTGGCGGATAGAAGTCGGTGGCAGCCACGCCTGGGGAAAGATCTACTGCCCTTTCAGACATGACCTTTGCCGCTGTGGTGAATTCTGTATTACCAGCGTGTGCAGCACACCGAGAAACTCGTTCAATCACGCGAGGGCGCTACGGCGGGTGGTTGATAACTGTACGACGCAGCAGGTGATTGACGGGAAATCAGCACCTCGACTCAAGGAGTAAATCAATGGACTACATTTTCACCCTCAAGTATCAGCTCGCGCAGTGCGATTGCGATCCCGACCAGTTGGTCGAACGTCTATACGCGGCAGGCTGCGATGATGCGTTGGTCGGTATCGGATTGCCGGGCCGGTTGGCCTTGGCGTTCACCCGTGAGGCCGCGACTGCGGAAACGGCGCTGTTGAGCGCACTGATGGACGTCAAGCGCATCATTCCTGACGCTCGTCTGGTGGAGGTGGCACCGGACTTCGTCGGTCTGACGGATATTGCCGACATCGTCGGCGTTTCGCGGCAGAACATGCGCAAACTGATGCTGACCCATTCCAACAGCTTCCCGTTGGCCGTTCATGAGGGCAAGACATCCGTCTGGCACCTGGCTGAGGTATTGAGCTGGCTGGATGCAAAGGGCGGCTACAGCCTCGAACAACCGGTGATCGACGTCGCCCGGATCGCGCAAAGCGTCAATCTCGTCAAGGAGTCACGCCGGGTTGTGGCCCTGAGCGCCGAGTGGCAGGCGCTGGTTTGACGCTCCCCTCTCAGCGCCGCGCAACGTCCGAGAAGTAGAACTTGTCCAGTGTATGCCGTGATTCGGTGTACTCGAACTGGCGACCGTCCTGCAGAAAGGTCTGGTTGCTGACCACGATGACATGGCTCTGGCCCTCAAGATCCAGGTGTTGTTGGTCATCCTTGCTACGCGGTACCGCTTCGATGGTCCGCTGGGCATAGCTGATTTGCAGTTGCAGGGTTTGCTCGATGAAGGCGTAGATCGAGTGCTCGGCGATCTCGCGATTCAGGCCTGGGATCACATCGGCGACAAAGTGGTTGATGTCGAGGATCACTCGCTTGCCGTCGATTCGGCGTACGCGCTTGATACGGGTGATCAGGCTGCCTTCTTGCGCCTGGATGTGTTCGAGCAGGGCGCCTTCGAGGGGGAACTGGCTGAACTCGACCACCTCGGTGCTGACGTCGTTGCCCAGCCGCGGGTAGGTTTCCTGGAAACTGACAATTCCGCCCAATTGGAATTCGATCGGGTTGGGTGACAGAACAAAGGTGCCTTTGCCGTGGATTTTCTGGGCGAAGCCGCGTTCCTGAAGTTGCTCTATGGCCTTGCGCACAGTGCCGCGACTGGCCTGGTAGCTGTCCATCAATTCGGTTTCAGAGGGCAGCCGCGCGCCACGTTCCAGACGTTCGGTGGTGATGCTGGCAAGCAGATCGGTGTAGATCTGGTTGTATTTACTCATGGGATGGCTCTGTGCCCGCTGCGCTCAAGGTCTGGAACCTTAAGGGCAGAGTTGGGGTTTGTCCATGTAGATGGATCGCACAGGAAAACTCACCGCTGGTCGGGTTCAGGATAAACAAATTGTAACTCGTCTGTACGAGTTGTTGCTTTAACTCGTACAGACGAGTACTTTTCACTTCGGCGTGCTGCCAATAGCGCTCTCCAATAACAAGAATCCAAGTGGAAGAAAAAGCATGAGCCACGATTATCCGAATATCGCCAGCGAGATCCTTCAGAGCCTCGGTGGTGCAGACAACCTCGAACAAGCTGCGCACTGTGTCACCCGACTGCGGCTGGCGCTCAAAGACCCGAGTCGGGTCGACAGCGCGACGCTGAACCAGATCGATCTGGTCAAAGGCTCGTTCTTTACCGGTGGCCTGTTTCAGGTCGTCATCGGTCCCGGCGAAGTGGAAAAGGTTTACGCGGCCCTGCGTCAGCAGACCGGTCTTGCGGCGTCGACCATCGCGGATGTGAAACAGAAGGGTGCTGACAAGACCAACGCCATGCAGCGGCTGGTGCGAGTGTTCTCCGATGTGTTCATGCCGATTCTCCCGGCACTGATCATTGCCGGCCTGCTGATGGGGGTGAACAACCTGATCGGTGCCAAGGGCATGTTCATCGAGGGCAAGACCCTGCTTGAGGCTTACCCGACGCTGGACGGCGTGTGGAGCCTGATCAATCTGATGGCCAACACCTCGTTCGTGTTCCTGCCGGCGCTGGTGGGCTGGTCGGCGGCCAAGCGTTTTGGTGGCAGCGAGATCCTCGGCATCGTCCTGGGCCTGATGCTGGTGCACCCCGATCTGCTCAATGCCTGGAACTATGGCAAGGCGGTAGCGGGGCTGGACGGCCAGAGCCTGCCGTACTTCGACATATTCGGTTGGTTCCAGATCGAGAAAGTCGGTTACCAGGGGCAGATCCTGCCGATTCTGCTGGCGGCGTGGGTGATGAGCACCCTCGAAAAATGGCTGCGAGCGCGTATCCCGAACGCTATTCAGCTGCTTGTCGTGCCGATCACCACCATCGTGGTGACTGGCGTGTTGGCGCTGGCCGTGATTGGCCCGGTCACGCGGCATCTGGGGATCCTCATCACCGAAGGCGTGGTCACCCTGTTCGATCTGGCGCCGATGGTCGGCGGGGCGATTTTCGGTCTGCTCTATGCACCGCTGGTGATCACTGGCATGCACCATATGTTCCTCGCCGTGGACCTGCAGTTGATCTCGACCCAGGGCGGCACCTTCATCTGGCCGATGATCGTCATGTCCAACCTGGCCCAGGGCAGTTCGGCGCTGGCGGTGTTCTACATGAGCCGTAATGCGCGGGATCGGAGCATGGCCTCGACCTCGGCGATTTCCGCCTACTTCGGTATCACTGAGCCGGCGATGTTCGGCGTCAACCTGCGCTACAAATTTCCGTTCTACGCCGCCCTGACCGGTTCGGCGCTGGGCGGCATCTTTCTTTCTCTGAACAAGGTCCAGGCCTCGGCGATTGGCGTCGGCGGGCTGCCAGGGTTCATTTCGATCATTCCGCAATTCATTCCGATGTTTGTGATCGGCATGGTGATCGCGATGGTGGTGCCGTTCGTGCTGACCTGTGGCTTGAGCATGAAGATCGTCCGGCCTGGGTATCGAGTCGCCTGATGGATCGCTATCGCGAGCAAGCTCGCTCCAGAAGGGGGATGCGGTGATCCGCAAATTTTGGGGGCGATCGGTCTCCCGTAGGAGCGAGGCTTGCCCGCGATGGGGCCTGACCTGCCACCGCAAAACTAAATGAAGGAATACGCAATGCAGAACTGGCAGCGTTCGGTGATCTACCAGATCTACCCGAAGAGTTTTCACAGCCACGCAGGCAACGCTACGGGCGATTTGCTCGGTGTGGTCGCCAAGCTCGATTACCTGAAATGGTTGGGCGTCGACTGCCTGTGGATCACGCCGTTCCTGCGTTCGCCACAGCGCGACAACGGTTACGACATCAGCGATTACTACGCCATCGACCCGAGCTACGGGACCATGACTGACTGTGAGCTGTTGATTGCCGAGGCGGGCAAACGCGGTATCAAGTTGATGCTCGATATCGTGGTCAACCACACCTCCATCGAACACACGTGGTTCCAGCAGGCCCGCAGCAGTCTCGATAATCCGTACCGCGACTTTTATATCTGGCGCGATCAGCCGAACAACTGGGAATCCAAGTTCGGCGGTTCGGCCTGGGAATACGAGGCACAAACCGGTCAGTACTATCTGCATCTGTTCGACCACACCCAGGCGGATCTGAACTGGGACAACCCGCAGGTGCGTGCTGAAGTGTTCAAAATGATGTGCTTCTGGCGTGACAAGGGCGTCGGCGGGTTCCGTCTGGACGTGATCAATCTGATCTCGAAACCGGCGGACTTTCCCGAGGACAACAGTGACGGTCGACGCTTCTATACCGATGGCCCGAACGTCCACGACTATTTGCAGGAAATGCACCGCGAAGTCTTCGAAGGTAGCGACCTGATCAATGTTGGTGAGATGTCCTCCACCAGCCTCGAACACTGCATTCGTTATTCGCGTCCCGACTCGAACGAGTTGTCGATGACCTTCAACTTTCACCATTTGAAAGTCGATTACCCGAACCAGCAGAAATGGATACGCGCCGATTTCGATTTCCTCGATCTCAAACGCATCCTCTCCGATTGGCAGACCGGCATGCAGGCCGGCGGTGGCTGGAATGCACTGTTCTGGTGTAACCACGATCAACCGCGGGTGGTCTCGCGTTTTGGTGATGACGGTGAACACCGAGTGGTCTCGGCGAAGATGCTCGGCACCGCGCTGCACTTCCTTCAGGGCACGCCTTTTGTGTATCAGGGTGAAGAGCTGGGCATGACCAATCCGGGCTTCGAGCACATTGAGCAGTACCGCGATGTCGAGACGCTGAACATCTATCGCCTCAAGCGTGAGGCCGGTGAATCCGAGGCTGAAAACATGGCGGCGATCACGCAGAAGTCCCGCGACAACAGCCGCACGCCGATGCAATGGAACGCTCAAGCCCACGCCGGTTTCAGCACTGCCGAGCCCTGGATCGGCGTGCCGGAAAACGCGGCGCTGATCAACGTCGAACAGCAGTTCGACGACCCGGCGTCGGTGCTGCATCACTACCGCCAACTGATCGCTTTGCGCCGCACCGAGTCGCTGATTCAGGACGGCGTGTATCGCCAGCTCCTGGCCGACCACACCCAGGTCTGGGTCTACCTGCGCGAAGGTGACGGTGAACGCTTGCTGGTGGTGAACAACTTCTATGCCGCGGCCTGCGAAGTTGATTTGCCGGAAGGGGTGATCACTGACGGGATGGGGCAGCGCCTGGTGATCAGTAACTATGGCGACTGCCCAACGCGCAGCCGACAGCTCTTCTTGCGGCCTTACGAGTCGTTCGTCCTGCACCTGACCGACCACTGACAAGCACTGTTTCAAACAACTCGCAGAGCGCCGAGCGGGGGAGTGTTGCGCGCCGCTTTTGCAGAGCAAACACAATAAAAATAATGGGGTGGCTCATGAAAACAACCATAAATCGCAGCCTTGCAGCATCGTGCGTGTGCCTGGCATTGCCGTTCTCGGCCCAGGCCCTGGAGTTCGCCGGTTACTTGCGCAGCGGCGTGGGGACCTCGGTCAACAGCAGTTCGCAGTCGTGCTTTCAATTGCCCGGCGCGCAGTCGAAATACCGGCTCGGCAACGAATGCGAGCAGTACGCTGAGCTGGAGTTGCGTCAGGACTTGTTTACCCTCGACGACGGTTCGGTGCTCAGCGTCGATGGCATGGCGTCGCTGTTTAACCAATACGATCGCAGCCTGACGTTCGAGGGCGACAACGGCTCGGTGCGCATGCCGCAGATGTACGCCCAGTGGTCGAAGATGCCCAGCCTGAACGGCGGTTCGTTGTGGGCCGGTCGGCGTTACTACAAGCGTAATGACATCCATATTTCCGACTTCTACTACTGGAACCAGAGCGCCACGGGCGGTGGGGTCGAGGACGTACTGATCGGCGATCTGAAGTACAGCTACGCCTTCTCGCGCAAGGACAACCTGTTCCAGAAGGACTACATCAGCCGGCACGACTTCAACGTCGCCGGGTTCAAGACCAACCCCGGTGGTGAGCTGGAGTTCGGCCTGAGCTACATCGACAAACCGGGCAGTCGCGACGCTCACAGTGGCTGGGCGATTACCACCCAGCATGTGCAGAAAGACTTTTTGGGCGGCAAGAACAAACTGGCATTCCAGTACGGCGAAGGTCCTGGCACCGGGTTGGGCTATACCGGCAATGTCGGCCTCGACGACAGCAACAAGAGCTACCGTGTGGTGGAATTCTTCGACTGGCAAGTGACACCGCGCTTCGGTGGCCAGGTCGAAGCGGTCTATCAGAAAGACATTCGCCCGGACGGCAACGATCAGAACTGGATTTCCCTCGGCATTCGTCCGGCCTATGCCATCACTGAACAGTTCAAACTGGTCACCGAACTCGGTCACGATCAGGTCGAGGCCCCCGGCGGCACGCGTAAATTGAGCAAGTTCACCTTCGCCCCGACCTGGTCGCCCAAGGGCCCGGATTTCTGGGCGCGCCCGGAAGTGCGCCTGTATTACACCTATGCCAGCTGGAACGAAGCAGCCAAACGCGCGGCGAACGAATTGGCGGCGGGTTCGGCATTGTCCGATACCGGCGCTTTCGGTACGGCGTTGCATGGCTCGAATGTCGGTTTGCAGGTCGAGTACTGGTGGAAATAAGCGATGCTGTCGGGGCGCGTGCTCCATCAGCACTTAAAAGAACAAAACAGCAGGTGAAGTCATGGCCACAACCCAACATTTGCAACTGCTAGCGCCCTTGTCCGGGGTGCTGATGCCGCTCGATCAAGTGCCGGACCCGGTGTTTTCCAGCCGTCTGATCGGTGACGGCCTGTGCATCGATCCGACGTCGCAAACCCTCTGCGCGCCGCTGGCCGGGGTGGTCAGCAATGTGCAACAGAGTGGCCATGCGGTCAGCATCACCGACGACAGCGGTGTGCAGGTGTTGATGCACATTGGTCTGGACACGGTGAACCTTGCCGGCAAGGGTTTCAAACGGTTGGTGGAAGAGGGCCAGCGGGTTGAGGCCGGGCAGGCATTGATCGTGTTCGACGCCGACTACGTTGGCTTGCATGCCCGCAGCCTGCTGACCTTGATGCTGGTGGTCAGCGCTGAGCCCTTTACGGCACTGACGTCGGACACGGGTTTGGTCGAGAGCGGTCAGCCGTTGTTGCGTCTGAGTCCGGGCGATCAGGCCTCGGATGCTGTGGTGGCGCCAGAGGGCGAAGCGCGGTTCTCCAAACCGCTGACCCTGCCCAACCTGAACGGTTTGCATGCACGTCCTGCGGCGGTATTTGCTCAGGCGGCGAAGGGGTTTTCGGCGAGCATTTGTCTGCATAAACAACAGGCCAGTGCCAACGCCAAATCCCTGGTGGCGATCATGGCGTTGCAGACTGCGCAGGGCGATACCTTGCAGGTCAGTGCGGCGGGCG
Source organism: Pseudomonas sp. GW821-FHT04C07 (assembly GCF_059420325.1). Lineage (NCBI taxonomy): Bacteria > Pseudomonadati > Pseudomonadota > Gammaproteobacteria > Pseudomonadales > Pseudomonadaceae > Pseudomonas > Pseudomonas sp. GW821-FHT04C07. The sequence continues at coordinate 245,040 of NZ_JBWKTM010000003.1, forward strand.
AGGATGCCGAGCTGGCGATCAAGACCCTTGCCGAGTTGCTGGCGGCGGGTTGTGGTGAAACGATCGTTGCGGTGGCGATGAGTGAGCCGGTTGCGCTGGTTGAAGCGTCTTCGGCGAAGCTGTTGCGTGGCGTCTGTGCCTCGCCGGGCTCGGCGTTCGGGCAGGTCGTCCAAGTGGCGGAGCAGACCCTTGAAGTGGTTGAGGCAGGCTCGGATCAAGCCGAAGAGCGCAGGCTTCTGGAGCGTGCATTGCTCCAGTCTGCGCAAGCATTGCAACGCTTGCGCGACAACGCGACAGGCAGTGCGCAAGCGGAGATTTTCAAGGCGCATCAGGAATTGCTGGAAGACCCAGGCTTGCTGGAGCAGGCCCACGCCTTGATCGCTGAAGGGAAAAGCGCCGCGTTCGCCTGGCGCAGTTCGACCGAGACGACTTCGCAGCTGTTCAAAAGCCTGGGCAGTCCATTACTGGCCGAGCGCGCTCTGGACCTGGCGGACGTTGGCCAGCGGGTGCTCAAACTGATTCTCGGTGTGCAAGACAACGCCTGGGTCTTGCCGGAGCAGGCGATCCTGATCGCCGAACAACTGACGCCTTCGCAGACCGCAGGCCTTGATACCGGCAAGGTGCTGGGCTTTGTCACCGTGGGCGGCGGCGCCACCAGTCATGTGGCGATTCTCGCCCGGGCCTTTGGCCTGCCGGCCTTGTGCGGGTTACCGGCGCAAGTGCTGCAGCTTGCCAGCGGCACTCAAGTCTTGCTCGATGCCGACAAGGGCGAGCTACACCTGGACCCGGATCTGTCGGTTATCGAACAGTTACAGACCAAACGTCAGCAGCAACAGCTACGGCGTCAGCGCGAACTCGAACAGGCTTCACTGGCAGCCTGTACCCGTGACGGTCATCACTTCGAGGTGACGGCCAACGTCGCTTCGCTGCCAGAGGTTGAGCAGGCGGTGACGCTGGGCGGTGAGGGTGTCGGTCTGCTGCGTTCGGAGTTTCTCTATCTGGAGCGCAACAGTGCACCAAGCCATGATGAACAAGCGGTCACCTACAGTGCCATCGCCCGCGCGTTGGGGACGGAGCGCAATCTGGTGGTGCGCACCCTGGACGTTGGCGGCGACAAACCGCTGGCCTACGTGCCGATGGAGAGTGAGGCCAATCCGTTCCTGGGCATGCGCGGGATTCGCCTGTGCCTGGAGCGTCCCGAGCTGTTGCGTGAGCAGTTCAGAGCGATCCTGACCTGCGCCGGGCTGGCCCGTTTGCACATCATGCTGCCGATGGTCACCCAGCTGTCCGAGCTGCGCCAGGCCCGGCAGATGCTCGAAGAGGAAGCGCTGACACTGGGGCTCAAGGCATTGCCCAAGCTCGGCATCATGATCGAAGTTCCAGCCGCGGCGTTGATGGCCGATCTGTTCGCTCCCGAAGTGGACTTCTTCTCCATCGGCACCAATGACCTGACCCAATACACCCTGGCCATGGACCGTGATCATCCGCGGCTGGCCAGCCAGGCCGACAGTCTCCATCCGGCAGTGCTGCGCCTGATCGCCAACACCGTGAAAGCCGCTCACGCCCACGGCAAGTGGGTCGGGGTGTGCGGCGCACTGGCCTCCGAGACCCTGGCGGTGCCGCTGTTACTGGGGCTGGGGGTGGATGAACTGTCGGTCAGTGTGCCGTTGATTCCGGCGATCAAAGCGACAATCCGCGAAGTGGACCTGAGGGAATGCCAGGCCATTGCTCAACGGGTCTTGAGCCTGGAAAGCGCCGAGCAGGTGCGTGAAGCCTTGCACTGGCATCAACAGACGGCAGTCGTCACCTCATTGGTTCTGGAGAACTGAATATGTTCGAGAAATTGCAGCGGGCGTTCTGGAAAGCCCTGACACCGGATCTGGTGGTGGATCAGCCCAAGGTTGTTATTGATCCGCAAAGCTCTTCATTGTTGGAGCCAGAAGTCGTGGCCGCATTGGGTGGTGCCAATAACCTCAAATCCCGGCAACGAATTGCCCTGACGCGGGTGCGGGTGGAGCTGCACGATGACACGCAAATGGACCCGGTGGCCTTGCGTGCGGCCGGTGTCCCGGCGGTGATGGTGTTGGCGGGTGGGGTGGTGCATTTGGTGGTGGGGTTAGAGGCGTAACCGCAGAACGGCTTTTGTGGCGGGGCTTGCTCCCGCCGGGCTGCGAAGCAGTCCTGAAATCTACCACCGCGGTTTGTCAGACAGAACGCATTCACCGGTTTTACGACCGCTTCGCGGCCGATCGCGGGCAAGCCACGCTCCCACATTAGATCGCAGTCTTAAAGGGGGAATGCGATCAAGTGTGGGAGCGTGGCTTGCCCGCGAAGGCGTCCTGTCAGACGACACAAACCTTTGCGCCCTTACTGTTTCTCATCTGCAGGTGTATCGTATTCGCCTTTTTGCGGGCTCAGGCCCGCTGCTGATACGTGAGGTAGTTGAATTCATGTCCTTTTCCCGTCGACAGATACTCGGTGGTCTGGCCGGTCTTGTAGTGGTTGGCGTCGGGGCTGGTGGCGCGTCGCGCTATTGGCTGGGGAAGATGGCTGACGCCGATGCAGGCCACGACTACGAGCTGATCGCCGCCCCCCTGGACGTCGAACTGGTTGCCGGGCACAAAACCGAAGCCTGGGCCTTTGGCCCCTCGGCGCCGGGTACCGAGTTGCGAGTGCGCCAGGGCGAGTGGCTGCGGGTGCGCTTCATCAACCATTTGCCGGTCGCCACCACCATTCATTGGCATGGCATTCGCCTGCCGCTGGAGATGGACGGCGTACCCTACGTCTCGCAATTGCCGGTCTTGCCCGGCGAATATTTCGATTACAAATTCCGTGCGCCGGACGCCGGCAGCTTCTGGTATCACCCGCATGTGAACAGCAGCAAGGAGCTGGGCCGCGGGCTGGTCGGGCCGTTGATCGTCGAAGAGCGTGAACCCACCGGTTTCAAGTACGAGCGGACCCTGAGCCTGAAGAGCTGGCACGTCGACGAAGAGGGCGCGTTCGTTGCCTTCAGCGTTCCCCGCGAAGCTGCACGTGGCGGGACGGCCGGCCGGCTGGCGACCATCAACGGCGTATCGCAGGCGGTGGTCGACCTCCCGGCCGGGCAGGTCACGCGGGTGCGTTTGCTCAACCTCGACAACACCCTGACCTATCGGATCAACATTCCCGGCGTCGAAGCGCAGATCTACGCGCTGGACGGCAACCCCATCGAGCCTCGACCGCTGGGCAAGGAATACTGGCTGGGACCTGGCATGCGTATCTGCCTGGCGATCAAGGCACCGCCAGCCGGCGAAGAGCTCTCCCTGCGCAACGGGCCGGTACGTATCGGCACTTTCCGTTCGGTGGCCAACACTGATGCCCCGACCCAATGGCCACCGGCGCTGCCGGCCAATCCGATCTCCGAGCCGGACATTGCCAACGCCGAGAAACTCAACTTCAACTTCGAGTGGGTTGGCTCAGTCTCGGTGAACGTGGACAATGGCAAACCGCCGAGTCTGTGGCAGATCAACGGCAAGGCCTGGGACATCACCGACAAGACCTGCGCCGACCGCCCGATTGCCACGCTCAAGAAGGGCAAAAGCTACATTTTCGAATTGAAAAACATGACTCAGTATCAGCACCCGGTCCATTTGCACGGCATGAGCTTCAAGGTCATTTCCTCGAACCGCAAGACGATCATTCCGTACTTCACTGACACCTACCTGCTGGGTAAAAACGAGCGCGCCCGTGTCGCGCTGGTGGCGGATAATCCGGGTGTATGGATGTTCCACTGCCATGTGATCGACCATATGGAAACCGGTCTGATGGCCGCCATCGAGGTCTCCTGATGCGCCAGATGCGTCAACCGCAAATCATTGATCGCAGCCGTGATCAGGACTTCATGCGCGAAGCCCTGGCCCTGGCCGCCGAAGGCGCCGCGCTGGGTGAAGTGCCAGTGGGCGCGGTGCTGGTGCAGGACGGTGAAATCATCGGTCGCGGCTTCAATTGCCCGATCAGCGGCAGCGACCCCAGCGCACACGCCGAGATGGTCGCGATCCGTGCTGCGGCGCAGGCTGCGAGCAATTACCGTCTGCCGGGCAGCACGCTGTACGTGACGCTGGAGCCGTGCAGCATGTGCGCCGGTTTGATCGTGCATTCGCGAATTGCGCGGGTGGTGTATGGGGCGCTGGAGCCCAAGGCGGGGATTGTGCAAAGCCAGGGGCAGTTCTTCAGCCAGGACTTTCTCAACCATCGGGTGTTGTTCGAAGGTGGGGTCCTGGCCGAAGAATGCGGCACGGTCCTGAGCGAGTTTTTCAAGGCGCGCAGGGCGAAACCGGCGGACTAACTCAGGAATGCACTCTTTAAAACAGCGAGGATCGAGTGTGGGAGCGGGCTTGCTCGCGATGCAGGCACCGAGGTGTATCTGAACGACCGCAGTGATGCTATCGCGAGCAAGCCCGCTCCCACATTAGATCTCCATAATTCCTATTTGCGGGCCACAATCACCGCACGCATCGGCGCTGGAAGACCTTCAATGGTTTTGCTGTGATCATCGGGATCAAGGAAGTCACTCAGCGACTGGTACTTCATCCACTCAGTCCCGCGTTGTTCCTCGACACTGGTCACACTGACATCCACGCAGCGCACATCGCTGAACCCGGCGCGGCGCAGCCATAGCATCAGTGCCGGCACCGACGGCAGGAACCAGACATTGCGCATCTGCGCGTAGCGGTCTTCCGGTACCAGCACTTGATGAACATCGCCTTCCACCACCAAGGTCTCCAGCACCAGCTCACCACCTTTTACCAGGCAATCCTTGAGCGCCAGCAAATGCTCGATCGGCGAGCGCCGGTGGTAGAACACCCCCATGGAAAACACCATGTCGAAGCCTTCCAGATTCGCTGGCAGGTCTTCAAAGGGAAACGGCAGATGCCACGCCGACGGTTCTGACAGATAACGCTGTACCGCTTGAAACTGACAGAAGAACAGCCAGTTCGGATCGACGCCGATCACGCTGTCGGCGCCGGCGCCGAGCATGCGCCACATGTAGTAGCCGTTGCCGCAGCCGACATCCAGCACCCGTTTGCCCTTGAGGTCCAGATGCGGGGCGACCCGTGACCATTTCCAGTCAGAGCGCCATTCTGTGTCGACGTGTACACCGAACAGGTCGAACGGCCCCTTGCGCCACGGGCACAGGCCCATCAGCGCGGTGCGCATCTGCGCGCGGGTTTCGTCGTCGCAGTCGGTGTCGAGGGTCAAGCCGTCCAGCAAGTCGATCTGGCTCGGCATAATCTTCGGCAGTGCATCCAGCGCACTCTGCCAGCGCTCCAGGTCGCCGTGACCCTTTTGCATTTTGGTGTCCAGTTGCGCTTGCAGGCCGTTGGCCCATTCGGCCAACGGGGTGCCGGCCAGACGGCGGGCGAGAGGAGACAGATCAATCATGGCAAGGCAATCAACGAGGCAAAGTTAAGACACTGGAACCACGGCACGACTTTCGAGAACCCGGCCGCCAGCAGGCGTTCGCGGTGTTCTTCGAGGCTGTCGGGTTTCATTACGTTTTCAATGGCACTGCGTTTCTGGGCAATTTCCAGTTCGCTGTAGCCGTTGGCGCGTTTGAAGGCGATATGCAGGTCGGTGAGCAGCGCATGCTCCTGGGCGTCAACGAAGCGCAGCTTCTCCGAGAGAATCAGCGCGCCGCCCGGCAACAAGGACTGGCGAATACGGCTCAGCAGCGCCAGGCGCTGTTCAGGGGCAATGAATTGCAGAGTGAAGTTCAGCGCCACCACCGAGGCCGGTTGGAACTGCAGCGCGAGGATATCGCCCTCGATCACTTCTACCGGCAGCAGCTCCTGGAACATCGAGTCCTGCCCGTTCAGGTATTCGCGGCAGCGCTCGACCATCGCCGCCGAGTTATCCACTGCGATCACCCGGCAACCGTCGGTGCGCACGTGACGGCGCAAGGCTTGGGTCACTGCACCGAGGGAGGAACCCAGGTCGTACAGCACGCTGTTGGGCTGGGCGAACTGTGCTGCCAGCACGCCCAGGTTCTCGACAATGGTCGGATAACCCGGCACAGAACGCTTGATCATGTCCGGGAACACCCGCACCACGTCCTCATTGAAGGCGAAGTCCGGCACCTGAGGCAGGGGCTGGGCGAAAAGGCGATCGGATTCTTTGCTCACGGCGGTTCCAGCGGTGTAGGTGGAAAAGGCCGGCATTTTAGCCGGGTTAACGAGGTGATGCGCGTCCTGTCTGATAAAGCGCCGGGTTCACACAATGATCGTTCCCACGCTGATCGTTCCCACGCTCTGCGTGGGAATGCCTCACTGGACGCTCTGCGTCCGCTTCTGTGACGCGCAGCGTCACGGGCTGCATTCCCACGCGGGAGCGTGGGAACGATCTAATCTAAACCTGCTCGTGGCGAGGCTGCGCAAACGCCGACGCCGCAATCCCCCATTGCCCCAGCCAGTAACTGAGGATGATCAGGTACGGCGCGGCCTCGAAGGGAAAACAGCCAGCCGATGATCAGTTAACCAAAATCGGGCAGTCGAAGGTTTCCACCGCCGGCACCTCCGGCGCCCATGGCTGTGAATAAGTCAGACGCAAGCGTCCGTTACCGGCCGCGAAGCTCTGAAAACGCCAGGTCGACTGCCCGCCGCTGCCTACCAGCCCTGTGTCTTGCGGGTTGCTATAGACCTCGGGGCTGAGGCTGCGCAGCACGCCCCCAGCCGAGTCCTGAATCGCCCAGCGATAGCCAGTGGTCGGATTGCTCGGCAGGGTCAGGATCAGGTTCTGCCCGGTCTTCAACTGCACAGGGCACTCGCTCTGTTTATCCACAGTGACATTCTGCCTGGGTTGACTGGCGCAGGCGGCGAGCAGGGCGAGGCTGAGGGGGAGCAGCAGGCGGGTGGGGGACATGGGTCAGAAAACTCCGGTCATACACGACGAACGGCGAGCATAACCGAAGATAAGACAAAGTGTGACGAGCGGGACGGGCGACGGTTCATCATCGGCAGTTATGACGTCATCGCGAGCAAGCTCGCTCCTACAGGGTTAACGCAATCCATGTAGGAGCGAGCTTGCTCGCGATAGCGTCAGCCTAGGCACCGCAGCTCTATCAGAACAACACCTTTGCCACATCCGCAAAGCGCTTGGCAAAGTGCACGGTAATCCCTTCCTTCAGATATTCCGGCAGCTCTTCGAAGTTTCCGCGGTTGGGTTCCGGCAGGATCAGTTCGTGGATCTTCTGTCGTCGTGCGGCGATGACTTTCTCGCGCACGCCGCCGATCGGCAGTACATGGCCGGTCAGGGTCAGTTCGCCGGTCATGGCCACACCTTTTTTCGGTGGCTGGTTGCGTGCCAGCGACAGCAGTGCGCTGGCCATGGTTACCCCGGCGCTTGGGCCGTCTTTCGGTGTGGCACCTTCGGGTACATGCAGATGGACAAAGGCTTCGTCGAAGAACTTCGCATCACCGCCGAACTGCTTGAGGTGGGAGCTGATGTAGCTATAGGCGATCTCGGCTGACTCCTTCATCACGTCACCCAGTTGCCCGGTGAGTTTGAAGCCGCGATTAAGCGTGTGAATCCGCGTTGCTTCAATCGGCAGGGTCGCGCCGCCCATGCTGGTCCACGCCAGCCCGGTGATCACCCCGGTGCCACTGAGCACTTGCTCATTGCGAAACACCGGCATGCCGAGGGAGGCTTCCAGGTCCTTGTTGCCGATCTTGATCAGCGCGTTCGGATCGTCGATCAGCTTCATCACCGATTTGCGCACCAGTTTGCCCAGTTGCTTTTCCAACTGTCGCACCCCGGCTTCGCGTGCATAACCGTCGATCACCGCGCGCAGGGCGCCGTCGCTGATGGACAGACTGCCTTTGGATACACCGGCCTTTTCCAGCTGTTTTGGCCACAGGTGGCGCTTGGCGATGGCGATCTTTTCTTCGGTGATATAGCCCGACAGGCGGATCACTTCCATGCGGTCAAGCAGCGGACCGGGAATCGAATCCAGGGTGTTGGCCGTGCAGACGAACAGCACTTTCGACAGGTCCAGACGCAGGTCCAGGTAGTGGTCGAGAAACTCTACGTTCTGTTCCGGATCGAGGGTTTCCAGCAGTGCCGAGGCCGGGTCGCCCTGGTAGCTCTGGCCCATCTTGTCGATCTCGTCGAGCATGATCACCGGGTTCATCACTTCGACTTCTTTAAGTGCCTGCACCAGCTTGCCCGGCAGGGCGCCGATGTAGGTCCGGCGGTGGCCTTTGATCTCCGCCTCATCGCGCATGCCGCCGACACTGAAGCGATAGAACGGCCGCCCGAGGGATTCGGCGATGGATTTGCCGACGCTGGTCTTGCCCACACCCGGCGGCCCCACCAGCAGCACGATGGAACCGCTGATCTCGCCTTTGTAGGCGCCCACCGCGAGGAATTCGAGGATCCGGGTCTTGATGTCGCCGAGCCCAGCGTGGTGTTGATCGAGCACTTTGCGTGCGTATTTGAGGTCGAGTTTGTCCTCGCCATACACGCCCCACGGCACTGCGGTTGCCCACTCCAGATAGTTGCGGGTCACTGCGTATTCCGGCGAGCCGGTTTCGAGGATCGACAGCTTGCTCATTTCCTCTTCGACACGTTTTTGCGCTTGAGGCGGCAGGACTTTGCCCACCAGCCGCTGCTCGAATTGTTCAATATCGGCGCTGCGGTCGTCCTTCGTAAGACCTAGCTCCTGCTGGATGACCTTGAGCTGTTCCTTGAGGAAAAACTCACGTTGGTGCTCGCCAATCTTGCGGTTCACTTCGGCAGAGATTTCTTTCTGCAACCGCGCGACTTCGACTTCCTTGCGCAGCATCGGCAAGACTTTTTCCATGCGCTTGAGCATCGGTACGCAGTCGAGCACTTCTTGCAGCTCGTTGCCGGTGGCCGAGGTCAGTGCCGCGGCGAAGTCGGTCAACGGTGACGGATCGTTGGGGCTAAAGCGGTTGAGGTAGTTCTTCAACTCTTCGCTGTACAGCGGGTTGAGCGGCAGCAGTTCCTTGATCGCGTTGATCAGCGCCATGCCGTAAGCCTTGACCTCGTCGGTCGGATCGCTCGGTTGGTGCGGGTATTCGACTTCCACCAGATACGGTGGGCGATGGTGTTTGAGCCAGGTGCGAATGCGCACGCGAGTCAGGCCTTGGGCGACGAATTGCAGTTTGCCGCCCTCGCGGCTGGCGTGATGGACCTTCACCAGGGTGCCGTAGAGCGGCAGGCTCGAGGTGTCGAAATGCCGAGGATCCTCCTGGGGGGTGTCCATGTAGAACAGGGCCAGGGAGTGATGATCGGATTTGCTGACCAGGTCCAGGGTTTCGGCCCAGGGCTCTTCGTTGACGATCACCGGCAACACTTGCGCGGGGAAGAACGGCCGATTATGGATCGGGATGATGTAGACCTTGTCCGGCAGATTCTGCCCGGGGAGGGCCAGACCGGTGCCCGTGGCGTGGTGTTCGGCGTTTTCTGGATCGGCGTAGTCGCTCGGGTTTTCCGGGAATTCTTGCTGGTCGCTCATGGGGGCACCTGCACAATTGGGTATGGAAGATAGATGGGGCAGGTGAGCGGTGGTTTCAATGGGGAGCGGTTGTCAGCAGGTATTTCATGCAAGGCTGCAGGTGGCAGACAGGTTCGCCGCAGGCCGTGATCTTTAGCCATCGCCCGGAAAAAAGGCGGCCACTTCTCGGTAGCCGCCCTTCCTTTACTGCCGCCAGGGCTTAATCCGGCAGTTTGAACGCCAGGACGTAGTCGCCCTGTTTGGTGCCCAGCGAGCCGTGACCGCCAGCCATGACCAGCACGTATTGCTTGCCATCTTTACCGGTGTAGGTCATCGGGGTGGTTTGGGCACCTGCTGGCAGGCGACCTTCCCACAGCTGCTTGCCGTTTTTAACGTCGTAGGCACGCAGGTACTGGTCGAGGGTGCCGCTGAGGAAGGCAACGCCTCCTGCGGTGGTGAAGGTCCCGCCCAGACTTGGCACGCCCATGCTCAGAGGGATCGGAATCGGCGAGCTGTCACGTACGGTGCCGTTTTTGTGTTTCCAGATGGTTTTTTGCGTGGTCAAGTCCACTGCGGCTACATAACCCCAGGCCGGAGCCTGGCAAGGCAAGCCCATCGGCGACAGCAGCGCTTCGAGGATCACGCCATACGGCGCGCCTTTGTTCGGCTGGACGCCTTGGGTTTCGCTTTTGCGTGGGCCTTGGGCGGCGATTTGCGCAGCCGGGATCAACCTGGATTTGAACGCCATGTAGCTAGGGTTCACGAAGGCGATTTGCCGCACCGGGTCGATAGACAAACCGCCCCAGTCGAACACACCGAAGTTGCCGGGATAGATGACCGAACCTTGCAGCGATGGCGGGGTGAACGGGCCGTCATAACGCATGGATTTGAAAGTGATCCGGCAGAGCATCTGATCGAATGGCGTCACGCCCCACATATCGCGCTCTTTGAGGGGCGGCGGCATGAAGTTCAGGTCGGACCTGGGCTGAGTCGGGGAGGTATGGTCGCTAGCTACCGCGCCTTGCGGAACCGGCACTTCATTGATCGGGACAATCGGTCTGCCGGTGCTGCGATCCAGCACGTAGATGCTGCCTTGCTTGGTCGACGCGAGGACCGCCTTTTTTACACCGTCAGTGGTTTTCATGTCCACGAGCGTAGGTTGACCACCGACGTCCATGTCCCACAGGTCATGGTGAGTGAACTGGAAGGTCCAGCGTACGTGGCCGGTGTCGATGTCGAGTGCGGTCAGGCCCGCGCTGTATTTTTCCGATTCAGGGGTGCGACCACCGCCCCACTGGTCAGGTGTCTGGTTGCCCATCGGCAGGTAAAGCATGCCGAGTTTTTCGTCGACGCTGAACATGGACCACATGTTCGGTGAGTTGCGGGTGTAGGTCTGGCCTTCAATAATCGGGGTGGTGTTTTCCGGATTGCCGCTGTCCCAGTTCCACACCAGGCGACCGGTGTGCACGTCGAACGCGCGGATCACGCCGCTTGGCTCATCGGTGGAGACGTTGTCGGTGACGTGGCCGCCAATGACCACCAGGTTCCTGGTCACCGCCGGTGGCGAGGTGGAGTAGTAGCCGCCAGGGGCGAAGGTGCCGATGTTGGCGCGCAGGTCGACTTGACCCTTGTCGCCGAAGTCTTCGCACATCTTGCCGGTGTCGGCGTTCAGGGCGATCAGACGCGTGTCGGCGGTCGGCAGGAATATGCGCCGCGGGCACACGTTGGCGACAATCGCAGCGACTGGAATGGCAGTTGGCGTTGCAGCTGGCTTCCTGGTCGCTGGCTTGGTCGCTGGCTTGGCCGGGATTTTCTTAGTGGCAGTGGCGGCGTAGGCAGCGTCATCGTGGTATGACACGCCACGGCAGGTCATGTGTGCCCAACCTTTGAAGTTCGCCGCATTCTGCGTGCTCAACTTCGGATCGAAGCGCCAGATTTCCTTGCCGGTGTCCGGGTCCAGTGCGATCACCTGGCTGTGGGGCGTGCAGACATAGAGCATGCCGTTGACTTTCAGCGGGGTGTTTTCGGCGGTGGTTTCACCTGGATCGCCAGGCCCTGGGAGGTCACCGGTGCGATAGGTCCAGGCCGGCACCAGCTTACTGACGTTTTGCACGGTGATCTGCGTCAGCGGCGAGTAACGGTCGCCATGAGCGCTGCGACCATAGGAATTCCAGTCACCGTCGGGCATGGCCGGGGCGGTGTTGGTCATGCCGGGTACCGCATCGCGCTCCAGCTGGCCCTTGATTTCACCTGGGTTGGTGTACTGGCTGGCCAGCGCCGTAGCGCCGGCGAGGACCACGGCCATGCTCAGCGCGCTGGTACCCATCGTCGCGTTTTGGCCGCTCTGCAACGGACGGCGCAACCACGGCAGCAGCAGAACGATACCGAAGGCAAACAACAGCGCCAGACGTGGCACCAGTTGCCACCAGTCCAGGCCGACTTCCCACAATGCCCACACCGTACTGGCGAACAGCACCAGTGCGTACAGGCTCAGAGCGGCACGGCGTGCAGCGAGCAGCAAAAAACCGGTCACGACCAGGCCGATACCGGCCAGCAGGTAATACAGCGAGCCGCCGAGCATGCTCAGCTTGATCCCCCCGGCCAACAAGGCCAAGCCCATTAGCAGCAGCAGGATACCGAGCAGGCTCGGCGGCAGGCGGCTTGGACTGAAAGGACCGTCAGTGCTCATAGTGTGGTTCTCCGTGACGTTAAGGGTATTCCCACGCATGTTTACTGTAGATGAGGATCAGGCGCGGGCCTGGTTGATGAGCTGCTGCACACCCAGCCAGACCCCGTGTTTACTCGAACTGCTGCGATAGGCTTGGCCATTCAACGCAGCAGGCTGGTCGTTGCGGTCTTTATAAACGTCAGTGGCCTTGGCATTACCGTAGTAGTAACCCGCGCGATATCCCCCGGCAGGCCATTGATCGTTGGTGTCCAGACCCGCTCTATCGGCAGGATCGCCCCCTGGACGCGGCTGCCTTTGAACTTGAGACCGTTGCCGCGATCAAGATACGACGGGTTTTGTTCGTAGGCCCCCGACCTGCGCATAGGGTTCGGGCGCCGATCTTTTCCATTTCACCTACAGTTCACTTTCTAGCGCATAGAGCCCTTCCACCCGACGATGCCCTCGGCTAAGGTGCGCGGCTTCCTTTTCTTTCTTCGTTCAAAGGCCTGGCATGACTGCACCGAACAACAACCCGCTGCACGGCGTGACCCTGGAACAGATTCTCACCGCACTGGTTGAACACTACGGATGGTCGGGGCTGGCCGAGCGCATTGATATTCGCTGCTTCAAGAGCGATCCGAGCATCAAATCGAGCCTGACCTTCCTGCGCAAAACTCCATGGGCGCGTGAGAAAGTTGAAGCCTTGTACGTAAAATTGCAGCGCACAAAACGCCCAATCTAGGGAAAAGGGATGCACAACGGACAATCTCAGCCTTCACGCCGGATGCGTGGTTTTATAGCGGTTGCCGCAGTGTTGGGCTGGTCGGGACTAGTCATTCAGCAGTATCTGATCCTTTACTCTCGCTGGACGGCTGAAGCCAGCCTGCTGGGCGGGCTGGTGAACTTCTTCAGTTTCTTTACAGTACTCAACAACACGCTGGTCGCAGTGGTGCTGACCTACGCGCTGAGCACGCGAGTGTCGAAGGGACGGGATTTCTTTCTTCAGCCGTGGGTCAGCAGCGGGATCGCGGTAAGCATTGCGGTGGTCAATCTGGCTTACAGCCTGTTGCTGCGCCATCTCTGGCATCCGCAAGGCTGGCAACTGCTGGCTGACGAGTTGTTGCATGACGTGATGCCCGCGTTGTTCATCCTGTATTGGTGGTGGTGTGTACCGAAAGGGACATTGCGTCTCAAGCACATCGCAGGGTGGGCGATCTACCCGCTGGTGTATTTCGCCTACGCCCTGCTGCGCGGGCATTCGTTGGGGTTGTACCAATATCCCTTTATCGATGTTGACCGGTTGGGTTACCCACAGGTGTTCATCAATGCCGGTGGGATATGGATGGGGTTTGTGCTGGTTTCGCTGGTGCTGGTTGGGGTGGATCGGTGGCGGGGGAGACGTTAAGCGATGCAAGTCCTGTAGCAGCTACCGAAGGCTGTGTTCGCTTCGCAGTCGCGTTCGAGCGCAGCAGTCGTTAAAAACCATGCTGCGTTTCGACGTGAAGATTGAGTCGTCTGGATTACGACCACTTCGTGGCCGAACGCAGCCTGGCGGCAGTTGCTACAACAGATCCTTTCGGAGTCACTCTTCGTCACTGCCCTCCAATCGCCAATACCCGACGGCCTTGACGAACGCTTCATTGAGCCGGTGTTCATCGAGCAGCACCCGGCGAATCTGTCGGGACACCTTGGTTTCAGTCGCCACCCAGGCATAGAGCTCGCCGGTCGGCATTTGCAGTTGCTGCACGGTGCTCAACAGATCCTGTTGACCGCCCTGGCGCAGCACCCAGATCACCTCGACCTGCGCGGCGCTGTCCAGTGTTTGCTGTTCGGCAGCGTTTTCCACTTCAACGACCACAAGCGCGCGACGATTGGCACTCAGGCCTTCAAGGCGGCGGGCGATGGCGGGCAGGGCGGTTTCGTCGCCGATCAGCAGATAGCTGTCGAAGATGTCCGGTACAACCATCGAACCGCGCGGCCCACCGATATGCAGGTACTGGCCGGGCTTGGCCAGCTCGGCCCAGGTCGACGCAGGGCCGTCGCCGTGCAGGACAAAGTCGATGTCCAGTTCAAGGGTTTCCAGGTCATAGCGTCGTGGCGTGTAGTCGCGCATGGCAGGCATTGGGCCGCCATCTTTGCCAGCGCCGAGCACCAGGGTTTCCAGCGCTGCCTGTTCGGCGGCCGTCTGGGGGAATAGCAGCTTTACATGATCATCGGTGCCCAGGCTGACAAACCCGGCCAGCTGCGGCCCACCCAGCGTGATCCGGCGCATGCGTGGCGTCAGGTCGACTACTCGCAGCACTTCCAGGCGACGACGTTTGATCTCATGGCTGACACGGTGAATCGTTTGCACATTAATCGTTTGCACATTAACTGCAGTCATTCGGCTTTCTCCGGTGCAGATTGAACGGCCGGGCCGTCGACGATGGCCTTGGCGGTGTTGTTCAGCAGGTCGCGAACACGCAGGATTTCTTCCGGGCTCCAGCGCCCGTGATGCATATGCAGGGCATGGCGCAGGTTGTGCACGGCTTCGTGGATCTCCGCCGGACGGTCATGCCCGCGCAATGAGCGCTTGCTGACATCAATGCGCATGCGCACGCCATCCAGGGCAATCGCTTGCTCGCTTAAAGAAAGACGACCGGCGTCGGTCACGCTGTAGCGTTTTTTCCCGCCTTCGGCGTCACCCAGAATCAGTTCGCTTTCTTCCAGGAAGGTCAGCGTCGGGTAAATCACGCCCGGGCTTGGGCTGTAGGCGCCCTCGAACATGCCTTCGATCTGGCGGATCAGATCGTAGCCGTGGCACGGCTGTTCGGCGATCAGCGCCAGCAACAACAATTTCAGATCACCGGGGGCGAAGACCCGCGGCCCACGGCTACCGCGTAAACGCCCGGGGGCGAAGCCGTCGCGGCCGTCAACGTGCTCTCGATGGGGATGATGCTCTCTCATTTTCCCGTTCTCTCTTCGGGTTTAGATACAACTTAAGATATATCTTATTGAGAAAGCAAGAAGACAAGACCGGTGGTGTTTTTTGAGTGCATGTGAGGGGGCGTGGGGCTCTTCTTCTGACTGAGGGATCTCGACAGACTTGCGCGCAAAACCTGTGGGCCCTCGATCAGGTACTTCATTGATCGGATTCACGAATTGCTCGGGGTGCCATATTGCTTGGGCGAGGCATCGATTGCAGCCGCGTGACTGTTTCAGAGTTCAGAGCGAGGCTGGAGTAAAACTGCCGCTCACCGTTGCAGCGATGCAGCGTTTACGAGGCGATACGGTCGATCAGCAAGATCCGCGCCGGCTGATGTTGTGTTTTTCACGCGCAAGGTTGGGGCCGGATCAACCCGGCCTCAACGTCCTGCCACCGTTCCTTTGCATAACGTGTTGCCACCTGGCAGCAGGTAAGGCGTGAGAATCGGCGCCATACCTTTGAGCACTTGCACTGGCAACGCGGAGGTGAATTTGTAGGCTTGGGCCGAGGCGCCCGGAACGAACGCGGTCAACGTGCCAAAGTGATGCTCACCGATGTAGAACACAAAGGTCGCGGTGCGGTTGATCGACTTGGAGCTCAGAACTCGCCCACCGGGGCCGAAGGCTTCAATGCGGTTGTCGCCAGTGCCGGTCTTGCCACCCATGGCCAGTGGTGTGCCATTAGGCAGTTTGAAAGTGCCGGCGACCCGTTTCGCGGTGCCGGCATCCACCACTTGCGACAACACTTCGCGCATCGCCGTCGCCACTTCCGAAGGCATCACTCGCTTACCTTTGTCCGGGTCATTGACCAGCCAGGTTTCGTAGGGCGTGCCGGCGGCGAAGTGCAGGCTGTCGATGCGCAGGGTCGGCATACGCACGCCATCGTTGAGGATGGTGCCGATCAGCTCTGCCAGAGCCGCCGGGCGATCGCCGGAGCTGCCGATGGCGGTGGCCAGTGACGGTACCAGGTGATCGAATGGGTAGCCGACTTTCTGCCAGCGCTGATGGATATCGAGGAACGCCTCTATCTCCAGCATGGTGCGGATCCGACTGTCGCGAGCGCTCTTGTGTTTGCTCTTGAACAGCCAGCTATAGACTTCCTGACGTTCGAATTCACTGGCTTTCACGATCTGGCTGAACTTGGCGTCAGGGTTGTTCAGCAAATACCCCATCAGCCACAAGTCCAGAGGGTGAACTTTGGCAATGAAGCCCTGATCCGGCAGGTCATAGGTACCGGGGCCGTAGCTTCGATAGAGCTTTGCCAGGCGCTCGTCAGTGAGTTTCTCGGTGACCTTTTTGTCTTTGTCGATGCTCTTGGCGGTTTTCAAATGCGAGCGCACGAAGCGGTTGAAGCTCTCCTGACTGGCCTCCGGCAGCAGGTAGCGGTGTACCGCTGCGAGGCGGATCGGTGTCGGGTGCATGCCGTCCAGGAAGGTCTCGAGGCGGGCCTGGGTGTCCTTTTTCTGGTATTTCTTCCAGAAGCGCAACAGGAACGCAGTGCCCTCGCGGTCGGCGAATTGGGCCAGATACTCCTGACGCCGTGGGTCACCGTCGTCCTTGAGCAATAGGGCGCTGCTATTGGGGCTCGAGTAGGTGCTGTAGCGCACCAGGTCGCGCATCAAGCGAATGAACGGCAGGTTGATCGACTCGCGTATGGCATCGCGCAGGGTCGGGCTGCGACCGTTGTCTTCGCTGCGGAAGTTGTGGAACGTGTGTAGCCCGCCGCCGGTGAAAAAGGCCTCGCCGGGGCTCGCCGAGTATGTGCGATCGAGGGCCGCGGAGAGCATTTTTGGCAGGCTGCGGTCGGTGTTCTGGATCATGTAGTCGACAGCCCAGCGGGTGATCCGGTCCTGGTCGGCGACTTCGGTATTTTTCAGCTCTGCCGGGGTTTTCTCTCCATAACGGTCGTGCAGTTCGGAGATGATTTGCAGGTAAGTGGTCAGTACCCGCAGCTTGGCGGTGGAGCCCAGCTCCAGCTTGCTGCCTTCGTTGATATCGAACGGCTGATCGGTGCTGTCGGTCTGTACCCGGACCCGCGAACCGTCGGGGGTGCGTTCGAACAGGGTGAAGCTGTAGCGCACTTGCGTGGTGCTGGTGGGCGTCAGCAGGTGTTCGCCAAACAGGCCCAGTTGTGCGGCGTACGCCGGGTCGGCCAGATGCTTGAGGTACGCGGTGGCCTTGGTTTGCAGTTCGTTCTGCAAGGTGCTCGTGGCGGACAGGTCAAGGCGGTCCAGGTCATACAACGGACGGTTGAGCATGGCCGCCAGACGACTGCGGGCAACGCTGATGCCCTTGTTGGATTCAATCGGCTGGATGGTCGGTTGTGTCTGCCAGTCGCGGTAAGTCACCTTGCTGGCCAGGGCTGCGGCCGACAACTGATCATCTATCACGCCGTTTTGCGCGAGCAGGCGGATGTGGCTGTCGGTGAGGTCCGCCAGTTCATTGCGACCCTTGGCCAAGTAATGCGAAGGTCGGCGCTGGGCGATCATCAGCGACAATACCTCACGCAAGGCCAGACCTTTTTTCGCCAGACTCTTCGGATCGCTCGCGTTGCTGGCCAGGTCCTGGTTGACCTGATTGAAGTCCGCGCCATACCAGACCCGCAGGCCCTCGGCCATGCCATGCACTTCACCATGGCCAGGCACCGCTGACAGCGGCACGCTGTTGAGGTAGTCGCGGACGATGTTTTGCCGTGCCTCAAGAGTTTGCGGGCCATCCTGATAGGCGCGCACGCTGGCGGAGATCATTTGCCGGATTTTCTCGCTGCCGGAAACGGTCAGACCGTCCGGAGAGTGCCGATACTTCTCGAGTTGCGTGGCCAGAGTACTGCCGCCAGCAGTCTGGCCGGGTAAATGAAGCAGTTTCGCCACTTGTGACCACGCCGCTTTGCCAAAACGCGGCCAGTCCACCGCCGGGTTGGCCAATGGCTGTTGGGGATCGAGCAGATCGCGGTTTTCGATAAACAGCAGGCTGTTTATCACCAGCGGTGGAATCGCCGAAAAGCTTGAATAGAGCTGCTGCGGATAGTTGTACTGGTACAGCGGCGCAGCGCGGCAATCGGTTATCGACAGCCCGGCCTGGATTTTCTCCGTATACGGCACAAAGAAGCCTTTTTCGCTGTAACCGAATAACGCCGGGGAAAAACGGGTCTGCGACTGGATCATATAGTTGCGCTTGAGCAGCCGCGGCAGGAATTCACCCAGGGAGCTGTAGCCCAGGCGTTTGTCGAACGGGCCGGCGCCCGGATAGAAAATCGAATCGCTGGCGCCGGGCTCGATGGAGTAACTCAGCGACGAGGCGAATTTGCTGAACTCGCGCGCCTGCACTTTCGAGGTTCGCATCTCCTTGGTGGCGGCGAAGCCCAGAACAATCAAGGTAATCAGCAGTAACAACCAGAACAGCCGCCACCAGTGCCAGCGGCGACGAGGTCTTTTCTGTATAGGCGCTTCATCCACGCGGTCAGTTGGCTCCATAGTTTTACTCGAATCGGATTGCCACAAAGCGCCCATAGTCGACTGATCCATTCACGCAGATTTATCGGACTTGTTTGAAGCTTAGACGGTGGTTGGAACTGGTGAAAAATATGTGAAGGAGAATGTGTTTTGAGACGACCACTCACCACAGGGGGGAGCACTTGGCTTGACAGGTCATGCCCCTGGAAGCATTTGAATAGAGCCATCGCTCAGACAAATACGGCGTAGGTAGGGGGCATTGCGATGCACCATTTCTGTGCAATACTCGATGCCGTTTTGCAGACACGAGGAGGCCCGAAACCCAGGTAATGCCCCCTCCGTTCAAGCGGCTTATACCGCGAGTTCTCGCTGAATCCAGTCGTTTATATAGTGAAAAGCCCTGATAAGAGCTTTTTATACTGCACGCCCGCTGATCTTGCAGGATTTGCCCTGCAAGACGTGCCAACCCACGAAGTTGGCCCGGTATCAGGAAGTACAGGCTTATCGGTCGGTATTTCGAATACCAGTGGTTCATATCCAATAACAAGACGAGGTTGTACCCATGCCAGTTGGCAATCATCTGCCCCACGGCGAGACCGCTCAGGGCGGCCCGCTCAAACGCGAACTCGGTGAACGGCATATTCGCTTGATGGCGCTTGGCGCCTGTATCGGTGTCGGTTTGTTCCTGGGTTCGGCCAAGGCTATCGAAATGGCCGGCCCGGCGATCATGCTGTCCTACATCATCGGCGGCCTGGCGATTCTGGTGATCATGCGCGCCCTCGGTGAGATGGCCGTGCATAACCCGGTAGCCGGCTCTTTCAGCCGCTACGCTCAAGACTACCTTGGCCCGTTGGCGGGTTTTCTCACTGGCTGGAATTACTGGTTCCTGTGGCTGGTGACCTGCGTCGCGGAAATCACAGCGGTCGCCGTTTACATGGGCATCTGGTTCCCCGATGTGCCGCGCTGGATCTGGGCGTTGGCGGCGTTGGTGAGCATGGGCTCGATCAACCTGATCGCGGTCAAGGCCTTCGGTGAATTCGAGTTCTGGTTTGCCCTGATCAAAATCGTCACGATCATCGCGATGGTCGTCGGCGGCATCGGTGTGATTGCTTTCGGTTTCGGCAACGACGGCGTGGCGCTGGGGATTTCCAACTTGTGGAACCATGGCGGTTTCATGCCTAACGGCATCCAGGGTGTGTTGATGTCCCTGCAAATGGTGATGTTCGCCTACCTGGGCGTCGAGATGATCGGCCTGACCGCCGGTGAAGCGAAGAACCCGCAGAAGACTATTCCGAATGCAATCGGCTCGGTGTTCTGGCGCATCCTGCTGTTCTACGTCGGCGCGCTGTTCGTGATCCTGTCGATTTACCCGTGGAATGAAATCGGCACTCAAGGCAGCCCGTTTGTGATGACCTTTGAGCGTCTGGGGATCAAGACTGCTGCCGGTATCATCAACTTCGTGGTGATCACTGCGGCACTGTCCTCCTGCAACGGCGGCATCTTCAGCACCGGTCGCATGCTCTACAGCCTGGCCCAGAATGACCAGGCCCCGGCAGTCTTTGCCAAGACGAGCAACGGTGTGCCACGTCGCGCGTTGCTGCTGTCGATCGGTGCTTTGCTGCTGGGCGTGTTACTCAACTATCTGGTGCCTGAGAAGGTCTTCGTCTGGGTTACCGCGATTGCCACCTTCGGCGCAATCTGGACCTGGGTGATGATCCTGCTGGCACAGCTCAAGTTCCGTAAAGGCCTGAGCCCGGCTGAACGTGCGGGTCTCAAATACCGCATGTGGCTGTACCCGGTAAGTTCGTACCTGGCGCTGGGGTTCCTGGTGCTGGTGGTGGGCCTGATGGCTTACTTCCCGGATACTCGCATCGCCCTGTATGTCGGCCCGGCGTTTCTGGTGCTGCTGACGGTGCTGTTCTACGTGTTCAAGCTGCAACCGGCCAATGCGCTGCAGGGTGCGGTGCGTTCGGCGTCGTAATTGGTAGATTGAGAAAAGCAAAAGCCCCGGCCGAGTGATCGGGGCTTTTTGTTTTTCAAGATATTTTGACGTTAAGCCGCTACGACCTGTACCGGGCGGTTCAAGCGCTTGTTCAAGTCCAGCCACGCCGCCAGCACGGCCATCAATCCCACCCCCAGCACGGCGCTGAATACCTGCATCGCCAAGGTATCTCCGGCCAGGGCGTTGAGCATGTCCGCCAGCGGCGCGAGCAGCACGCCGAAACAAAATACCTCCAGCGAATAACGACCCATGCGGCAGCTTTGCTGCGCCAACCAGTTTTGTGTCCAGCCGCTGCTTGGCAACAGCTTTGCGGTGACGTAGGCGAGGGCCAGGAAGTGCAGCAGACGCGTCGGCGAAAGGTTGGTCTTGCTGATCGGGTAGAGCCATTCACCGAGCATTTTTGGCATGAAGGCGTCATGTACGGTCGGCCATTTCCACGAGAGTGCGATCAACCCTGTGATCAGCAGATAGATCGCCGCTGCGACAAACAACGGCTGGCGAGGCAAGGAACGGTTTTGCGGCATGGCTGGCCGCTGCCCGTGAATTGCCGCTGCACCACCGAGGATAAACAGCAGTTGCCAGGCCATCGGATTGAAGAACCACACGCCGCCGTCCGTAGCCGCCAGGTTCCACTGGAACCACGGCGCCAGCAGATACACTGCCACCGATAGCAGCACCACGTATTCAGCCTTGTGCAACAGCATTGGCAAAACCAGCGGCAAGCCGAGCAACAACAGGATGTACAGCGGCAGCGGGTCCATCAGGTTCGGTTTGAAGCGCAGCAACAGCTCATCGACCAATGCTTGCTGCGGATTGCTCAGGAAATACTGGAGACCCATTTCCTGCACCAGATCGCGGGTTTGCACATGGCTGTTGGCGAAAAATACGATGCCCATCAGCAGCGCCAGCAGGAAGATATGCACCACGTACAGCACCCAGGCGCGTCGCAGGATCTTCACACCGGCGATCAGATAACCATCGCGCTGGACGATCCTGCCGTAGGCCAGTACCGCTGCATAACCTGCCAGAAACACGAAGATTTCCGCCGCGTCGCTGAAACCGAAATTGCGCACGGTGAAATGGGCGAGCGGACTTTGCGGCACGTGATCCCAGAAAATGAAGATCAGCGCCAGGCCGCGAAAGAAATCTATGCGAGGGTCGCGTCCGTTAAGCATCACAGCGGGCTCTTGAGCGAATATTAAGCAAGGAGTGGCGGACAAAACAAAAGATTGCGTGCCGCACATCGGCGGCGCGCAGGGTGGCGTGGTTCGCCGGCAATTGCAAAGGTTGGGTATTACTGGATGTCTCAGACGCAGGAACGCAGGGGGCTGTCAGTGATCTGTTAATTAAAACGAGTCGGTAGAATGGCGTTTTGTCCACTGGTCTAATTGCGGGTCTGAAAGTAGACAAGTGGGCGCAGGGTGCCTAGCGTGGAGTACAGACCGCTCTTGTCTGAAAGCCGCAGTAGTGTTCGCAAAGAACGGTGCGTACGTCATATCTCCTGGAGCAGGAAGGTGTCGTTCGGTGAGTCGTGGATTGACCACTCAAGTCAATGGAACAGGTGCCAGCAGGTTAATCGGAAATAAACGCCATGGCCATGGATGTAAAGCCTGTGTTTCACGGCTTTTACAGATTCGTCTCAGTCGGTCTTCTTAATACGTTGATTCACTGGTCGACGTTTTTTGTTCTACACGCGCTCATGGGCTTTCGTCAGGCGCCAAGTAACCTCGCAGCCTTTTGTGTGGCAGTTTCATTTTCCTTTTATGCCAATGCGCGATACACCTTCAAACTAAAAGCCACTGCTTCGCGCTATCTGCTGTTTGTCGGGTTTATGGGCGTGTTGAGTCTTGGCGTGGGTTATGCGGGGGACCGATTACAGCTGCCGGGGTTGATCACCCTGGTTGTCTTTTCCGCCATCAGTCTGGTGTGCGGTTTCTTTTACTCGAAATTCTTCGTTTTCCAGGAGCGTGAGACGTGAAAGTTTCGCTGATCGTTCCAGTGTTCAATGAGGAACAGGCGATTAACCTGTTTTATAACGCTGTCCGCCAGCAATTGTCGCTCGATGAGTGCGAGGTCGAGATCGTTTTTGTAAACGACGGCAGTTCGGACCAGACCGCCGAGCAGGCCAAAGCCCTCGCGTTGGCCGATGACAATGTGTTGGTCATCAATTTCTCGCGCAACTTTGGCAAGGAGCCGGCGTTGTTTGCCGGGCTTGAGTATGCCACAGGGGACGCTGTGATTCCGATGGATGTCGATCTGCAGGACCCGATCAATGTAATTCCTCAGTTGATCCAGGAGTGGAAGAACGGGGCCGATGTGGTTCTCGCCAAACGTCATGGTCGCGCCGCCGACGGTTATCTGAAACGGCATAGCGCGGCACTGTTTTACCACCTGCTAAACAGGATCGCCTACACCAGGATCGAAGAAAACGTGGGTGATTTCCGGCTGATGGACCGCAAGGTCGTGAATGTGATCCGCACGCTTCCGGAACACCAGCTATTCATGAAGGGCGTCCTGTCGTGGGCGGGATTCAATACCGTGGTCATCGAGTATGAGCGGGCCGAGCGAGTGGCGGGAACGAGCAAGTTCAACGGTTGGAAACTGTGGAACCTGGCGCTGGAGGGTATTACTTCTTTCAGTACTGTGCCGTTGCGGTTGTGGACTTATATCGGTACCGGGATTTCCTTGTTTGCGATCCTTTACGCGATTTATATGGTGCTGGATAAAATTTTCTTTGGTAACAGTGTGCCTGGCTACCCTTCGTTGATGACCGCTATTCTGTTTCTGGGCGGTGTGCAGCTTATTGGTATCGGCATACTCGGTGAGTATGTCGGCAGAATTTATATTGAAGCGAAGCATCGGCCCAGATACGTGGTGAAGGATGTCATAGGCGGCAAAAACAGGCCAGGGCTATAAAAAATCCAGTGAAGTTCAGGGCTGAGAAAGGAGCGCTGAAATGAGTGTGGTCAGTTTTTTGGACAAGAAACTGGATGGGCGTGAAGTACGGGTGTTTTTTTTGATCAGCGCTTTCATTTACATATTTCCTCTGGTTCTGACGGATTACTATTATATTGACGATAACTGGCGGTCATTGGCTGCCGGAACAGCCTGGGCAGGTCAGGGGCGGTTATGGGCTGATCTGTTTTACAATGCGTTGACGTTTTCGTCGGGCGCGCCAAATATTTTCCCATTACCACTTTTAATTGCAACGTTCGCAATGGCCCACGCCTTGACGAGCCTGACGATGCACTACTACAAAAAAATCACCGTTTCATGTTGCTTTGTGCTGTTACCCCTTTGGTATAACCCGTTTTTCCTGCAGAACCTGTCTTATCAATACGATGGACCTGCCATGACGTTGAGTCTGGTCGCCATTATTTATGCGATGACCTTTCGGGCGAAGTCTGCGGTGCTGCAAGTTGTGGTGCCCGGCATACTGATAGCAACGGGGATAGGGCTTTATCAGTTGAGTATTAATGTATTTCTGGGACTTTGCTGTGTCGAACTGATCAGGGCTGTCAATGACGAAGTGTCATGGGGTTCGTTATGTTCGTTGGTTAAGTGGAAAATTGCACAGTTGATGGTGGGCGGGGTTGTTTATTACGTGGTAGCTTATCCATTTATTATTCAGGAACGCTTGCCACTGCTGGAATGGAGTATGAATGGATTTCTCCAGGTTGAAACCAGTCTCGGTGTCCTGGCAAACAAAGTTGCTCTGCTTTTTCATGGAGGGAATTTCTGGTTGCTTTGGGCTGTGCTGCTTTGTGCCGGAGCCGGGACAATACGGGTCGGGTTCACCATAGTTAAACGGAAAGAGAGTGTTCTGAAAAAAATAATACTGAGTTTGATCTGTCTCCTGACCCTGCCTGTTCTGCTGTTGCTTGTTCCGGGTGCCACGCTGGTTTTCAGGGATTTCAATGAGGGCGCAAGAACCTTGATGGGCTTTGCCGTATTGCTGGTGTTTTTGTTTTATTTGAGTCATCTGGTGCTGGAGGTTATTGATCCGCGACTGAGCGTTCTGCTGGCGGTACCTCTGCTAAGCATGCTTTCTCTGTCCTATGCGTATGGACGCGTTCTGAATGTGCAGAAAGAATTCGCCACCAGTGCACTGTTTTCGCTCGAACATGACATCGCGTCCAATCAGCGCCTGCGAGAAGCCAAACGAATATATATGTCGGTTACTTATTCCGATCACTGGCTGTCGGGTGCGACAGGCTCTTTTGAGTTGATGCCGGTGCTGGCTTATGTTTTAAATGTGGACTTTTTCATGTTGTCCGAAAATTTGCCCAGGGTAGGCATCACTAATGTGGTCACCGAAGGAGAACGGAGAAATGCGACGCGGGTAGGTTATAGAGGCTATCCAGCGGTGGTGGATAGCAAGTTCTATAACATCTACCTGGTGGGCGACTATGGTTTCATTGTCATGAAAGAACCACCATGAATCGAAAAGTTCATATGTAAATAGCGCTAGGCGCAATAGTGCGTCAAATGAACGAGCCTTTCTGAAAAGGATTGTTTAACGCGATGAGACTTTATTCCGTTGATCAAGCAAACCCTCGGCAGCTGTTCGTCGACGGCCTTGGCCTGGTCGCTATAGTCACACTCGCGTTGATTGTGCGCTTCCACGGTATTAGCGTGCCGGGCATCTGGTATGACGAAGCGTACAGCCTGCTGCTAAGCGAAAAGTCTCCCAGGCTGATCTGGTTCAATACTGCGCGGGACGTTCATCCACCTCTCTATTATCTCCTGCTGCATTACTGGATGAGATTGTTTGGAAACAGCGTCGTGTCTGTACGAGGTCTGAGTGCGCTGGTCGATGTGGGAACGCTGTTGCTCTGCATGAAACTGATGAGTCTGGTTGCAACCCGCAGAGCAACCTGGATGGCAGCCTTGCTGCTGGCGTTGCTGCCGATCTCGGTTCGCTACAGCCAGGAAGTTCGAATGTACACGATGGTGGGTTTTTGGCTCATGGGCGCAACCGTGGCTTTTGTGTGTTGGGTCAAAACACCGCAGCACATACGTTATCCGGTTATTTATGTGTTGCTGATGACGTCCGCGTTTTATACGAATTACTTCGCGGCTCTTTGCGCATTGGTTCATTGGCTTTACTGGTGGAGGGGGCAAATCGCTGGTCGTGGCACGGCGCTACCCGCCCGGGCATGGGGACTGGCTAATGGTGCAATTGCCTTGCTCTATTTACCGTGGCTGCCCCATTTCATTGATCAACTGCTACATATCGGCGGGCTCGGATGGATACCGCCTGTCACCTGGCAGACATTGTTGGGCGCTGTAGCGCAATTCACCGTGATGAAGGATGCTGCGGATGGCTCGGTGTTGTGGGCAATAGTCCTGTCAGCGTTAGTCGTTTTGGCGGCGGCAATGGTGGTCCTGAAGGATCGCAACGATCAAAGGTTCAGTCTGTTGCTGGTCGGTTATTTTTTTGTGCCGGTACTCACTGTCTTTCTGATGTCCTTGGTCGTTCCAGTGTTTGTCGCCAGGTACCTGGTGTTTGCGGCCGTCGGATTGCCCCTCATCGCAGCGGTTGCGCTGGATGCATTGGCCGAACGACGAGCGGTCATCGCGTTTATTGCCATGGTTGTTTTTGTCATGGGGGAAATACAGGGGCTGCTGATTGTCTATGAGCAAACGGATGGGCTGAACGGGACATCCGTTCGCAAAGTGGCCAGGCTGGACACTGTGGCGGCCGGTATCAATCGCCAGGCTCGTCCAGATGACGAGATCGTGGTCGACGGTTTGTACTGGTATTTACCGTTCATGTACTACAACACTACGGGCATCCAGCCGAGGCTGTACGTTTCCAGATCGTCATCCGGTGAGTCCCGAGGACCTTACAATTACGGTGGATGGGTGCTCATCCCCCAACGTCTGGACTGGATTTTTTTTAACGACGTTTCCGCGTTGAAACTGAGTGCCGGCAGAGTCTGGTGGGTGACGGGAAAACCCCAGCCCGAAGATGTCGTGACATTTCCAATGGAGTGGAAACAGACGTTGACGATCAAGGGCGGGGAGGTCGAAGCCCGTCTTTTTATCCTTGGAAGCGGGCGCTGACGTGACTGTCAATCGCCCCCTTGTAGGAGCGAGCTTGCTCGCGATGGACGTTAACGATAACGCATGCTTTCTGAATAAACGCGTCGCCCTTGAGTCCATCGCGAGCAATCGAGCGTCGACCGGCTGCTCCTACAGCGTCAGGCACTCTGCGCCTGGAGAAATATCGAGAACAGCTCGGACTGGGACTTGATCCCCAGCTTGCTGTACATGTGTTTCTTATGGACCTTCACGGTTTCGACGGAGATTTCCAGTTTGCGGGCGATTTCCTTGCTTGAGCAGCCGCTGAGCATCAAACGCCCGACATCCAGCTCGCGGGCCGTCAGTTGCGCGCCCTTGAGCTGCTGCACCGAAGCTTCCAGCTGAATCCGCCAGTCGCCCTGTGGCGCGGTTTGTGGTGCCACCAGCACTTCGTTGATTTCATAGGGTAAGCGCTGGCGCAACAGGCCAAGCACCCAGGGCTGGATCAGCGACAACAGGGCGATCTGCTCGGGGCTGAAGCATTGCCGGGAGCCCAGCGACAGGCACAACGTCCGGTCGCCATCGAGCTGGCAATTGAACTGGATTTCATCGGCCACCACATTCAGACGAAAGTAGCGCTGGTAATACTCGGTCAGTTCGAAGTGCTCTGGCGCGACTTCGGCCAGGCGATAGAGACCCGTTTGGGATTGCTCGCGGCTGGCGATGTAGAACGGGTCGAGCAGGTACAGGCCCTTGAGGTAATCCTGAAACAATTGATCGGGGCTGCCGTCCTCGCCCGGGCATTCGGCGAACACTTGCGGGCGCTGAGCATTGCTGAAAAGCAGCGCGACCCAGCTGTCGAAGGCCACGTACTGATCGAGCAGGCGCACCAGTTGCGTCCAGAAGTTGGGTTTGTCGAGGGTATCGATCATTTGCCCGACCGAGCGGTGCCAGGCGATGTCTTCAAGCGTGAGCGTCATACGTCTACCCCTATCGGGTTACCCCAGCCGCGTAATTCCCCCGGCTGCTTGCAGCTGCGCATACTGAACGCAGATCCAGTGGCCGGGCAACATTCTGCCAGTCCGGCGAATAGAACAAGGAAAACCCATGAAGGTCGAATTAGCCCAATTGGCGGGCCGTGACAACGGCACAGCTTACAACCTTGAGCGAGCCTTGGTGGCGATTGCTGCCTGCGCCGTCGATACGCAGTTGATTGTGTTCCCGGAAACCCACTTGATGGGCTTCCCGTCTGCCGAGACCGTGGCCCGGATCGCCGAGCCGCTGGACGGTCCGACCGTCACTGCCGTGCTGCAGGCCGCGCGTGAGCGCAATATCGCTGTGGTGATCGGCGTCGCGGAGAACGATCACGGGCATTTCTACAACACCACCTTGCTGATCACGCCTGAAGGCATCGCCCTGAAGTACCGCAAGACCCACCTCTGGGCCTCGGATCGAGGGGTGTTCAGTGCCGGTGATCGTTACGCGACCTGCCAGTGGAACGGTGTGCGGGTGGGCTTACTGATCTGCTACGACATCGAATTCCCGGAAACCGCCCGTGCGTTGGCGCAGCTGGGGGCTGAGCTGCTGATTGTCACCAACGGCAACATGGACCCCTACGGTCTGACCCACCGCACCGCGATCATGGCTCGCGCCCAGGAAAACCAGGCGTTTGCGCTGATGGTCAACCGGGTGGAAGAGGGTGATGGCGGGCTGCTGTTTGCCGGTGGCAGTGCGCTGGTGGATCCGTTCGGCAGCCTGTTGTTCGAGGCTGGACGGGAAGAAGGGACATTCGCTGTTGAGCTGGATGTGAGTCGGCTGGCGGCAGCGCGGCGCGATTATCGGTACCTGGATGACCAGCGGCTCAGGTTGCCTGGTGAGGTGATTGAGCATGCTGATGGGCTGCGGGAGTTGATGATTCCTGCGGCATAGATCGTTCCCACGCTCTGCGACGGATCGTTCCCACGCTCTGCGTGGGAATGCAGCCCGTGACGCTCCGCGTCACAGAAGCGGACGCGGAGCGTCCTTAGAGGCGTTACCACGCGGAGCGTGGGAACGATCAATAACAACTAGCAACACCTGCTGTTTTCGCCGAACTCGGCTCTGCCATAAATCTAATAAATCGGAGTAGTCGCTCATGGCTCGTTTGCAACGCACCCTGTCGTTAGGGTCGGTGGTGCTGTTTGGCATCGCTTATATGACGCCGATCATCGTTCTCGGCACCTTTGGCATTCTCGCGCAATCCACCGCCGGCATGGTCCCGGCCGCGTATCTGGCGGCGCTGGTGGCGATGTTCTTTACCGCCATGAGCTACGGGCGAATGGCTGCGGCGTTCCCGGTTGCGGGGTCCGCTTACAGCTATGTGCGCAAAGCCATCAGCCCCAAACTCGGTTTCATCGCTGGCTGGGCGGTGTTGCTCGATTACCTGTTCCTGCCGATGGCAATCTGGTTGATCGGTGCGGCATACCTGAGCTCGGCATTCCCGGCGGTGCCGCAGTGGATCTGGGTGTTGGCGTTCATTGGGATCACCAGTGCGATCAACATCGTCGGCCTGAAACTGGCCAACGGTATCAACGCCTTGCTGATGGTGGTGCAGTTTCTGGTGTTGGTGGCATTCGTCGCGCTGTGCATCCATTACATCGGTGATGACGCCAGCAAACCGTTGTGGACGGTTGCACCGTTCTTCAGCGGCGACATGCAGATGCCGCTGGTCATGAGCGGGGCGGCTATCGCCTGTTACTCGTTCCTCGGTTTCGATGCGGTCAGCACGCTCACTGAAGAAACCCGTGAGCCTCGTCGCACCATCCCCCGGGCGATCATGTTGATCACTCTTATCGGCGGGCTGATTTTCGTCGGCGTGTCGTACTTCGTGCAGATCGCACATCCGTCGTTTCAGTTCGACAACGCCGACTCGGCGGCCTATGAGATTGCCCGCAACGTTGGCGGTGATCTGTTCGTTTCGATCTTTCTGATCGGTCTGATCGTCGGCCAGTTCGCTTCGGGCCTGGCGGCGCAGGCCAGCGGTTCGCGTCTGCTGTTCGCCATGGGGCGTGACGGTGTATTGCCCAAATCCTTTTTCGGCGCCTTGCATGAGCGCTTCGACACACCGGTCAACAGCATCCTGCTCTGTGCCGTGGTGGCTTTGCTGGCATTGAAACTGGACGTGACGACCTCCACCTCGTTCATCAACTTCGGTGCGTTTCTGGCGTTCAGTCTGGTGAATCTGTCGGTGATCTTTCACTACTGGATCGGTGGCGACAAACGCGGTCCGCGCGAGTTGCTGCTGTTTCTGATTTTTCCGTTGATCGGGCTGGTGGCGGACTTGTGGCTGATGGTCAGTCTCGATCATCTGGCGATTTATCTGGGGGGGAGTTGGCTGGCGATTGGTTTCGTGTATCTGGGGGTGCTCACCGGCGGTTTCCGTCGCCAGCCACCGGAGATGGATTTCCAGGAAGCGGCGTAAGCTGTCTGATACACCGCGATGCTTTTGAACGGTTCATTCAATCGTTCAAAAGCATCTGTCGGACCGGCAATTGAACCCGAAACGTTGTTCCCACACCGACTTCACTGCGCACTGAAATATCCCCGCGATGCTTTTTCACAATACCGTAGGACAGTGACAGGCCTAGCCCGGTCCCTTGCCCTATCGGTTTGGTGGTGAAGAAAGGATCGAAGATTTTCTGCAAACTCTCCGGCGCAATGCCTGAGCCAGTATCGGCGACCTCCAGCCAGACGGATTCCCCTTCAATGCCGTTGCGCAGCGTGATCGTGCCCCGTTCAGGCCCCATGGACTGAGCGGCGTTGACGATCAGGTTCATGATCACCTGATTGATCTGTGATGGCAGGCATTCGATCTCGGGGAGATCTTGATACTCCTTGACCACGTCGGCCTTGTACTTGAGTTCGTTGGCGACGATGTTCAGGGTCGAGTCGATGCCATGCTGCAGATTTGCCCACTGCCACTGCTGGCTGGCATCCACCCGGGAGAAGTCCTTCAAGTCTTTGACGATTTGTCCAACCCGGCCAATACCTTCCTTGGACTCCTTGATCAGCAATGGAATGTCTTCCATGAGGAAGTCCAGTTCGATCCGCTCACGCAGGCTTTTCAGGCGTTCAAGACGCTCGTTTGAACCGATGGCTTCTTCGGCACTGTGATAAGCGTCGAGCATTTCCTGCAAATGGTTGAAGTAGCCGCTCAGCGTGCCGAGGTTGGAGGAAATGAAACCGATGGGGTTGTTGATTTCATGGGCGACACCGGCCGCCATTTGGCCAAGGGAGGCCAGTTTCTCCGATTGCACCAACTGGTCTTCCAGTTGTTTACGCTCATCGGTTTCCCGTTGCAGGGCGTCGCTGGCCATTTTGAATTGCTGAGTCCATTGCTCGACCATCTGTTCCAGATGGCTCATCTGCATCTGCGCTCGCTCGGTCATTTCCCATTTGGTGGTGAGGATATTGGCCATCTGCTGAACTTCGATATTGTCGAAGGGCTTTTTCAGGATCAACAGCCGGTCGTGGGCCAGCAGCCGGTCGAGCAGTTCTTCCCAGGAATAGTCGGAATAGGCGGTGCAGACCACCACTTGCAGGCGCGGATCTTCTTTCCACAAATGTTCGATGGTTTGCGCACCATCCCAGCCCTCGGGCATGCGCATATCGACGAAGGCCAGTGAGTAAGGCCGATCGTTTTTCAAGGCTTCGCAGAGTTTGCTCAGACCTTCCTGACCTCCATAGGCCGAATCCAGTTCGAACGCGGTGCTCGAGCGCTTGACCTCGCTGCCGAACAGCGCGGCTTCCATCAGCTCCAGATCGGCGTTTTGCTGCGCCTGCGGGCTGAGGATCTTGCGAAAGTCCTCATGGATCGAAGGTGTGTCATCGATCAGCAGGATGCGTCGGTTCGACAGGTTGTTCATGCTTGACCTGCTACGGTTTTCAAAGGGATTTGCAAGGTGAACAGCGCACCCTTGCCCGGCCCGTCGCTATGGGCGGTGAGGTGGCCGTTCATCTCGATTGCGGCCAGGGCGCAGCTGTGCAGGCCGAAGCCGTGACCCTCCTTGCGGGTGGTGAAACCGTGGGCAAAGATCCGTGTCATGTTTTCGGGTGCGATCCCCTCGCCTTCATCCTTGACGCTGACCTGCAACGTTTCATCGTTGACGACCCTCACCCCCAGGGTCATTTGCCGAGGCCGGTCACTGAGGTCAGACATCGCGTATTTGGCGTTGCTGATCAGGTTGATCAGAATCAACAGCAGCCGGTGTTTATCGCCCATCACCTGTGGCACATCGCTGTAGTCCTTGATCACCGTTACATGGTGCCGGGTCAGGGCGCCGGAGTTCATGCGCAGGGCGTCTTCGAGCAGGTCACTGACCTGCAGCGGTTCCACCAGGCTGGAGGCACCGGCGTAGGACTGTTGGGTCGAGACGATGTCTTTGATGTGATCGACGCTTTTGCTCAACTGGGTCAATTCGTCGGTGATGCTTTTTTGCTCGATGGCGATGGCGTCGACCAACTGGTTCAGGTATCCCGGCAGCAGCTTGCCTTTTTCGTCCCGGGTGATGAATTCGCCGAGGTCGTGCGAGTGTTCGTTGATCAAATGCATGGCCTTGCCCAACCCGAGCGCCTTGCTGGTGCGCAGTTTGCGGGTGACCAGGTCAGCAGAGATATTCACGCTGTTGAGCACATTACCGACGTTATGCAGCACATTGGTCGCAATCTCCGCCATTCCGGCCTGGCGCGCCGTATGCAGTAATTCGCTCTGGGTGTCTTTGAGCTCACGTGTGCGCTTTTCTACCCGTTGTTCGAGCTCCTCGTTGGCCGATTGCAGGTCCTTGTTGACGCGATTGATCACCGCGAAACTACGCAACAGCCGAATCGCCAGGTACAGCAGCAAGACGACCAGC
This sequence comes from Pseudomonas sp. GW821-FHT04C07, assembly GCF_059420325.1. Lineage (NCBI taxonomy): Bacteria > Pseudomonadati > Pseudomonadota > Gammaproteobacteria > Pseudomonadales > Pseudomonadaceae > Pseudomonas > Pseudomonas sp. GW821-FHT04C07. The sequence continues at coordinate 277,537 of NZ_JBWKTM010000003.1, forward strand.
AGGGTCGAGAACAGCAGCATGTAGAAGTGGTATTTGCGGTCGCTGATGTCGTTCTGTTGCTCGTCTTTGTTGAGCAGGTTGGTGATGTCATCCAGGCGCTCAGCCACAGGGATCGCGGCGATATTATCCAGCAAGGAGTTGACCACCGGCTGTTCGCGCAGGATCAGCGCGATGTGGTTGCCCAGAATTTCCACCGGGCCGTGGAACGCCACCGGTAGACGCTCCCGGTCCACCGACAGTTTGTTCAGGCCGACCTGGATATCGGCAGCTTTGTCATCGGAGGTGACCTGGGCGAATTCAAGGCTGCTGAGCAACAGGTCATAGGTGTCGGTGGCAACGTTTTGCAGCCGCAGCTTGTCACTGTCCTGGACGCGGGCGAGCTGGCCCTGAATATCGTCCTCGGCGGTCGGCAGAAACGCCAGGGAGTTACGCAACACGGCGTTGTGCGATTTGAACCGCTCCACCAGCCGGGTTTTTTCCTTGATCGCGTTCAGGTAGGCGTCATGACTGGCTTGCCATAACACTGAGTCATTGCGGCCATGGCTGGACTCCATCAGGTCGAACCTGTCCCAAAGGCGGGTCATTTCGGTCAGCGGCGAAACCAGTGGATCGTAGTTGTGGGTGATGGCGACTCTGGCCTTGAGCACCTCGGTTTCCCACTGCGCGTTCAACTGCTTTATCTGTGCGATCAGATCCCGTGATTCGGTATAGGTCGTGGTTTGATCGGAGCTGGACTTGAGGTACAGGAACAGCAGAATCGAGGCGAGCAGCAGGGACATACCAGTGAGCAACGCCAGGCTGAGGCTGCGGGACATTTTCATAACGGCTTGCCTTCCCATTCACCGGTCAGGGTTTTGAGGAATTTGATGATCAAGGTCTTGTCCTGCTCGGAAGGGACGCGCCCCAGCTGGTACTTGAACATCACGTCCACCGCGTCTTCGAGTGTCCTGGCCGACGCGTCGTGAAAGTACGGGGCGGTAACCGCGACATTACGCAGACTGGGAACCTTGAAGACATTGCGGTCCTCTTCATCCTTGGTCACCAGGTAACGTCCCAGATCGGACTCGGTCGGGTTGCCCCGGGCCTGGAAGTAGTCGCCCATCACACCGAACTTCTGGAACATGTTGCCGCCAATGTTTACGCCCTGATGGCAGGCGATGCAGCCGTAATCCTTGAAACGCTGGTAACCGTACTTTTCATCGAGGGTCAGAATGTCGGTGTTGCCCAGCAGGTATTGGTCGAAGCGAGAGCGGCTGCTCAACAGGGTGCGTTCGTAGGTCGCCAGAGCATTCTGCACATTAGCGACTGTCACGCCGTCGGGGTAAGCCGCACTGAAGGTCGAGTGGTAGGCCGGGTCGGCGGAAAGTGTTTCGACCACGTTCTTCCAGTTGCTGCCCATTTCGGTGGGGCTTTGCACGACGTTGTGGGCCTGCGCTTCCAGGGTATCGGCCCGACCGTTCCAGAACTGTCTGAAATTCAGGCTGGCATTCAACACGCTAGGGGTGTTGACCGCCAACGGCTTGCCGTCGAAGCCGAGGGAAAACGGCTTGTCATCGGCACCGCCTTTTTCCAGGTGATGACAGCTGGCACAGGACAGGCTGTTATTGACCGATAAACGTGTTTCGTTGAACAGCCGGCGGCCCAGCTCTACGCGTTGGGGATCCTGGTGAGGGATCGGCGGCAGTGGTTTTAGCGGCTCGTCGAGTGGTTCGGCACTGGCTGTCAGGCAAACCCCAATCAACAGGGCGCCGATCAGGTTGGGACGGTATGGCGACATCTGATGATTCCTTGGCCGGGTACCTGAGTGTCGTTAAACCTGAAGGGGCAAAGCGTTGATCTATTCGTCCGGTGGTGCAGGTTGCGCATCGGCCTTGAGCAACTGGGCAAACGCCAGAGGTTCTACCGCTTTGCTGAAGTAATAGCCCTGACCTTCCTCACAGTGATGGGTCTTGAGGAAGTCCAGTTGCTCAAGGGTTTCCACACCTTCGGCGATGATGTTCAGGTTGAGGCTTTTGCCCAGGCTGATGATGGCGCTGACCAGCGCTGCGTCATTGCTGTCGTTGCTCAGGCCGCGAACGAAGGACTGGTCTATTTTCAAGACATCGATGGGAAAGCGCCGCAGATAACTCAGACTCGAGTAACCGGTGCCGAAATCATCGATGGCCAGCCGGACTCCCAGCGCCTTGATGGACCGCAGGGTTGCCACGGTGGCGTCGACGTTTTGCATCAGTACGCTTTCGGTAATCTCAAGTTCGAGCAGCGTCGGATCGAGACCGGTTTGTTCGAGTATCTGCACTATGCCGTCGACATAACCGCGCTGACGAAAATCGATGGCGGAAACGTTCACCGAGATGCTGATCGGCGGCAGCCCGGCCGCCTGCCAGGTGCAGGCTTGACGGCAGGCCTCGGCCAACACCCATTTGCTCAGCGGGACGATCAGGCCGCTGTCTTCGGCAACGGAAATGAAGTCCGACGGGTAGACCCAGCCGTGCCCGGGTTTGAACCAGCGAATCAGCGCTTCGGCGCCGACCACTTTGCCGGATCTGAGGTCGAGTTTGGGCTGGTAGTGCAGGACGAACTCCTTGCGTTCCAGGGCCAGGCGGATGCCGGACTCGATACTTTGCTGTTCACGGGCGCGCTGATTCATGTCGTCGATGAAAAAACCGAAATCGTTAGGCGCGTTTTCCTTGATGTTGCGCATGGCGGTTTCAGCTTTCTTGATCAGCACCAGGGCATCGAAGCCATCGTCGGGATAAATGCTGATACCCAGGCTGGCGGTCACGCTCAGGTCATGACCGGCAATGTGCTGAGGGGTATTCACCGCGCTCAAGAGTTTCTCGGCGATGCCTTTGGTCTGCTGGGGATGATGGACATCGGCGAGGATCACCACGAACTCGTCGGAACCGTAGCGAAATACCGAATCGGACTCACGCACGGTCGCTGCCAGGCTGCGGGCAACCCGTTTGAGCATTTCATCGCCAATCGGATGCCCCAGGGCGTTGTTGATACGCTTGAAGCGATCCAGGCCCAGGAACATCACTGCCAGTTGCTTGTCATGGCGCCTGGAGAGCGCCAGGGATTGGGTCAGCCGGTCGCCGAGCAGGGTGCTGTTGGGCAGCTCGGTGAGCACGTCGTACTGCAACAGATGAGAGACTTTCAACAGCTCATGGACGCGGTCTTCGATGGTTCGTTCCAGGCTGAGCATTTTTAGCGCCGCATCCTGAGCCATCTGCCATTTCCAGGTCAGCGCACTGGCCATCTGGCGTATTACCAGGCTATCGAAGGGTTTTTTCAGCACCAGTAACTGGTCGCTGAACTCCAGGCGTTCGGCCATGGCTTCCCAGGAATAGTCGGAGTAGGCGGTGCATAGCGCGATCTGCAGGTTAGGGTCGGTCTTCCATAGATGTTCGATGGTTTCCAGTCCGTCCCAGCCAGTTGGCATGCGCATGTCGGTGAACGCCATGGCGTAAGGCCGGCCCTCGGCCAGGGCGCGCGTGACCAGCTCCAGAGCTTCCTGGCCCCGATAGGCCGAGTCGACCTCGAAGGTCGGGCGTACAGGCTGAGCAGTGCCGAACAGGGTCTCTTCGGTGCCGGCCAGGGGCTGTTCACCCGCAGGTACAGGACTGAGGATCTTGCGAAAGTCCTCATGGATCGACGGTGTGTCGTCAATGATCAGAATGCGCCGGTTGGTAATGGCTAACGATGGCTTCATCTCGCGGCCTCCGGTGGTCGGTGCGAGTCTTCGACCGCAAGGGTTGCGGTGTCGGCAGGGGGCGTCGGCACGATGCTGCCGTTCATCAACAGTTGCGCGGCCTGCTGGCTGCTGACCGCATTACTGAAGTAGTAACCCTGAGCATTCATCGGCGAGCCGGTAGAGATCAGGGAGGTTCGTTGCTCTTGGGTTTCCACCCCTTCGGCGATGATGCCGATGCCGACTTCGCGGGCGAAATTGATGATGGCACGCAGGGTCGTCGCGCTGGCCGGATCCCGCGTGGCGCTGTCGATAAACGCCTGGGCAATCTTCAGGTGGTTGACCTGGTACGTCTTGAGGTAGTCGAACGAGGAATATTCGGTGCCGAAATCGTCGATGGCGATTTTCACTCCTAGCTCTCGCAGGCGCGGCAGCACATCATTGTGGGTCCATTTGGTCTGGGCCAGGGTCGCTTCGGTGACGTCGAACCGCAGATCCCAAGGGCACAGGGTCCAGCGGGCGGTGGTCCGCAGGACGTCATAGATCAGGTCCGGGCCGCTCTTGAGCTGGGCCAGAGAGAGCTTGATCGCAATCACTGGTGGCGCCATGCCCTGGTCGCGCCATAGGCGCATTTGCTGGCAGGCCTGATCCAGAAGCCAATGCCCAAGGGCAATGATGGTCCCGGTTTTTTCCGCCGCCGGGAGGAATACATCGGCCTCCAGCAGCCCGCGCTCGGGGTGGTTCCAGCGCACCTGGGCTTCCATACCGAGGATTTTCCCCGAACTCAGATCGACTTCAGGCAAATAGTGCAGTTCGAGCTCGCCTTGTTCGATGGCCGTTTTCAAGTCATTGGCCAGGGTAATCCGGTCGACCACCTCCTGATTGATCTCCTCTGAGTGGAAGTGGTACTGGTTGCGGCCCTCCTCCTTTGAACGGTACAGCGCCATATCGGCCTGGATCAGCAAGTTATCGGCGCTTGCGCTGTCTGGTGTGTAGGTGCTGATACCGATGCTGACCGACACCCGAACATCGTTGCCATCCAGCGAGTGGGGCAGAACCAGCGCATCACGGACCTTCGCCGCCAGGGCCGCAGAATGGGTCGGGTCGCCCACGTCCAGCTGCAATATCGCGAACTCGTCGCCGCCCAGGCGCGCCACTACATCGTTTTCGCGTACGCAAGCCTTGATGCGCCTGGAGACTTCTTGCAGCAATAGATCACCCACCGGGTGGCCGAGGGTGTCGTTGATCCGCTTGAAGTGATCCAGATCCAGATAGAACATCGCAAAGGGTGCAGCGCCGCGTCGGGCCGCGGCAAAGGCCTGGTGCAGGCGCTCGATCAGTGTGGCGCGGTTGACCAGACCGGTCAGCCCGTCGGTACGCGCCAGCAGGAAGATCTTCTCTTCGGCCACCTTGCGCTCGGTGATGTCGATGATGATGCCTTCGACTTCCAGCAACCGACCTTCGTTATCGCGCACCGGGATATAGCGGTTTTCGACCCAGCGCCAGGCACCGCCGCCGGTGCGCATGCGGAACTCGATGGATGCGCCTGCGGCGTGGCGGTCCAGCACCCGGGCCATGGCGGCGTCGACTTTCTCCTGATCGTCGACGTGAATCAGCTCCTTGGCCCAATTCGCCGACGCGACCAGTTGGGCCGCGACGTGACCGAACTTGGTGATGTTGTGGGAGATATACATCAGCGGGAACGACGGCTCACCGCGCAGGCGATAAAGGATGGTCGGACTGTTCTGCACAATGATATTGGCGTCGGACAGTTCCCGGGTGCGCTCCTCGACTGCCTGTTCCAGCAGGTTCATTTTCATTGAGGCGTTTTCGGTCATCTGCCATTTGACCGTCAGTGCACTGGCCATCTGGCGAATTTCGATGGCATCGAAGGGTTTTTTCAGGATCAGCAGCCGGTCACCCAGGTCAAGACGCTCGGTGATGTCCTCCCACGAGTAGTCGGAATACGCGGTGCAGAGTGCGATTTGCAGCCTGGGGTCGGCCTGCCAGAGTCGCTCGATGGTTTCCAGCCCATCCCAACCGGGCGGCATGCGCATATCGATGAAGGCCATGGCGTACGGCAAGTCGTTGGCCAGCGCCGACTCCACCTTGTTCAGGGCTTCGAGGCCTTGAAACGCCGAATCGAGCAAAAAGCTCTGGAGGGGAGCGGCCACCGGGGAGCCGAACAGTGCCTCTTCGACGCTGCTCAGTGCGTCCTCATCAAGCGCTTGCGGGCTGAGGATCTTGTAAAAGTCCTGATGGATCGATGCGGTATCATCGACGATCAGGATTCGTCGGTTTACCGGCTCCTGCAACGCCTTCATTGGAATACACCAAGGAATACGGCCATTGTGCGCGTTGAATTCATATGGCATCCCTTCCTGTCGCGGACTTATGCGGGAGCAGATATTGGATCCTATTTTCTTGAGCATAGTCCGGCTCCTTTGGGTTCGCCGGGCGCTTGAGCTCAAATTGCCATCGAATTAGCTGAAAATCGTCTAGCCTTTAGCTCAAACCCACGCAATAGCCGATGTTTACCTTTCATTTGCCCAAAGAATGAACGTCCCAGTGTTGAATTGAGGTACTGCCATGGATGAGCAATCTGCGATGGCTTCGGCCTACAGACCCAAGGTTCTGCTGGTCGATGATGAAGAGTCGATCCTCAACAGCCTGCGCCGTCTGCTGCGCAGCCAGCCTTACGACGTGGTATTGGCCAATAGTGGCGCTCAGGCCCTGGAGGTCATGGGGCAGCAACCGATCGATCTGGTGATGACCGATGCGCGCATGCCCAATATGGATGGCGCCACCTTGCTGATGGAAATTCATCGGCGTCACCCTTCGACCATGCGCATTTTGCTGACCGGTTATGCGGATCTGACGATGATCATCAAAGCGATCAACGAAGGGCAGATCCATCGGTACATCAGCAAACCCTGGAACGATGAGGAAATGCTGTTGACCTTGCGCCAATCCCTGGCGCATCAGCATTCCGAGCGCGAACGGCTGCGCCTGGTGCAGTTGACCTGGGAGCAGAACGAGCAATTGAAGTCGCTCAACGCGACGCTGGAAAAGCATGTCGCTGCACGCACTGCTGAACTGCAGCAAACGGCGGACATGCTCGACCTGGCCTACGAAGAGCTCAAACACAGCTATGTCACGGGTACCGAAGTGTTCTCGCTGTTGGCCAATCTGCGTTTACCGAAGGCCAAGCAAACCAACCGGCAGATCATCGAACTGGTGCGCGTCTACTGCAAATCCCATGGGCTGGATGAGGCCACCAGTCGCGACCTGACCATGGCCGCGGCACTCTACAACATCGGTAAGTTGAGCTGGAGCGACAGCATGATGACGGCCCCCGCCGACTTGCTGCACCACACCGAGCGTGAGCGTTACCGGGGGTATCCGAAACAGAGTGAGTCGCTGTTGATGACTCTGGACCCGATGAAGGATGCGGCCCGCTTGATTCTTCACCATCAGGAGCGTTGGGACGGCAGCGGCTTCCCCGATCACCTCAAGGGCGAGGCGATTCCTTTCGGTTCGCGGCTGCTGAAACTGGCGGTGGACTTTATCGAGTTGCAGCGCGGGCTGATCCTCGAGCGGCAGATGAACAGTGATGAAGCACTGGTATTCATCCGCAACTACGCCGGCAAGCTTTACGATCCGGAGCTGGTGGAAGATTTCGTTCAAGTCTGCGCAGCGTACCTGAGCGATGTCACTGTCGGTGATCCTTCGGTCAAAGTGCTGAGCACCCGTGAACTGGCGGCCGGCATGGTGCTGGCACGCAACCTCAATGCCGACAACGGCATGCTCCTGCTCAATGCCGGCAAGCAGCTCAATGGGCCGCTGGTGGCGAAACTGATCGCCTTCGAAGCCATGGAGGGGGGCAAATACAGCATTTTTGTCAAAGTGCCGGAGGAGGTGGGGGGCTTGCAGCAGGTTGGTTAGACGTTGTTTGAGGTGGAGCGAGGTTGTGTGGGGGCGGGAAATCGTTGCCTGTCTCGAAAGCCAGCTCTCTCCCTTTTGGGGAACGGACTGGCTGTCATGACCCGCTCGAAGTTCGAACGACTGCGATACCCGGCTCCTCAATTGCCGACAAACTGAAACTCATGGGATCCTTGCGCCTTTGCGTCCCAGGCCATTTCTCACCCATGACTCTTCCATCATCCGCAACATTTTCCTCCATCATCCGCATTGCCGCGGCGCTCTTGATTGGTCCAGACGGTCGAACCCTGCTGGTACGCAAGCGCGGCACTCAGGCGTTCATGCAGCCGGGCGGCAAGATCGAAGTTCATGAACAACCGGTGGCGGCGCTGGCGCGTGAGCTTGCAGAAGAACTCGGATTGCGTATCGATACGACGGCAGCCCGTTACCTGGGCAAGTTCTGCGCTCCAGCCGCCAACGAGCCGGGTTCTGTGGTGGAAGCCGAACTTTTCCAGTTGAACATCGCCTCTGATGTGACTGCGGCAGCGGAAATCGAAGAGGTGGTCTGGATCGATCCGGCCACCGACGGCGGTCTGGTGTTGGCGCCATTGACACGGGACCTGATCTTGCCGTTTTATCGGGCATCACAAACGACCCCTGCCTGATCTTCAACGGACAAAGGACTGCTCCATGATTCCCACTCAAGACTTATTGCTGTTCGCCGCTGCTGCACTGCTGATGGTGCTCACGCCAGGGCCGAACATGATCTACCTGATTTCCCGTTCGATCTGCCAGGGCCGCAAGGCCGGCGTGACTTCATTGCTGGGGGTGGTGGCGGGATTCTTTGTGCACCTGTTCGCGGCTGCGGCAGGTTTGACGGCGGTGTTTCTCGCCGTGCCGATGGCTTATGAAATGCTGAAATGGGCTGGCGCGCTGTACCTGCTGTGGCTGGCCTGGCAGGCACTCAAACCGGGAGCGCGCTCGCCGTTCGAGGCCCGGCAACTGCCGCCGGACTCTTCCAGAAAACTGATCCTGATGGGCTTTCTCACCAGTGCCCTGAACCCGAAAATCGCGGTGTTCTACCTGTCGGTGTTTCCGCAGTTCATCAACCCCGAGCACGGCTCGGTGTTCAGCCAGAGCATCATTCTCGGCCTGACCCAGATCAGCGTGAGCTTTTTAGTCAACTTGCTGATCGCATTGTTTGCCTCTGGAATTGCAGCGTGGTTCGCCCACAACCCGCTGTGGCTGGCGGTGCAGCGCTACTTCATGGGCTTTGTGCTGGCCGCGCTCGCGGTGCGTTTGATGCTCGAACAACGTCGGACTGCCTGATAATCCACATGAGCCATTTTTCATTGCCGGTTTGAACGCGCCATGAACATCCAACGCCTGAACCAACGACACGCCGCGCAGTATCGGGCGTTGATGCTTGAAGCCTACGGTCTGCATCCCGAGGCGTTTACCTCCAGCGTCGCCGAGCGCGCCACAATGCCATTGGCCTGGTGGGAGTCGCGCCTGACCAGCGATCTGGATCTGGTGCTCGGCGCGTTTGAAGGCGACAACCTGGTGGGCATCGTCGGTCTGGCCTTCGAACCGCAGGAAAAAGCCCGGCACAAGGCCACGCTGTTTGGCATGTATGTATCCGCTGCGTCTCGTCATATCGGGTTGGGCTACCAATTGGTACAAGCCGCACTCGCCGAGGCGCGAGCGCGTGAAGGGTTGAAACTGATTCAACTGACCGTCACCGCCGGCAATGACGCGGCGTTAACCCTGTACCAACGCTGCGGTTTCGTGCAGTTCGGGCTCGAGCCGTTGGCGGTGAGGGTGGGTGTGGAGTACTTCGACAAGATCCATATGTGGCGGGAGTTGGGGGTGTAACTACGTATGATCGTTCCCACGCTCCGCGTGGGAATGCCTCATTGGACGCTCCGCGTCCGCTTCTGCGGTGACGCAGAGCGTCACGGGCTGCATTCCCACGCAGAGCGTGGGAACGATCTGCGTGGGGTTGCGCGCAGCTCTTTAGCGCACCGCACTCACTCCATCCAGGGTCGAGAATGAGGTGTCTTTGGCCGTCAGCAAGAAGTCGCGCATGTACGGCGCGTCCAGCATGTCGGCGCGAATACCCGCATACAGCGTCGCAAACAAGCCTTTTTCGCCTAACCGCTTGGCCTTCACATAACCCCGTGAGCTGTACTCATGCAGAGCCCAGTGGGGCATGCCGCACACGCCACGGCCGCTGGCCACCAACTGCATCATCATCACCGTCAGCTCCGAGGTGCGCACCTGTGCCGGTTCGATATCCGCCGGCTCCAGGAAACGGGTGAAGATGTCCAGCCGGTCCCTTTCCACCGGGTAGGTGATCAAGGTTTCACTGAGTAAATCTTCCGCCACGATGTACGGCTTGTTCGCCAGCCGATGCTGGTTGGCCACGGCGAGCATTGCTTCGTAGGTGAATAACGGCACATAAGTAATGCCCGCCAGCTCCAGCGGGTCGGACGTCACCACCAAATCCAGGTCGCCACGGGCCAGGGCGGGCAGGGGAGCGAAAGAGAAACCTGAAGCCAGGTCCAGCTCAACCTCCGGCCAGGCATCGCGGAACTGGTCGATGGTCGGCATCAGCCACTGGAAGCAGCTGTGGCATTCGATGGCCATGTGCAAACGTCCGGCAGTGCCACCGGCCAACCGGGCGATATCCCGTTCGGCACCGCGCAGCAGCGGCAAAGTGGCATCGGCCAGCTGCAACAGGCGCAGCCCGGCGCTGGTGAAACGCACCGGCTTGGTCTTACGCACGAACAGTTGCATACCCATGCGCTCCTCCAGCTCTTTGAACTGGTGGGACAACGCGGACTGGGTCAGGTGCAAGCGCTCGGCGGCTTCAACCAGGCTGTCTGCTTCGCGCAAGGCGTGCAGGGTCTTCAGGTGACGGATTTCCAGCACTGAGGCCTCCATGAGGAAAACTTGTGATCAATACGAAAAGATTGAGTTTGTCTCATGTTGCCTTGGCTGTCGACAATAGAGCCATCTTTTATGGAGGAATGCCGTCATGGCCCTGGCCCACAATCTTGGTTTCCCGCGCATCGGCGCTGACCGCGAACTGAAAAAAGCCCTTGAATCCTATTGGAAGGGCGACCTCGAGCAGAGTGCGTTACAAGCCATTGGCCGTGAACTGCGGGCCAGACACTGGCAACTGCAAAAGGATGCGGGTATCGACTTGCTACCAGTTGGCGACTTCGCCTGGTACGACCAGGTGCTGAGCCACTCGCTGACCTTCGGGGTGATCCCCGAGCGATTCGACAGCGTCAAGGATGCCCGTGGCCTGCCGACCCTCGATACGCTGTTCGCCATGGCTCGTGGCGCCACTGCCTCCTGCTGCGGCGGGGAGCATGCCAACGCGCAATACGCTCAGGAATTGACCAAGTGGTTCGATACCAATTACCACTACCTGGTCCCGGAATTCAGCGCTGACCAGCGGTTCAAACTGAGCTGGGAGCAGCTGTTCGAAGAAGTCGATGAAGCGCTGGCGCTGGGGCACAAGATCAAACCTGTGATCATCGGTCCGCTGACCTACTTGTGGCTGGGCAAGGCCAAAGGCAACGACTTCGACAAACTCGACCTGTTGGAGCGTTTGCTGCCGATCTACGGTGAAATCCTCGGTCGGCTTGCGGCCCAAGGCGTGGAGTGGGTGCAGATCGACGAGCCGATCCTGACCCTCGACCTGCCCCAGGAATGGAAAAACGCCTTCGAGCGCGCCTACCACATCCTGCAATATTCACCGCTGAAAAAACTTGTGGCGACCTACTTCAGCGGTCTGGAAGACAACCTCGGGCTGGCCGTCGGCCTGCCAGTGGATGGCCTGCACATCGATGCGGTGCGCGCTCCGGAACAGTTGGCGGCGGTACTCGACCGCCTGCCGACTTACAAAGTCCTTTCGGTGGGCCTGGTCAATGGTCGCAACGTCTGGCGCTGCGAGCTGGAACAGGCGTTGGAGCAACTGCAAGCTGCCCAGCAGCGATTCGGCGACAACCTCTGGGTGGCCGGCTCCTGCTCTCTGCTGCACAGCCCGGTTGACCTGGGCCGCGAAGACAAACTGGATGCCGAACTGAAAAGCTGGCTGGCCTTCGCCGTGCAGAAGTGTGGCGAAATCTCTGTGCTGCGCGATGCCTTGAACGATCCGCAAGACCCTGCGGTGCAAACCGCGCTGGCTGAGAGCCGCGCCGTACAGGCCAGCCGTGCCCGGTCGCCGCGCATTCACAAGGCAGAGGTTCAGGCCCGTATCGCCGCCATCAGCGCGGCTGACAGCCAGCGCCAATCGCCGTTCGCCCAGCGCATCGAGGTGCAACGTGCTCGTCTGAACCTGCCGGCGTTCCCGACCACCACTATTGGCTCGTTTCCGCAGACCGCCTCGATTCGTCTGGCGCGTCAGGCGTTCAGGCAAGGCAAGCTGTCCGCCAATGACTACACCGACGCCATGCGTAGCGAGATCCGTCACGCCGTGCAAGTCCAGGAACGCCTGGGTCTCGATGTGCTGGTCCACGGTGAAGCCGAGCGCAACGACATGGTCGAGTACTTCGCCGAGCAACTCGACGGTTACCTATTCACCCGCTTCGGCTGGGTCCAGAGCTACGGTTCGCGTTGCGTGAAACCGGCAATCATCTACGGCGACCTGAACCGCCCGAATGCCATGACCGTGGACTGGATTCAGTACGCCCAGAGCCTGACCGACAACGTCATGAAGGGCATGCTGACAGGGCCGGTGACCATGCTGATGTGGTCCTTCCCGCGCGAAGATGTATCGCGCAAAGTCCAGGCGCAGCAATTGGCACTGGCCCTGCGTGATGAAGTGGTCGATCTGGAAAAGGCCGGAATCAAAATTGTCCAGATCGACGAAGCCGCCTTCCGTGAAGGCCTGCCGTTACGTCGTGCGCAATGGCAGGAGTATCTGGATTGGGCAGTGGAGGCCTTCCGTCTCACAGCTTCGGGGGTTCAGGACCAGACCCAGATCCACACCCACATGTGCTACAGCGAATTCAACGACGTGATCCAGTCCATCGCAGCCATGGATGCCGACGTGATCACCATCGAGACTTCGCGCTCGGACATGGAACTGCTGGACGCGTTCGAGGCGTTCGACTACCCGAACGATATCGGTCCGGGCGTCTACGATATCCACTCGCCACGGGTGCCGGACACTGCCGAGATGATCAAACTGATGAGCGAAGCGGTCAAACGCATCCCCGCCGAACGACTGTGGGTCAACCCCGACTGCGGCCTGAAAACCCGCGCCTGGCCGGAAACTGAAGCGGCACTGGTGAACATGGTCGCGGCGGCGCGGCAGTTGAGGAGTCAGTTGGCGTAAAAGCCTTTTTGTTTGATCGTTCCCACGCTCCCGCGTGGGAATGCCTCAATAGACGCTCTACGTCCGCTCTTGTGACGCAGAGCGTCACGGGCTGCATTCCCACGCAGAGCGTGGGAACGATCAGCTCCTCTGATATTAGCAACCGCTCGGCAATCTTCATCAAACTGTCACGTAACTGTGGCAGCGCGCTTGATCAAAGTTCATCAGACTCGCGCTCTACTGGGTTTCTGCGTTTCGGTGTTTTTCATGCGTGCATTTTTTTTAAAGTCGGCATTTTTTCTGGTCGCACTGGTGTTCGGCCTGCCGGCTTTTGCGGCGTCACGGTGCGATGTCAACGTACCGACCCAACAGGTCGAGCTCAATCAGGTCAATCTGGCCTATCAGAGCATTGGCCGTGCCTCGGATCCGGCGTTGCTGCTGGTGATGGGGCTGGGCGGGCAGTTGATTCATTGGCCGGACGAGGTGGTCGTCGCGCTGTGTCAGCAGGGCTTTCGGGTGATCCGCTACGACAATCGCGATGTCGGGCTCTCTACCTGGCGCGAGCCACCTGCCAGCGCCAACCTGGCCTTTGAAGTGCTGCGCTACAAGCTGGGGTTGCCGGTGTCGGCGCCGTATACGCTCACGGACATGGCTGACGATGCGTTGGGCCTGATGGATGCCTTGCATGTGCAGCAGTTCCACGTGCTGGGTGCGAGCATGGGCGGGATGATTGCCCAGCATATGGCGGCCATGGCGCCGCAACGGGTGGAAAGCCTGACCCTGATCATGACCAGTTCCGGTGCCGAAGGCTTGCCGGCGCCGAGCGCGGCGTTGGTGCAGTTGCTCTCTCGGCGCAGCGCGCCGAACCGCGAAGTGGCGCTCGAGCAACAGGCGGATTTACTGGCGGCACTGGGCAGCCCGCAGGTGGCGGATGATCGGCAGGCGCTGCTGCATCAGGCCGCGGTGTCGTATGACCGGGCGTTCAACCCCGAAGGCGTGAAGCGCCAGATCATGGCGATCCTGGCTGAACCAAGCCGGGTGGCATTGCTCAATCAGCTGCGGGTGCCGACGCTGGTGGTGCACGGCACCGCCGACCCGTTGCTGCCGGTGATGCATGGCGTGCATTTGGCGGCGCATATCCAGGGCAGTCAGTTGAAGCTGATTCCCGGGTTGGCTCATCGCTTTCAGGAGGCGTTCAAGGCGCCGCTGCTGGCGGCGGTGTTGCCGTATTTGCAGAGCCATCGCGAAGATACATCGCATTGGGCACAGATTGATCCGGTGCTGACGCCGAACCTGTTGTAACCCAGAGACTGCTGATCGTTCCCACGCAGGAGCGCAGGAACGATCAAGTTATCGCGACAGGCGCGGAATGCCGCTCAGCGCACGATCTTGTCCACATGAATCCCGAGCTTCTTCAACCGGTACCAGAAACTGCGCTCGGAGATGCCGATCAGCTGCGCAGCGGCGGCCTGTACGCCGTTGCTCTGTTGCAGGGCGGCGAGGATGTAGTTCTTTTCCACTTCGGCCAGCGCTGCGTCCAGATCCTCAGGCACGCCGGTACCCTCGCTGAGAATCGCGCTGGCGCCGCTGCTGGAGGGTTGTGAGGCGAACAGATAGGCCGGCAGATCGCTGTCTTCGATGATGCTGCCGCAGGCAACGATGGTCGCGCGCTCCACGCAGTTTTGCAGTTCGCGGATATTCCCAGGCCAGGCGTAATTGGTCATGACCTGCAGCGCGCGCGGGCTGAAGCCGGTGATGCGTTTGCCAGCGGTGGCACCCAGGGTGTGGGCGAAATGGCGGGCCAGCGGCGCGATATCTTCGACCCGTTCGCGCAGGGCGGGCAGCGGGATAGGGAACACGTTCAGACGGTAGTAGAGGTCTTCGCGAAACTCTTTATTGGCCACCGCTTCCAGCAGGTTTTTGTTGGTGGCGGCGATGACCCGCACATCGACCTTGCGCTCGCGCGGGTCGCCCACCGGCTCGATCACGCGCTCCTGCAAGGCCCGCAGGATTTTCGCTTGCAAGGCCAGGGGCATGTCGCCAACTTCATCGAGGAACAGCGTGCCCGTGTCGGCCTGCATGAAGCGCCCCACGCGATCGGTCACGGCGCCGGTAAAGGCGCCTTTGCGATGGCCGAACATTTCGCTTTCCAGCAGGCCTTCCGGGATGGCCGCGCAGTTGACCGCGACAAAGGGTCTGTCGGCACGGTTGCCGTGTTTATGGATGGCCCGGGCAACCATTTCCTTGCCGGTACCGCTTTCACCGGTCAGCAGGATCGTAGCGTTGCTTTCTCGCACAGAGTCCACTGCTTGCAGTACTCGGCGAAAGGTCGAGCTGTTACCCACCAGGCTGTCGATCTGCTGGTGTTCGTCGAGCTCGGCGCGCATGCGCTGGTTGTCTTTGAGGATGTCGCGAAACTGCAAGGCTTTGCTGACGGTGATGTCCAGTTCGTCTATGTCGAACGGTTTGGCGATGTAGTCGAAGGCGCCATTGCGCATCGACTGCACGGCGTTTTTTACCGTGCTGTAAGCGGTCATGACGATCACTGGCAGTTGCGGAAAGCGTACTTTGATTTCCGCCAGCAACTGCGGCCCGTCCATGCCGGGCATGCGCCAGTCGCTGATCACCAGGTCGATGTCCTCCTGTTCAAGCACAGCCAGGGCGTGCAGGCCGTTGCCAGCGGTGAACACTTGAATGCCGTTCTGGTTCAGGGCTGAAGACAACAGGTCACAGAGCTTGGGCTCGTCGTCGACCACCAGAATATTATGCGTCATCGTTGTCCTCACCGCTGTCTTCGCCGTTGGCCGGAATGTACAGGCTGAAGGTGGAGCCGGCATCTTTTTCGCTGACGCATTCGATACGGCCGTCGTGGTTTTCCATGATCGAGAAGACTTTTGCCAGGCCAAGGCCGGTGCCGGTGGCCTTGGTGGTCACAAACGGGGTGAAAATACGTTCGATCATATCCGGTTCGATGCCTTGGCCGGTATCGGCAACACTGATGATTGTCTCTTCCTTGTCTGTGGCAATGCCCAGGGTCAAACGACCGCCTGCGGGCATGGCGTCGATGGCGTTGAGGATCAGGTTCAGGCAGGCCTGTTTGAGTTGCCGTGCATCGGCGTAGACGGTCGCGCCGGGTGCCTGATCGTCGATCCGTGCATCGATGTTATGGGTCGCCAGTTCCGGCGCGCAAAAACCGATCAGATCTTCCACCAACGGCCGGGCCAGCAGGGTCGAGCGTATCGGTGCGCTGGGTTTGGCAAAGTCGAGAAACTCGGTGATCAGGTCGTTGATCCGGCTGACTTCGCTGACCACATATTCCAGATGACGTTTGTCGGTCTCGGGCAGGTCCGCGCGGCGGTGCAATAACTGGGTCGCGGTCTTGATGATACCCAGCGGGTTGCGAATTTCATGGGCCAGGCCCATCGCCACTTCGCCAAGGGCGTGCAGGCGATCACGGCGGCGCAGCTGCGCTTCCAGATGGTGAAGTTCTCCGAGGCGTTCGGTCATGTGGTTGAAGGTACTGCTCAGTTCGGCCAGTTCGTCGCTGCCAGTGACGGCTAACCGTTGGCGATAATCGCCAGCGGTTACTGCCCGAACCCCCTCGGAGAGGCCGCGTAGCGGTCGGGTCAGACGCTGTGATACCAGCCAGCCAGCGCCCAGTGACAGGGCGCTCGCAATCACGAAAATCAGGATGAAAAGGTTACTTTGATTGACCAGCCCGACCAGGCTGGTGTGGCGTAGCAACCCGCTGAAGATAACACCCTGCAGTTCGCCGTGGTCGTTGAGAATCGGCCAGTAAAGTCCACTGACGCGGCTGGTGAACTGTTCGCTGGGTAGTTTGGTTTGACGTATGTTCGCCTCGATGTTGCTCGGTACTTGAGAGGGGTGATCCTCGAAGCGTTGGGTCGAGAATATCTCGGAGAACCCGTTGGCGTTGGACAGGTACAAGCGCAGGTCGAGGGAGTGAACGTCCGCCACACTGTTCAGGAAGCTGCTGTCCAGATAGCTGGCAACCAGCAGTTGGTAGTCTGCGCCGTCCTGATTGGTGTGGAAAACAGAGACCACCGCGCCAAAGAGGTCGCCATTTACTTTGAGTGTTTGCAATACCGCATTGGGCTCGGTGCTGAGTTGCGCGGTGATCTCATCGGGAACGGTGGAAAATACCACTTTGTGATCGCTCTCGCGGATCAGTGCGACTACGTCGATACCCATGGCGTCGGCAATATCTACCGTCAATTTGTCATGTTTGGCCGCTGAGCGCGAAGACGGCGGTCTGGTATAGCGAAGGAACAGTTGGGCGACCCGCGCATTGCTTCGCAGGATTTCTCCTATTTCGTCCTTGACGATCTTGGTCGACTCCTGCAACCAGATCCGCACGTTGCTATCGAAAATCTCTGACAGGGTCGTCGCCGCGAGTTCGGCAGCGATCATCGTCGGTACCACGCTGACCAGCCAGAACGCCAGGACCAGTTTGCGCTGGACGCTCCAGCGTGAAATGGCAAAGGGGCGTGAGGTACGGCGGTTTTTTCTGGTCATCAGGTTTCGCTTATCGCAGCAGCCATGGCGGGGTCGGATCGATCCGGTCGGACAAACGGTTTCACCAGTTTCAGCATTGTGTTGAGCAGCCAGTTGCGATGGCGGAAGAACAGCATGTTGCCCTGAAACTCACAGCCAAGCCGCAGCTTATTGGCGTAAGCGGCCTGGCCGCACTCATACAGTGGGATATTGTGTTGAATACAGTAGCCGACATTGGCCAGCCAACTACGCAAATACAGGTTGTGCTCACGACTGGATTCGATGTCGTGGGCGAAAAGCTTGTCGATCAGGCGTTGCTGGTCAATCAGTATCAGGTTGAACGCCACTAACTGCTCGTCGACCCAATACAGCACACAGGCCGCACGATCTTCGAGTTGTTTGAGGATGCCAGTGAAGTAGCGCGCCGGTAACCGCTCGATCTGCTGATCGCTGCGCGCCAGTGTCGCTTCGTACAACTGCATTATGCTCGGCAGAACGTCGTCAATGGAGCGCCGCCATTCGATCCGTGGCCCGGGGGCGCGAAGCTTGCGCCGCAGGTCCTTGCGGGTGGATTTGCCCAGAGATCCCAGGTACGCGTCGATCGAGCCGTATGGCACCGGTAGAAGCGCTGTCGGAAGGCTTGGCATCGCTTGAAAACCTGCCGCAAGGCAACTGGCGGCCCATTGCTCATCGTGACTGGGTGCATCTTTCACGGCCAGCAGGCCGATACCGAAACTATCGGCATCGCGGCGGGCCGAGCTGAGTAATTGCTCCAGCAAGGCTTGACGTCGATGCGCTGCAACATGGCTGGCGGTCCCGGCATTGCACCGCTCGGCCACAGGCGAGCCGATGACATAGAGGCGCAATTGCAGAATGCCCGGCCATAGTTGTTCCAGGCGTTCGGTGAAACGCTTGCCCACCCCTTGAACTCTAGTGCCGAGTCGATACCTGGTCATGAACGCTGGCGCCACGGCCAGTAGCGTCGAGCCCTCGTACAGGGCCAGGTAGCGCCACTGAAAGTCCTCTATTCCGGCATTCTCTACGGCAGCGTAATAATCCCAACCCTCCAGAGCATCCGGAAAGCAATCATTCCAGGCACTGCGCTCGATGGCCTGGATGGTCGAGAAGGCTTGGGCGGTGATCACGTCTTTTCCTTAAGTTACGCCAGCTGCCGATACTCTTCGCGCTCGGTCGGTTTCATGGAAAGCTGTTGGACAAAATCCGCACTCAGATCCACAACGCGGCGGTACTCCAGGTCGACCGTGATCATGTGATAGCAGTTGTCCAGCAGGACCTTGGTGACCGGGCCGCCGAGATGGCGTTCGACGTAATCGGCGTTCCAGCGGCTGGTGATATCGTCCTCTATGGAGTGCAGCACCAGGGCCGGTGTTTTGATCGACGGCATGCGCTTCTTGACCACGGCATTCATCCGGTGCAATTCGCGCACGGTGACACCTTCCATGGTCAACAGCCCGGCATTGCTGCTTTCGCCGTCTTTCATCTGACGTTCGACGATCGCTCGTAGACGCTCGTTCTTGATGCCATAGGGCGGCTTCTCTTCGAAGCTGCAGATGTGCACGCCAAACGGAATCTTCATCAACAAGGGGGTCAGGAACGCCAGCTTGTGGATGCTCCAGCCGTCGTAGCGCAGGGTGGTTGAGTACATCAGCAGGCCGCTGACCTGCCCCGGATGCTCGGAGGCGACGTACATGGACATGACCGCGCCCATGGACAGACCACCGACGAACACCTTTTCATGCCGCTGGCGTATGCCCACGAACGTCTTGCGTACACCTTCGTACCAGTCCTGCCAGCCAGTGGCTTGCAGGTCGGCATTGTCACCGCAGTGCCCGGCCAGGGTTGGCACGTATACCGTGCAACCCGATTTGGCCAAGCCGATGGCAACCCGACGCAACTCCGTCGGGGTGCCGGTCAGGCCGTGGATCAACAACACCGCGACCTCACCACTGCCGAGAACGAAACCGGCGCTACCTTCGCCGAGATCGATCTCGTCTTTTGAAACAGCGGGATTCATCGTTTCATGGCTCGGGCAAGCAGGCGGTCGAGCAGAGCAATACCCAGATCGATTTCCTCGTAGCTGATTTCCAGCGACGGGGCCAGGGTGATGACGTTCTTGTAGTAGCCGCCCACATCGAGAATCAGGCCCAGACGTTTGCCGTCGATTTCGATGTCGCCCTTCATGCCTTCCTCAACCATGAAGTCCAGGGTGGCCTTGTCCGGAGTGAAGCCGTCCGGACCGCAGATTTCGCAGCGCAGTGCCAGGCCCAGGCCGTCGACGTCGCCGATGATCGGGTAGCGCTTCTGCAGGTCCTGCAGACCGTCCAGGAAGTATTTGCCCTTGGCCATGACCATCGCACCGTAGTCGACTTCGCTGGTCATCTTGAACATTTCCAGGCCCACCGCCGTACCCAGCGGGTTGGAGGCGAAGGTGGAGTGAGTCGAACCTGGCGGGAAAACCTTCGGGTTGATCAGCTCTTCGCGAGCCCAGATGCCGCCCAGTGGGTTGAGGCCGTTGGTCAGTGCCTTACCGAAGACGATCACGTCCGGTTTGACGTCGAAGTGCTCGATCGACCACAGCTTGCCGGTGCGCCAGAAACCCATCTGGATTTCGTCGACCACCATCAGGATGCCGTGCTGATCCAGCACTTGCTTGAGCTCGCTGTAGAAGTTCATCGGCGGGATCACGTAGCCGCCGGTGCCCTGGATCGGCTCGACGTAGAAGGCTGCGTATTCGCACTGGCCGGTTTTCGGGTCCCAGACGCCGTTGTATTCGGTTTCGAACAGACGGGCGAACTGCTGCACGCAGTGGCTGCCGTATTCTTCCTTGGTCATGCCTTTAGGACCACGGAAGTGGTACGGGAACGGGATGAAGTTGGCGCGCTCGCCGAAGTGACCGTAGCGGCGACGGTAGCGGAAGCTCGAGGTGATCGACGATGCACCCAGGGTACGGCCGTGGTAGCCGCCTTCGAAGGCGAACATCAGGCTCTTGCCGTTGCTGGCGTTACGCACGACTTTGAGCGAGTCCTCGATGGACTGCGAACCGCCGACGTTGAAGTGCACGCGACCGTCCAGGCCAAACTTGTTCTTGGCATCGACCGCGATCATTTCCGACAGCTCGATCTTGCCTTTGTGCAGGTATTGGCTGGCGATCTGCGGCAGGGTGTCGATCTGTTGTTTCAGGGCGTTGTTCAGGCGCGGGTTGGCGTAACCGAAGTTGACCGCCGAGTACCACATTTGCAGGTCGAGGTAGGCCTGGTCGCTGGTGTCCCACACGTAGGAACCTTCGCAACGGCTGAAGATGCGTGGCGGTTCGATGTAGTGAACGGTGTCGCCGTAGGAGCAGTACTTGGCTTCTTTTTCCAGAAGAATCTGGTCTTCTGCGGTCGCGATTCGAATATCAGACATGATGGAAGAGTTCCTGTGTTTCGGAAGAGTGTTCAAGTGTGAAGGTGGTGGCGTTGGCGGCGCTGGCCGCTGGCAGTTTGGCCAGCAATGCAGGCAGTTCGGCGAAGCTGTCAAAGCGGGCGTAGGCAATGCCGTTGCGCTCGCAGTGTTCGGCCAGACGATCCTTGGCGAAAACGAAGTCGGCGCTGGAGGCCACGCACATGTCGGACTGGCCGTCACCGATCACCAGCACGCGCTTGCTGCTGGGGGTGGATTTGCATTTGCAATTGCCGGAGGCGGCGCGGCAGGCGTCGCTCGAATACGGGAAGTCGATGCGCCAGCTGTTGTGGTCGACCTGGCGCAGACGGTTGGCCAGGATCGGCAACAGGCTGACGTAGTTGCGCGCCAGAATCCGTGCGATGCCTTGCTCAATGCCGTCGCTGACCACTTCGATGGACGCGCCGAGGCCGATCACGTGGTCGACGAAGTCCGGGAAGTCAGGGTCGATTTCGATCGTGTCGAAATACGCCAGCAGCTCGGCAGGCGTGGCCTTGACCAGCGCCAGTTGGCGGCTCAGACATTCGCGCGAGCCGATGTGACCGTCCAGCCATTCCTGCTCGATGCTTTCCCAGATCGGGTCGGCGAAGCGTTCAAGGATGTTGTCGATCGCGTCGGTGCGGGATATGGTCCCGTCGAAATCACACACGATATGCCAGTCAATCATCTGCATTACCTATTTGCCAAGGGCGCGCTGTTGCGCTTGCCGGGGATAGAGCAGGGACTGTGCCAAGTGACCCTGGCCCATGGCTGGCGGGCTTTGGCCGGTAACCGGCAAGCTTGAAGCTACAATTTTTGTAGGTCTCTACAAAAAACATGAGTGCTTGCGCGCCGATGCCGCTCTGGGGATTGATGCACGCATGTATAGATAAGGAATCGTTCCATGTTCAGGGTTTTCACTGCTTTATTGGCCTGCCTGCTATGTCTTGGCGGCTTTTCGGTCAGCGCTCAGGCTGATGGCATTACCGGTGAGGCAGGGCTGGGC
The DNA here is from genome assembly GCF_059420325.1 of Pseudomonas sp. GW821-FHT04C07. Classification (NCBI taxonomy): domain Bacteria; kingdom Pseudomonadati; phylum Pseudomonadota; class Gammaproteobacteria; order Pseudomonadales; family Pseudomonadaceae; genus Pseudomonas; species Pseudomonas sp. GW821-FHT04C07. The sequence continues at coordinate 299,443 of NZ_JBWKTM010000003.1, forward strand.
ATCAGTTATCAACCCCATGACCCTAGTGGTAGTCGTTATGAAACGGCTCCGGTGCCGTATCTCGATCTGGACTGGGGGAATGTCAGCCTCAGCACTGACGATGGTTTGACCTGGAGTGCTTTCAAAGCCTCCGGTTTCAGGGCAGGTCCGTTTATCAATTACCTGCCGGGACGTAGCGCCAATGGCTCGATACAAGGGCTGCGCAATGTGCCGGATATGGCAGAGGTGGGCGGGTTCATCCAGTACAGTCCGCAAGATTTCTGGCGCGTGTTTGCCCAGGTCGGGCAGGCAGTGGGTGGCAACGGCGGGCAGGGCGGGCTGCTCGGACGCGTGGGTGGGGAGCTTGGCTATCCACTGGGTATGGGGATTATCGGCAGCAGCAACCTGACCGCGCACTTCGCCGATGGCCGGCAGACCCAGACCTTCTTTGGGGTCAGCGCCCAAGAGGCGCAGGCCTCGGGCATTCGCGAATACAACGCCAGTGGCGGTTTGCAGAACCTGGCGTTGACCCAAAGCCTGGATTTTCCTCTGGCGCAGCATTGGTCGCTGCTGACCAGTGCCAGCTGGATTCATCTCACGGGCTCAGCGGCGCAGAGCAGCATCGTTAAAGAAAAGGGCGACGCGAATCAGGGCGAAGCGCAAGTGGCAATCAGTTATAGATTCTGAAGGTGGCGGCGCTCTCGTAGCAGCAACTGTCTTCGGCTTCATCATTCATGAATGCAGGCCGAGCATGGGTTTGAGGGTAAATGCGAGGGCCGGGCCAGGGTGCAGGTCATTATGAAAACCTGTAGCAGCAACCGGTCGACGCTCGATTGCTCGCCAAGCGTTATCAGGCGTGAAACCGAACCCAAACACTCACCACCACCGTCGCCGCCATCAGCCACGCGACGGCTGCAACGGCCAACGACAACTCCAGGCGCAAACGATCGACCATCACATACAAGGTGGCCAGATAAATGAAGTAGGGAATGATCGACCACATGCCGAACACGATGGTGGTCTTCAGGTCGTCCACTGAGCGACCTTTGCCGACGATGTAGTGGGCGATCAGCGCAAAGGTCGGAAACAGTGGCACCAGCCCTGCGATGTAATAGTTTTTGGTCTTCGCCAGTGCCGCCAGAATAAGCACCACGGCGGCGCCCAATGTCGCCTTCAACAATAAATCCACAGTGTTCTCGCAGGTGTAGGGTTAGTGGCTCAAGCCGTATTTCTTGACCTTGTCGAACAACGTGGTCTTGGCCATGCCCAGTTCCAGGCTGGCCTGGGTCAGGTTGCCGCCGCTACGCTGCAAGGCATCGTTGAGCAGGTTACGCTCGAAGGCCTCGACCGCCTCGGCAAAACCCAGGCCTTGACTGACGCTGCTGCCGGATTTTTTGAACGCCGGCAGGCCGAGGGCAAAACGTTCGGCAACGTTACGTAACTCACGCACGTTGCCCGGCCAGTCATGACTCATCAGGTTCGACAGGGTCTGGTTGTCCAGCTCTGGCGCAGTGCGGTCAAAGCGCAGGGACGATTGCTGCAGGAAGTGTTCGAACAGTTGCAGGATGTCTTCACGGCGTTCGCGCAGCGGCGGCAGTTCCAGGGTCACCACGTTCAAGCGGTAATACAGGTCGCTGCGAAACTGGCTGGCCTTGCTCAATTCATCCAGATCTGACTTGGTCGCGGCAATCACCCGGCAGTCGACGGCGACGCTCTGGTTCGAGCCGAGACGTTCCAGGGTGCGCTCCTGCAATACCCGCAGCAGTTTGATCTGCAGGTTCAGCGGCATGCTTTCCACTTCGTCGAGAAACAGCGTGCCTTCGTGGGCATGTTCGATTTTACCGATCCGTCGTTTGCCGGCGCCGGTGAAGGCGTTGGCTTCGTGGCCGAAGATTTCGCTTTCGAACAGGTTCTCCGGCAGGCCGCCGCAGTTCAGCGCAACAAACTGCCGGGACTGACGGCGACTGAAGTCATGCAGGCAGCGCGCGACCAGTTCCTTGCCAGTTCCGGTCTCGCCTTCGATCAGCACATTGGCCGAGGTGTCGGCAACGTTGGCGATCAGCTCGCGCAGATTTTGCATGGCCGGCGAACGCCCGATGATCCGGCCTTCCAGTGAGTCGCGTTCGGCCAGCTGTCGACGCAGTGACCAGACTTCCCGAGCCAGGCTGCGCTGTTCCAGCGCACGCCGGGCCACGTCCACCAGACGCTCAGGGGAGAAGGGTTTCTCCATGAAGTCATAGGCGCCTTTTTGCATCGCGCCGACCGCCATGGAGATATCGCCATGGCCGGTGATCAGCACGACCGGCAGGCTGCGATCGCGGGCCTTGAGGCGGGTCAGCAGTTCCAGGCCATCGATGCCCGGCAGGCGAATATCGCTGATGACGATCCCGGCGAAATTGTCGCCGACTTGCGCCAGGGCTTCCTCGGCACTGCCGACGCCAATGCAGGGAATATCTTCCAGGGTCAGGGCTTGCTGGCAGCCGAGCAGGACATGGGGGTCGTCTTCGACGATCAGCACGGTAAGGTCGGTGTTCATAGCGGCTCGGCTTGAGTAGGGCTTACCAACGGTAAACTGAGGACGAAGGCGGTACCACCGCTGGCCGGGTGTTCGACGCCCAGATTGCCGCCAGTGGCAGCGGCCAGGCTCGCCGACAGGGTCAGGCCGAGGCCCAGTCCCTGTTCGCCAGGTTTGGTGGTGAAGAAAGGTTCGAACAAATGCTTGCGCGTCTCGGCGTCGATACCGTGGCCGTTATCGCGTACCCGCAGACGGTATTTGCCGTCGACGGTTTCACCTTCCAGCCATAATTCGGGCAACGGCTGCGCCTGCATGGCGTCCAGGGCGTTGCCGATCAGGTTGACCAGAATCTGTTCCAGACGGGTTTGATCGATTTGCACCTGTACATCGCTGAAACAGCGGTGCAGTTGCAGCTCGCTGTTTTCCAGGCGGCTGCCCAGTAACTGCAAGGCCGCGTCGACGGCTTTACCGAGGCTGGCCTGGCCCTGGTCATCGCCGCGACGGGCGAAGGAGCGCAAGCTGGCGGTGATGCGGCCCATGCGGTCGATCAGCTCGTTGATGGTTTTGAGGTTGGCACTGGCAGTGTCCAGCGCACCGCGCTCCAGGAAGCGCACGGTATTGCCCGAGAGGGTGCGCAGGGCTGCCAGCGGCTGGTTCAACTCGTGGGCGATGCTGGTGGACATCTGGCCGATGGCTGCCAGCTTTCCGGCTTGCACCAGTTCATCCTGGGCGCGACGCAAGGTTTCTTCGGCTTGTCGCCGTTCGCGTATCTGGCCCTTGAGGCGTTCGTTGCTGGCACGCAGGTCGGCCGTGCGTTCGGCGATCTTGCGCTCCAGCTGGTTGTTGGCTTCCTGCAAGGCTTCACGGGCAGCGAGGCGGGTGGCGATGACCTTGCGTCGTTCGTTCCAGGCAATCAGCAAAAACGCTAACAGGGCAAATGCCACGGCCACCAGAATCCCCTGGTTGATGGCTTCGCGTCGCAGGTCTTGCAGGGGCGTCAGCAGGGTGAAGTTCCACGGCGTATCGCTCAACGGACGAGTCTGCGACAGGTAGCTGATGTCCTTTTCATCCGACTCCAGTTCGGTGTTGGCGGGGAAAGTCAGTTTTTCCACGCCTTCGGCCAGGCGTTCGCGGGCCAGCGGTTGCAGTTCGTTGAGCGGGAACCAGTAATACTGCAGGCTGCGCGCCAGGCGTTCCTTGGTTTCATCACTGAGAGGGCGGACTGCCCTGAGCCGTCGCGCCGGGTCGCTGGAGAGGATGATGATGCCGTTTTCATCACTGACGAAGGCTTCCAGGCGCGCCCGCTGCCAGCGCTCCTCCATAGCTTCGAGGCGCACTTTGACCACCGCGACACCGATGATCTTGCCTTGCCGTTCCAGGCCGTGGGCCAGGTAGTAGCCGGGTTCGCCGTTGGTGCTGCCGATGCCGTAGAAGCGTCCCGGCTGACCGCGCACGGCGTTCTGGAAGTAGGCGCGGAAGGACAGGTCTTCGCCCAGGTAACTGTCGACATCGCGCCAGTTACTGGTGGCCAGTACGCGGCCAGTGGTGTCCATCACGTAAATGGCCCGACTGCGGCTGCGCCGGTTCAGGCCTTCGAGGTAATCATTGACCATCTGCCGGTGTTCGGGGGATGGCTCGGCCAGCAGCAGTGAGACACTGGATTCGAGTTCCAGCAGGCTGGGCAGGTAGGTGTATTTGCTGATCTCGCTTTCGACGGCGCGGGCGTGCAGTTCCAACTGACGCTCGCCGTTCTCGCTGAGGGTGCGAATCCCGTAGTGCTCGCTGGTCCAGAAGCCGATGTAACCCAGACCGATCATCAACAGGATGACCAGCGGTGGCAGGAACAGCTGGCGAATCAGGCGGGGTTTCACGGCGAGTGATGGCGGCGCGGCGCGATAGAGAGTTGGGTCGCATTTCATCACAGATGCCTTGGGTCAACCAGATGTAGGAGCGAGCTTGCTCGCGATAGCCGCGTAGCGGCGGGGTATCAGTCACCCCGGTTATCGTTGGCGTTCATCGCGAGCAAGCTCGCTCCTACAGGGGGTCGCGTATGCCTCGAAGATCAGTGCTGCAGAATCTTCTCTAGGAAGTGCTGGGCGCGGTCGGAGCGGGCGTTGATGTCACCGAAGAACTCTTCTTTGCGGCAGTCTTCGATGATCTGGCCCTGGTCCATGAAGATCACCCGGTCCGCCACTTTACGGGCGAAGCCCATTTCGTGGGTCACGCACATCATGGTCATGCCTTCGTGAGCCAGTTGCACCATCACGTCGAGTACTTCGTTGACCATTTCCGGGTCGAGCGCCGAGGTCGGTTCGTCGAACAGCATAACGATCGGGTCCATCGCCAGCGCACGGGCAATCGCCACACGCTGTTGCTGACCACCGGAGAGTTGGCCCGGGTGCTTGTGGGCGTGGGCGGAGAGGCCTACGCGCTCAAGCAGTTGCAGGCCTTTTTTGGTGGCTTCTTCCTTGCTGCGACCCAACACCTTGATCTGTGCGATGGTCAGGTTTTCGGTGATAGTCAGGTGCGGGAACAGTTCGAAATGCTGGAACACCATGCCAACGCGCGAGCGCAGTTTCGGCAGGTCGGTCTTCGGGTCGGCGATGGACGTGCCATCGACCACCACATCGCCTTTCTGGAACGGCTCCAGGGCATTGACGCATTTGATCAGGGTGGATTTGCCGGAGCCGGACGGCCCGCACACCACGATCACTTCGCCTTTTTTGACCTCAGTGCTGCAGTCAGTCAGTACCTGGAAGTCGCCATACCACTTGTTGACGTTCTTGATAGAGATCATACGGCAAACCTTTTTTGTAGACGCTTGACCAGCTGCGAGGCGGCAAAGCTGATTATAAAATACACCAGACCTGCGAAGACCAGGAACTCATTGGAGCGGCCGATGATGTCGCCACTGGCGCGCGAAGCATTGAGGAAATCCACCAGACCGACCGCGTAGACCAGCGAGGTGTCCTGAAACAGGATGATGCTCTGTTGCAGCAGCAGCGGGGTCATCTTGCGGAACGCTTGCGGCAGAATGATCAAACGCATCATCTGGCCATACGTCATGCCCAAGGCTTGGGCAGCGCCCATCTGGCCCTTGGGAATCGACTGCACGCCAGCCCGGACGATTTCGCAGAAGTAGGCCGCTTCGAACATCATGAAGGCCACGATGCACGAGGCGAACGCGCCGATCGGGGTGTCTTCGCCGGTGATCCAGCGCAGTACGAACGGCACCGCCAGGTAGAACCAGGTGATGACCAGCAGCAGCGGGATCGAGCGGAAGTAGTTAACGTAGGCGCCGGCAATGTTCGACAGCAGTTTACTGTGGGACAGGCGCATCAGCGCCAGGATTGTGCCGAGGATGATCCCGCCGCTGACGCCCAGGGCCATCAGCTTGAGGGTCATCACCATGCCGTTCCACAGGCCCGGTGTGGCCTGTACGATTCCACTGAAGTCCATTATTTACCCCCCACGGAAATCAGGCCGGGCACCGCGACTTTCTTCTCGACCATGCGCATCAGCAGCATCAGGCTCATGTTCAGCGTGAAGTAGATCAGGGTCGCCAGGGTGAAGGCTTCGAACAGGTTGGCGGAGAACTCGGCGGTCTGTTTGGTCTGCGCGAGCAGCTCCATCAGTCCGATCAGCGAGGCCACGGACGTGTTCTTGAAGACGTTGAGAAATTCCGAGGTGAGCGGCGGAATGATGATCCGGTAGGCCTGGGGCAGCAGCACATTCCAGTAGACCTGTGGCAGCTTGAAACCCATGGCACGGGCGGCTGATTCCTGGCCACGCGGCAGCGCCTGGATACCGGTACGCACTTGTTCGCAAACGCGAGCAGTGGTGAACAGGCCCAGGCAGACGACGACGCTGAGGAAGGCGGAGGTGGTCGGGTTCAGGTCCTGCTTGTACCAGTCCTGCAGGTTTTGCGGCAGTAGATCCGGTACCAGGAAGTACCAGATAAACAGCTGAACCAGCAGCGGCACGTTACGGAAGAGTTCCACGTAGCAGGTCGCGATGCCCGACACGACACGATTCGGTACGGTGCGCATGACGCCCAGAATCGAGCCCAGCAGCAGGGCGATGATCCAGGCCACGATGGCGATGGCGATGGTCCAGCCCAAACCGGTGAGGTACCAGTCGAGATAGGTCTCGCTGCCCACGCCGGTGGACTTGAAGAACACGCCCCAGTCCCAGTTGTAATTCATTAGGGTCTCCCCTCGGATTCAATCGATGTACAAGTGCCCGCCAGGGGAAGATCCATTCCCGCCCGACCTTGACGGTCAGGCACACACGAGCGGCTCGACAATCACCGGTTCGAGTGTTTCCAAAAATGCCAGCAGGGAGTGACAACCCCCTGAAAGGGCAGTGGCCCTCTCAGGAGATAAGGTTAGTCAGAAGTCAGGATTTCTTTTCGTCAGCCGCTTTGTCGGTCGGATTGGCGATCAGGGTCTTGAGCTCTTCGCTCATCGGGAACATCAGGTTCAGGTTCTTCGGCGGGATTGGCTGCATGAACCACTTTTCGTAGATCTTATTGATTTCGCCGGACTTGTAGGTCGCAACGATGGCGTCGTCGACAGCTTTCTTGAATGGCGCGTCGCCCTTGCGGACCATGCAGCCGTAGACTTCAAAGGACTGTGGAGTACCGGTCACGACCCAGTCGGTCGGCTTCTTGGCCTTGGCCATTTCACCTGCCAGCAAGGCGTCGTCCATCATGAAAGCAACGGCACGGCCCGTTTCCAGCATCTGGAAGGACTCGCCGTGGTCTTTGGCGGAGATAACGTTCATACCCATCTGCTTGTCGGCGTTCATCGACTTGAGGATACGCTCGGACGTGGTGCCAGCGGTGGTCACGACGTTCTTGCCTTTGAGGTCGGGGAAGTCTTTGTACGGCGAGTCTTTTTTCACCAGCAGCTTGGTACCGATTTCGAAGATGCCGACGGAGAAGTCAACTTGCTGCTGACGTTCGAGGTTGTTGGTGGTGGAGCCGCATTCCACGTCCACGGTGCCGTTCTGCACCAGCGGGATACGGGTTTGCGAGGTGACCAGGTTGTACTTGACGTTGAGGTTCGGCATGTCCAGGTCTTTTTTGATGGCTTCGACGATTTTCAGCTGAATATCGTGGGAGTAGCCGACCGGTTTGCCGGAAGCGTCTGCGATGTAGGAAAACGGAATGGAAGCGTCGCGATGTCCAAGGGTGATGGTGCCGGATTCTTTGATTTTCTTCAGTGTGCCGGTGAGTTCGGCTGCGAAAACTGGAGTGCTAATCAGAGCAACAGCGATAGCTGCGCCCAGAAGATGGGGAACGATACGCATCAAATTTTCCTCGACATTGTTTTTTTTATGAAGCCAGTTCATCGGCCTTTCTGTACTGCAAATACCTTGAGGGCTTCTGAAGTGTGGGCACATCAGGCATTCGTCCAAGAGTGTAGAGCATGACTCGTGCCAGACTGGTTTTAATTAGTCAGGCTGTTGATTTTAAAGATTATTATTTATTTAAGACGATGATTTTTCGGATGAAAAATCCGGCAAACCGAATCAGGCCATAAGGCGCGTTCGGAAAACCGAATGATTGATTGGCCTGTTTTTGATCGTTCCCACGCTCAGCGTGGTAACGCATCCAGTGACGCTCTGCGTGACAAGAACGGACGCGGAGCGTCCGGTCAGGCATTCCCACGCAGAGCGTGGGAACGATCTTGAAGCGGCTATGAAAACGCCCCTGAACCTTTCGGTTCAGGGGCGTTTTCATGCCCGGAAAAGCGATCAGGCCGCTTCGATTTTGCTGCGGTTCTGTTTGACCTTGTCCAGATACTGCTGCAATTGCTGCTGCTCTGCCTTGGTGGTGAACAGCCCCAGCTTGCTGCGGCGCCAAAGAATGTCCTGAGCGCTCACGGCCCATTCTTCGCTGCACAGGTAATCGACTTCGCGAGTGTAGAGGCCGCCACCGATGTGTTCACCCATGTCGCTCATGCTCTTCATGCCTTCCAGCAATCGCCAGGTGCGGCTGCCGTAGGTGGTGGCCCAGCGGCGGGAAATTTCAATCGGCAGCCAGTCGTACTGGTCGCGGATCAACGAGCTCAGCGCCTGCGGTGTGGTCATGTCCTCGCCGCCCGGCAGGGGGGCATGGGCGGTCCAGTCTGGCTTGATGTCTTTGAAATACGGTGCCAGTTGGGCCATCGCCGACTCGGCCAGTTTGCGGTAGGTGGTCAGCTTGCCGCCGAACACCGACAACAGCGGTGCTTGTTCAGTACTGCCCGACAGCGCCAGGGTGTAGTCGCGGGTGACGGCCGACGGGTTGTCGGATTCGTCGTTGCACAGCGGACGAACGCCGGAATAGCTGTGCAGGATGTCGTCGCGGCTGACTTGCTTCTTGAAGTGGGCGTTGACCACTTTGAGCAGGTAGTCGGTTTCACCTTCGGTGATCGCCACTTTGGCCGGATCACCTGTGTATTCGCGGTCGGTGGTGCCGATCAGAGTGAAGTGGTTGAGGTATGGAATGGTGAAGACGATGCGCTGATCTTCGTTTTGCAGAATGTGCGCGTGTTCGCCTTCATACAGCTTTGGCACGATCAGGTGGCTGCCCTGGATCAAGCGAATGCCGTACGGCGATTCCATCTTCAGGTCATCGCGGATGAACTTGGCGACCCACGGGCCGGCGGCGTTTACCAGCGCCTTGGCGCGGATCGAGAACAGGCTGCCATCAGCGCGTTCCAGCTGCAGGTGCCACAGGCCTTCGCTGCGACGGGCGCTGACACAGCGAGTCCGGGTGTAAACGTGGGCGCCTTTTTCGCGGGCGGCCATGGCATTCAGGACGACCAGGCGGGCGTCATCGACCCAGCAATCGGAGTATTCGAAGCCTTTGGTGATTTCGCTTTTCAGCGGGCTGTCAGGGCCAAACTTCAGGCTTTTGGAACCGGCGAGTTTTTCCCGCTTGCCCAGGTGGTCATAAAGGAACAGGCCGGCACGGATCATCCAGGCTGGACGCAGATGCGGGCGGTGCGGCAATACGAAACGCATCTGCTTGACGATGTGCGGGGCCTTGGCCAGCAGCACTTCGCGCTCGGCCAGGGCTTCGCGCACCAGGCGGAACTCGTAATGTTCGAGGTAGCGCAGGCCGCCGTGAATCAGCTTGCTGCTGGCGGACGAAGTGTGGCTGGCCAGGTCGTCCTTTTCGCAAAGGAACACCGACAGATCGCGACCGGCGGCATCAGCTGCAATCCCCACGCCGTTAATTCCACCGCCGATGACGGCGATATCGTAGACATCGGCAAGAGGAGGCATGGGCAAGGTAGAAGTGGGCATCGGCTGGCCTCAGGGGTCTCTTGGTATTTGAATTCGAACATTTGTGTTCGCTTTCGAAAATGGTAGCGCATAAACACAGGCGCAGCCAGCCAGCTTCGATTGAAAATACTGATCGAAGGACGCCAAAAGGAAAATTTTCGAACATTTAGACCACGGAGGGGCGCGCGAGCGGTCTATGTAGCGTAGGAGCTTGCTCGCCACAATTGACCGCGCTCCGCTGTAGGTCCTGCCGCAGGCTGCGATGTTTTTCGGGCCAGCACCGCACGTCCTGCACCCGCCTCGGAAATCCCACCACATCAACGCCTTGCACGGCCCGGAGGATGAAGCTTATAGTCCGCCGGTCGCCCATATGGCGATCGGGTTTGGCGACCCAGAGGATGATATGCAAAAGCTCTCTGCTTGCTTGCAGGCGTTTTTGCACCCGCAAGGCTGCTTTATGGTGGCTGTGCGCGGGAGACCTTCGGGTCTGCCGGTTACCATCCCCGGTTCGCCAACCTGCGTACAGCTGCCACCCTTTCGTTTGGCGACGATTGAGCGGTAGCTCTCTTCAATTCTGGATGGAGTTTTACCCATGAATCGATACATGCCAATCACCGGAGTCGACAACGACTTCCACGCCCTATTGATCGACACCGAAGCGCCCCTCGACGTACTGCACGAAACCGCTGACTACCGCATCCGCGCCGTGACCCAACTCCTGGAAAACCTCGCCATGCGCGAAGAGATCCACTCCGACACCGTGGTCCTGCACGACTTCGCCCGAGTCCTCGCTATCCCGCTACGCGACGGCTGCGATCTGCTGGACGTCATCGGACGGCGACTACGGGCGCAGATGGCACCATAAACAAAACGGGCAACCTCAGGGTCGTCCGTTCTTTTGATTGATTGCTGGGTGTGAGATCTGCCAATGATCGTTCCCACGCAGAGTGCGCCCGGTCTGTCGTGGCTTAAACCACTTCCAGCCGAATCTTGTGCTGACTCAGCAATTGCGCCAGCGCAGGCACTGGTGCCTGATCGGTGACCAGGCAATCGATCAGGCTGATCGGTCCCAATCGAACCATGGCGTTGCGGCCAAATTTACTGGAGTCGGCCGCCAGTATCACTTGGCGGGCATTGGCGATGATCGCTTGGGAAACCCGCACTTCCTGATAGTCGAAATCCAGCAGGCTGCCATCTTCATCGATGCCGCTGATACCGACCAGGGCGAAGTCGACCTTGAACTGATTGATGAAGTCGACGCTGGCCTGACCGACGACACCGCCGTCACGGCGCACATTGCCGCCAGCGAGCAGGACTTCGAAATCATCCTTGGCGCTGAGGATCGAGGCGACGTGCAGGTTGTTGGTGATCACCTTGAGCTGGGTGTGATTGAGCAGCGCCCGGGCGATGGATTCGGTGGTGGTGCCGATGTTTATGAATAGCGAGGCGTGATCGGGAATCTGCGCGGCGATGGCTTCGGCGATGCGTTGTTTCTCATCGCGCATTTGATCGGCACGCATGGCGTAGGCAGTGTTTTCTACGCTTGAATCGTAAGCTGCGCCGCCGTGATAGCGACGCAATAAATTCACTTCCGCCAATTGATTGATATCGCGGCGGATGGTCTGCGGTGTAACGACAAATAGCTGAGCCATTTCCTCTATGCTGACGTAACCGCGTTCGCGGACCAGCTCGAGGATTTGCTGCTGACGGGGAGGCAGATTCATGGGCTTCCTTGGGGCTGCCGTGCAAAATTTGCCCATGATGCCGCACGAATCCACTCCCTACCAGTTACATGCCGATACGAGTCCGTGCTCTGGCTTATTTAGCCTCCTCGTGCGGCTCCCAGTCACGGGTGCGGCTCACCGCTTTTTTCCAGCCGGCGTAGAGTTTTTCCTTCTCGGCTTCGGCCAGGTGAGGTTCGAACTCGCGTTCGATCACGGCCTTGCCGCGCAGCTCATCCAGGCTGCTCCAGAAGCCACAGGCCAGGCCCGCCAGATAGGCTGCACCCAGTGCGGTAGTCTCACGCATCTGCGGGCGTTCGACGTGAGTGCCGAGAATGTCCGCCTGAAATTGCATCAGGAAGTTGTTGGCAACTGCACCACCGTCGACGCGCAGGGCTTTGAGGCGTTCGCCGGAATCCTGTTGCATGGCGTCGAGCACGTCGCGGGTCTGGTAGGCAATCGATTCCAGGGCTGCGCGAATGATGTGATCCACGCGTACGCCACGGGTCAGGCCGAACAGCGCGCCACGGGCATAGGGGTCCCAATACGGGGCGCCCAGACCGGTGAAGGCCGGGACCAAGTACACGCCGTTGCTGTCTTTGACCTTGTTGGCAAAGTATTCGGTGTCGTGAGCGTCGTTGATGATTTTCAGCTCGTCACGCAGCCACTGCACGGTGGAGCCGCCATTGAACACTGCGCCTTCCAGCGCGTAGGCGACTTCGCCACGCGGGCCGCACGCGATGGTGGTGAGCATGCCGTGACTGGATTTCACGGCCTTGTCGCCAGTGTTCATCAGCAGGAAGCAGCCGGTGCCGTAGGTGTTTTTCGCCTGGCCGGGTTCGACGCACATCTGGCCGAACAGCGCGGCCTGTTGGTCGCCGGCAATCCCGCCGATAGCGATACCGCTTTTGGTATGGCCGTAGATTTGCGAAGACGACTTCACTTGCGGGAGCATCTCGCGCGGAATATCCAGCACCTCAAGCATCTTCGCATCCCACTCCAGGGTGTGGATGTTGAAGAGCATGGTGCGCGATGCATTGGTGTAGTCGGTAACGTGGGTCTTGCCGCCGGTAAACTTCCAGATCAGCCAGCTGTCGACGGTGCCGAACAGCAGTTCGCCGTTGCGAGCACGTTCGCGGCTGCCTTCGACGTTGTCGAGAATCCATTTCAGTTTGGTGCCGGAGAAGTACGGATCGGTAACCAGGCCGGTGGTTTCGCTGATGTACTGCTCATGGCCATCGCGTTTGAGCTGCTGGCAGATCTCGGTGCTGCGTCGGCACTGCCAGACGATCGCGTTGTAGATCGGGCGGCCGGTGGTTTTGTCCCAGACCACTGTGGTTTCGCGTTGGTTGGTGATGCCGATGGCTGCAACCTGATCGTGATGCAGGCCGGCTTGAGCCAGGGCTTCGACCATCACCGCACTTTGGGTGGCGAAGATTTCCATCGGGTCGTGTTCGACCCAGCCGGCTTGCGGGTAATGCTGGGCGAATTCGCGCTGAGCGGTACAGACCACGTTGGCGTCGCGGTCGAAAATGATCGCCCGGGAGCTGGTCGTACCCTGATCGAGGGCAATGATGTAGTTCTTGTTCTGAGTGTCGGTCATGTCGATTGCCTTGGACGAAATAAGGGAGTGGGGTGGGGCGCGAGATCAGGGTTGGGCAGGATTTCGCGCCGCCGGTTTCAAGAAATTCTTACATTGCGTCAATAGCGCGTTCTGCATCCTTTGTAGCAGGTATGGCGACGGGCAGATGACGAGCAATCAGCCCGCGATAGGCGGCAGCGCCAAGGCTGGCACCAACGATCGGGGCAAATACCGGAATCAGGAAGTAAGGAATATCGCGCCCGCCGGTGAAAGATATTTCACCCCAGCCCGCGAAGAAGGTCATCAGTTTAGGTCCGAAATCCCGAGCCGGATTCATCGCGAAACCCGTCAGCGGCCCCATCGAGCTACCAATTACGGCGATCAGCAGGCCAATCAGCAAAGGCGCCAGCGGACCGCGCGGCAGACCGTTGTTGTCATCGGTCAGAGACATGATCACACCCATCAAAATGGCGGTGATGATCACTTCAACCAGGAACGCCTGGCCAGTGGACAGGGCAGGGTTCGCATAGGTGGAAAACACCGATGCCAGTTCCAGGCTGGCCTGGGTGCCACGGATCATGTGATGGGTTTGTTCGTAATCGAAGAACAGGTTGCTGTAAAGCGTGTAAACCAACAACGCTGAGCAAAAGGCACCGGCGATCTGGGCGAAGATGTAAAACGGCAGCTTGCGCTTTTCGAAGTCGGCAAAAATGCACAGTGCAATACTGACTGCCGGATTGAGGTGCGCGCCGGAAATGCCCGCGGTCAGGTAGATCGCCATGCTCACGCCGACCCCCCAGATGATACTGATTTCCCATAAGCCGAAGCTGGCACCCGCGACCTTGAGCGCGGCGACGCAACCAGTACCAAAGAAAATCAGTAGAGCAGTACCCAGGAACTCGGCCATGCATTGGCTTGAGAGCGAAGGTTGTTGTAGAGCAGTCGTCATTGAAAACCTCGTTTATTGTTGTTGTCCGGCGCTTTTGGAAAGGCTCAGAGTGCGATTTTCACCAAGGCAAGAATCCCCATCTTTGCCTCGGCTTGCTGCTGGGTACGACTTTGGAACTGTTGGATCCATATTCAGATTCGAAAAAATATAGACAAGAAACACTGATGTCAAAGGTCGAAAGTGAACCATCGGTCATTTTTTAACTAACCGTCGTCAAAATGATCGCGTTACGGGTGTGCGAGGACGCTGCCAATGAGCAGGATGATGGCCGCTTGATTCAACGGTGAGCTGGCGTAACGGCGGTGCAATAGAGCCTTTTGCCAACCGATGACCTAGAATCTGTCATCAGCGATTTATTCCATTAGCCAAGCCTGGAGCTGCCATGACCCCCGCATTGGATTTGTTGAAAAAAGTTCGTGCCGAACATCGAGTGCACAGTTACGAACATGATCCGAAGGCGGCTTCTTATGGTCTGGAGGCGGCAGAAAAGCTGGGTCTCGATCCTGCTCAGGTGTTCAAGACGCTGTTGGCGGCCAGCGAAAAAGGGGAATTGTTGGTGGCAGTGGTACCGGTCGTCGGAAGTCTGGATTTGAAGGCGCTGGCCCATGCGGCGGGGGTGAAGAAAGTCGAGATGGCAGACCCGGCCGCTGCGCAACGGGCGACGGGTTATTTGTTGGGGGGGATCAGCCCGTTGGGGCAAAAAAAGCGTTTGCGGACTTTCCTCGATAACAGCGCACAACCTTTCGCAAGTATTTTTGTCAGCGCCGGGCGCCGGGGCCTTGAGGTCGAGTTGTCAGCGGCTGTGCTGGCCGAGCATACCCAGGCGACGTTTGCCGATATTGGCCGGGCTTGACCTCTGAACGACGGTCTTTGAATCGGCGCTGTATGGTGGAAATTAACCTGCTCTGTACCTAGTTCCGGATTGCGCCCGGGCGCATGCTCGCTGTCGCATATTCAAGGAGAGGTAGGGTGATGCAGTTTGAATTTCATCAGGTCGACGCGTTCAGCGATCGCCCGTTCAGTGGCAACCCGGCAATGGTCTATCGGCTTGATGTGTGGCTCGCCGATGAGTTGATGCAGAAAATCGCCGCCGAGCACAATCTGGCCGAAACCGCTTTCCTGGTGCGCGAAGTTCAAGGCTGGCATATCCGTTGGTTCACGCCGACCACTGAGGTGCCGCTGTGTGGGCACGCCACGCTGGCCAGCGCCTACGTCCTGTTCGAGGTTTATAGGGAGCCGGTCGAGCGGCTCGACTTCATCAGCAAGTCCGGCCCCCTGAGCGTCAGTCGTGAAGGTGAGCGGCTGTGGCTGGATTTCCCGGTGGTTGTGCCCCGCGAGGTTGGCGTGAAGCTGGAAGTGGAGCGAGCACTGGGCGTGGAGGTGGTGGAGGTTCTGGGTTCCAACGAATTGTTTGTGGTGTTGGAGTCCGAGCAGGCTGTCCTGGATTGCCAGCCCGACATGGTCGCTTTGGCCAAACTTGCGTGGCTGGGAGCGATCGTCACAGCGCCGGGCAACACGCATGATTTTGTCTCACGCTATTTTGCCCCGGCGATTGGAATCAACGAAGACCCCGTAACCGGTTCGACCCATTGCAGTCTGATTCCTTACTGGTCGCAGCGTTTAGGCAAGTCGAGCCTGACGGCGTATCAATGTTCGGCGCGGGGAGGGGAGTTGTTCTGTCGTCTGGAAGGGGATCGGGTGAAGATCGGCGGCAATGCCACGTTGGTGGCCAGCGGGAAGTTGATGCTGGGATAGGGAGGGGTCGTAGGAGCGAGGCTTGCCCGCGATGCAGGTGCCGCAGTGCTACCGATAACCGCGCTATCGTTCATCGCGGGCAAGAACCAGGCGTCCCCCCCCCTGCTCCTGCAAAAAGCATCAACTGGCGGTGCAATAACGCCGGACACCGGACTCCACCGCCGGGATCTGCGCCGCCGTGCTGCCCGAGGCCTGAAACAACACCAGATGTTCTGCCGCCACGCGAATGCCGACATCGGCCCCCACAGTATGATCGACATGGCTCGGGAAGATTGACTCCAGCTGGCTACCGGTCGGCAATTGCAGGCGATACAGCGTCGATGCGCCGAGGAAGGTTTTACCGATGATTCGCGCTTTCAGCTCACTTTCCGGTGCATAGACGATATCGTCCGGACGCAGTAACACGTCGACAGCGCCGCCAATGGGCCACGTATAAGCGCGGTTGCCGCGCAGTACACCCAGTTCGGTCTGCACCGATTCCGGGCTGAGTAACTGGCCGCGAATAAAATAACCCTGGCCGATAAAGCTCGCGACAAAGGGCGTCAGCGGCTCGTGGTAGAGGTTATACGGCGTGTCCCATTGCTCCAGTCGACCTTCTTTGAATACACCGACATGATCGCTGACCGCGAACGCTTCTTCCTGATCGTGGGTTACCAATATGGCGCTGGTACCACGAGCCTTGAGAATATCCCGCACCTCATGGCTGAGCTTGCGGCGCAGTTCACCGTCGAGGTTGGAGAAGGGTTCGTCGAGCAACAGCAATTGCGGCTCCGGCGCCAGTGCGCGAGCCAGCGCGACACGCTGCTGCTGGCCGCCCGACAACTCATGGGGAAAACGCTTGCCGAGGTTTTTCAGGTTGACCAGTTCGAGCAGTTCTTCGCTCACACGGTCCTTTTGCGGATGCTCGCGGATCCCGAAAGCGATGTTCTCGGCCACGCTCAAGTGCGGAAACAGCGCGTAGTCCTGGAACACCATGCCGATCCGTCGTTTCTCGGTCGCCAGGGTGAAACTGGCACTGGAGATGACTTCACCGGCCAGCTTGATTTCACCTTCATGCACCGGCTCGAAACCGGCAATCGCCCGCAGGGTAGTAGTCTTGCCGCAACCGGACGAGCCGAGCAGGCAACCTATATCCCCGGCATTGAGGTGCAGGTTGAGGTTCTGTACAACCCGTTGGTCTTGATAGCCGCAGGCCAGGTTGCGCAGGTTAAGCAGTAATGGCTGGCTCATGCGTGGTGGTATGCCGGTTCGACCAGAAATTCGAGCAGGGCCTTTTGTGCGTGAAGACGGTTTTCCGCTTGATCCCAGGCGACAGAGCGTTTGTCGTCGAGCAGGTCGAGGCTGATTTCTTCACCGCGGTGAGCAGGCAGGCAGTGCATGAACAGCACGTCCGGTGCGGCGATATCGAGCAGGGCGCGAGTCACCTGGAAGGGCGCGAACAGCGCGAGGCGCTTGGCGGTTTCCTCTTCCTGGCCCATGGAGGTCCAGACGTCAGTGCTGATCAGGTGAGCACCGATCGCCGCATCCCGAGGATCGCGGACGATGGTCACGCGATCGCCGGCCTTGGCGACGAATTCAGGGTTTGGCTCGTAACCTTGCGGGCAGGCAATACGCAGTTGGAAGTCGAACTGAATGGCCGCTTCTATATAACTGTTGCACATGTTGTTGCCGTCGCCGATCCAGGCAACGGTTTTGCCCTGGATCGAACCGCGGTGTTCAAGGAAGGTTTGCATATCGGCCAGCAACTGGCACGGGTGCAGGTCATCGGACAAACCGTTGATCACTGGCACGCGGGAATTGGCGGCGAATTCGGTCAGGGTGCTGTGGGCAAAGGTACGGATCATCACCGCATCGAGCATGCGCGACATGACGATCGCGCCATCACCTATCGGCTCGCCACGGCCCAATTGGGTATCGCGTGGCGACAGGAAGATCGCTTGGCCGCCCAGCTGGATCATGCCGGCTTCGAAAGATATACGGGTACGGGTCGAGGACTTCTCGAAAATCATCCCGAGAACGCGGTTTTTCAGTGGCTCGAAGAGTACGCCGCGGTTGCGCAGGTCCTTCAGTTCGATGCCTCGACGAATCACGCTGACCAGCTCTTCGGACGTGCAATCCATCAGGGAGAGAAAGTGCCTTGCGCTCATCATTAACTACCTTTTTGCAACAGACCGCAGATACTCAAAGCCGGGTTTATTCGAAAAACGGGCGAGACCTGCGGCGGAAGCCGCACGGGGCGACGAAATAGGGGAAGGCGCGATCTTGACATTAAATGTCGCGTCTTACCAATAGGGCTACGGTTTTTAGGGGAGTTCAGAGGTGCTACGAGGAGGTCGCGGTAGCGCTTTTGAAGCCTGTTTCCTGACAGTAGCCCAGCATTTGTACACTGCCCTCGAGCAGCTTGGCAATCAAACGGGGCGGGCAAGGCAGCGTAACGGTCGGTTTCTGACTCTTCAGCCGGGGTTAATGTGGGCAGGATCTATAAGGCAGGCCCGGCTGAAACATTTCCTAATGTAAAAAACCGGGCTCGACGAGCACTGGCGGCTGATCGGTGAGCCGGGCTTTTGCGGGGGGGGGCATCGGTTGGCCTGATATCCTTCGATTCACAAGACGAACGTCGCTGGCGCAGGAGTCGGTCAGGCACCATAGTTTTGCTCCCGCAGCCTGACGCTGGTTGCCTCGAATAAAATAGAGACTGGCCATGACCAAGACTCTCCATCACCGTGCCTGCCATCTGTGTGAAGCCATCTGCGGTTTGACCATCGAAACCACTGCAGTCGACGGCGCTGGCGTACAGATCACCTCGATCAAGGGTGACCCGCAGGACACTTTCAGTCGCGGTCATATCTGCCCCAAAGCGGTAGCGCTGCAAGATATCCAGAACGATCCGGACCGCCTGCGTCAGCCCATGCTCAGGGTTGGCAGCGAATGGCAGCCGATCGACTGGGATGAGGCATTTGCGCTGGTAGCCGAACGGCTTGGAGCGATTCAGGAGCGTCATGGCCTCAATGCCGTGGCGGTTTATCAGGGCAATCCCAGCGTGCATAACTATGGGCTGATGACCCACAGCAATTACTTTCTCGGTTTGCTGAAAACCCGCAACCGGTTTTCCGCGACCTCGGTCGATCAGTTGCCCCAGCACTTGAGCAGCCATTTGATGTACGGCCATGGCTTGTTGCTGCCGATTCCGGATATCGATCACACCGACTTCATGCTGATCCTGGGTGGCAATCCGCTGGCCTCCAATGGCAGCATCATGACCGTGCCGGATGTGGAGAAGCGCCTGAAGGCGATTCAGGCGCGGGGCGGCAAAGTTGTGGTAGTCGATCCACGACGCAGCGAAACGGCGGCCATCGCCGACCAGCATGTGTTTGTCCGTCCGGGCGGCGATGCGGCGCTGTTGTTCGGGTTGCTCAACACGTTGTTCGATGAAGGCCTGACTCGCGAGAGCCATTTACCTGTGGATGGTCTTGATGAGGTTCGCCAGGCCGTCAGCCGTTTCTCTCCAGAGGTGATGAGCGCGCTCTGTGCAGTTCAGGCCGGGCAGATCCGCCAGTTGGCGCGGGACTTCGCTGCCGCGGACAAGGCTGTCTGCTATGGCCGTATGGGCGTTTCCACCCAGTCATTCGGCACCCTGTGCCACTGGCTGGTGCAGCTGATCAATCTGGTGACCGGCAATCTTGACCGGGTGGGTGGTGCGCTGTGCACGGAACCTGCGGTGGACCTGGTGGCTTCGACCTCGGGTGGTCATTTCAATCTCTGGCAAAGCCGGGTCTCAGGGCGTCCTGAATATGGTGGTGAGTTGCCGGTGTCGGCGCTGGCCGAAGAAATGCTCACCGAAGGGGAAGGGCAGGTACGGGCGCTGATCACGGTAGCCGGAAACCCGGTGCTGTCGACGCCCAATGGCCGGCAACTCGAGCAGGCGCTGGACGGGCTGGAGTTCATGCTCAGCATCGACTTGTACATCAACGAAACCACCCGTTACGCCGACTTGATCCTGCCGTCGACGTCAGCGCTGGAGAATGATCACTACGACACCACGTTCAATATGTTTGCGGTGCGTAACGTCAGCCGTTTCAATCGGGCGATTCTGGCCAAACCCGAGGGGGCGTTACACGATTGGGAAATTTTTGTCGGCCTGGCTCAGGCCTTCGCAGCGAAGAGCGGCAAACAACTCAAACCAACCATTGCCCCGGCGCAAATGATCGACCGAGGGCTGCGTGCGGGTCTATATGGCGATGCTTCGACGTATAAATTGTCTGTCGCGACCTTGTTCGACTATCCCCACGGGATCGATCTTGGGCCGCTAAAAGCCAATCTTGGGCCACGCTTGAAGACTGCCAATCAACGCGTTCAGGCGGCGCCTGCGGCGATTCTGGCTGACCTGGAGCGTTTTGCCGCGCAGCAAGCGCCATCGGCCGATGAACTGCTGCTGGTCGGCCGTCGACATGTGCGCAGTAACAACTCCTGGATGCACAACTATCACCGCCTGGTGAAAGGCAAACCGCGTCATCAATTGCTGATGCACCCGGATGACCTGGCCAGTCGCGGCCTCAGTGATGGGCAGCGGGTGCGTGTCAGCTCACGGGTCGGAGCCATCGAAGTTGAAGTGTTGGCAAGTGTTGAGATGATGCCGGGTGTGGTCAGTCTGCCTCATGGTTGGGGACATGCGCGGCCAGGTGTGCAGATGGGGATTGCCAGCGGCCAGCCGGGTGCCAGCGCCAATGACCTTACTGATGAGCGACAGCTGGATGAGCTTTCGGGCAACGCAGCGTTGAACGGCGTGCCGGTCAAGGTGGCGGCTGCCTGAGTGCTGCTGGATGAAATCTGCGATGATGAGTGTCTGTCGGGGAGACCGAGCATGGCGCCCGGCTTTCCGTTACAATGCGCCACCGTGCCGACAACTGAGTCGGAAAGTTCAGCCGAGGTGCTTCATGGATATCATTGAAACTATTAAAGAGCAGATTGCCAACAACACCATTCTGCTTTACATGAAAGGCTCGCCGAATGCCCCGCAGTGTGGCTTCTCTGCGAAAGCCGCTCAGGCCGTCATGGGCTGTGGTGAGAAGTTCGCTTATGTGGACATCCTGCAGAACCCGGAAATCCGCGCCAACCTGCCAAAATACGCCAACTGGCCAACCTTCCCGCAATTGTGGGTCGGCGGTGAGTTGGTCGGCGGTAGCGACATCATGACTGAAATGGCCGCCGACGGTTCATTGCAGGCCACGATCAAAGCTGCTGTCGAAAAAGCCGCAGCGAACAAGACCGAAGCCTGACGCAATCCTGTAGGTGTAGGAGCCGAGCTTGCTCGCGATAGCCGCGTAGCGGCGGTGTATCAGTCTCGCCGCGTTATCGTTGACGTTCATCGCGAGCAAGCTCGCTCCTACAGGAGGGAGTGGATAATCACCGCGTTACATAGGCAATAAAAAGCCCCGCCTCTCGAAAGAAGGCGGGGCTTTTTGTTACGTCGAGATTTTGGCGCCAGGTTATTCGCCCATCTGCGATTGCAGGTAGTTCTCAAGACCGACTTTATCGATCAGGCCCAGTTGGGTTTCCAGCCAGTCGATATGTTCTTCTTCGGACTCGAGAATATCTTCCAGTAGTTCACGGCTACCAAAGTCACCAGTCACTTCACAGTGAGCGATGGCTGCCTTGAGGTCGGCGTGGCCGGTTCTCTCGATGCGCAGGTCGCACTCAAGCATTTCCTTGGTGTGTTCACCAATATGCAGCTTGCCGAGGTCTTGTACGTTTGGCAGGCCTTCGAGAAACAGGATGCGCTTGATCAGCTTGTCCGCATGTTTCATCTCGTCGATGGATTCGTGGTACTCGTGTTTGCCGAGTTTGTTCAGGCCCCAATCTTCATACATGCGCGCATGCAGGAAGTACTGATTGATCGCGACCAGCTCATTGGCAAGGATCTTGTTGAGATGCTGGATGACTGTAATGTCGCCTTTCATGATGGGAGTCCTGTCCTGTCTTCGCTGTATATAAAGCAGAGTTTGAGCCGCGCAATTACAAGTGTCAAACCTAAGTTATTGAATAATATATGAAAATTAATCGGAATAAGAATGTTTGTGTTCCGCGTCTTAGTGCTAAGCGATTGAATTCTAGGCATAAAAAAACCGGACATTAAGTCCGGTTCTTTCAAATACGTAATTTAAGCGGCGGAAAATTCTACTGGGTAGGGGATCGCGGCCTGGCTGCTTTGCAGTTCGGTCAGGGTTTCGCGTACCACTTGTTTGGCAAGGCATGCGCATTTGCCGCATTGGCTGGCAACACCGGTGGCTTGGCGCACCTCACGGTAGCTGCAGCAACCGTCAAAGATCGCATCGCGGATTTGCCCGTCAGTGACGCCTGTGCAGAGGCAGACATACATATGTGAGAACCGTCGCTGGTTATGGCTCAATTGCGATGGATCTTAATGTTAACGAGAATGATTGTCAAAGTGCTTTCTGAAAGCTTTGAGCTGGCATGGGGGTTGGCTGACGAACGGTATTGGAGCTTTGATGTTGATGCCTTCAAATGTCAGACCGGCTTTTTAACGTCGTTATAAAAACCGCTAAGGACAGGTCAAAAACGCGGTGTATGATGCTCGGTCCTTGCGAAGGGAGATCACGTCACAGAGTTGTCGCTGACCCGTGGCAGACTTGGCTGGATCTTGTCCTTCACTCCACCACACCAGGAGATATCCAATGAGCGTACTCGTAGGCAAACAAGCCCCTGACTTCACCGTCGCCGCCGTACTTGGCAATGGCGAGATTGTAGATAGCTTCACCCTGTCCTCGGCCATCAAAGGCAAATACGGCCTGGTGTTCTTCTACCCACTGGACTTTACCTTTGTCTGCCCGTCCGAGCTGATTGCTCTGGACCACCGCATTCCTGAATTCAAGGCGCGCAACGTTGAAGTAGTCGCTGTTTCCATCGACTCCCACTTCACCCACAACGCCTGGCGCAACACCCCGATCAATGCCGGCGGCATCGGTCAGGTTCAATACACCATGGCTGCAGACATGAAACACGAAATCTGCAAGGCCTACGACGTTGAGTCCGAAGGCGGCGTGGCCTTCCGTGGCGCATTCCTGATCGACGACAAAGGTGTTGTCCGTTCGCAAATCGTCAACGACCTGCCACTGGGCCGTAACATGGACGAACTGCTGCGTCTGGTCGATGCCCTGCAATTCCACGAAGAGCACGGCGAAGTTTGCCCGGCTAACTGGAAAAAAGGCGACAAAGGTATGACCGCTTCGCCAGAAGGCGTTGCTGCTTACCTGAGCGAGAACGCCGGCAAGCTGTAAGCTGCGCGTCACGCATAAAAAAACCGGCTGAGAGGCCGGTTTTTTTATGGGCGTGATTTCTTCAGGCGACGTGATCAGTCGTTAAAGTCTTCCCAGCCACCCATTTGTTTCCAGCGGTTGACGATGCCGCAGAACAGCTCGGCAGTCTTCTCGGTATCGTAGCGCGCCGAGTGTGCCTCGCGACCGTCGAAGTCGATATCGGCAGTCTGACAGGCCTTCGCCAGCACGGTTTGACCATACGCCAGACCGGCCAGCGTTGCAGTGTCGAAGCTGGAGAACGGGTGAAAAGGGTTGCGTTTCATGTCCAGACGCGCGACAGCGGCGTTGAGGAAGGCCAGATCGAAGCTGCTGTTATGCCCCACCAGAATCGCGCGTTTGCAGCCATTGGCCTTCAGGGCCTTGCGTACGCCGCGGAAGATGTCGGTCAGGGCCGTTTCTTCGCTGACCGCCATGCGCAGCGGATGATCGAGCTTGATCCCGGTGAACTCCAGAGCCGCTGCTTCGATGTTCGCGCCTTCGAAAGGCTCGACCCGGAAAAAATAGGTGTGTTCGGGGAACACGAAACCTTTTTCGTCCATGCCGATGGTGACTGCTGCGATTTCCAGCAATGCATCGGTGGCAGAGTTGAAACCACCGGTTTCAACATCGACGACTACCGGCAGGTAGCCACGAAACCTGGCCGCCATCGGATGGCGCGAACCGCCGCCACCGTTATGGCCGTCTTGGTCGTCGTCGAAATGGTCTTCACTCACGAGTGTTTCTCCAGCAGACGCCAGCGCAGTTTTTCACCGGCGCGCAGCGGGATTACAGACAGCTCGCCAAACGGCAGGCTGGTAGGGGCGGTCCACTCTTCGCGAACCAGGGTGATGCGGTCGGTGTTTGCGGGCAGGCCATAGAAGCGCGGCCCGTGCAAACTGGCGAAGCCTTCGAGCTTGTCCAGCGCATTGCGCTGTTCGAAGGCCTCGGCGTACATCTCGATCGCAGCATAAGCGGTGTAGCAACCGGCACAACCACACGCGGCTTCTTTGGCGTGTTGAGCGTGCGGTGCCGAATCGGTGCCGAGGAAGAACTTCTCGCTGCCACTGGTAGCGGCGTCGAGCAGTGCTTCCTGGTGGATATTGCGTTTGAGGATCGGCAAGCAATAGAAGTGCGGGCGAATCCCGCCAACCAGCATGTGGTTGCGGTTGTACAGCAGGTGATGGGCGGTGATGGTTGCGCCCACATTGGCGTCAGCCTCACTGACGAACTGGACGGCCTCGCGGGTGGTGATGTGTTCGAACACCACTTTGAGTGTCGGGAAGCGTTCCACGACCCGACGCAGGTGTTCGTCGATGAACAGCTTTTCACGGTCGAAGACATCGACGTCGCTGCGAGTGACTTCACCGTGAATCAGCAACGGCATCCCGACTTCGGCCATGGCCTCCAATGCGGGAAAGATCTTGTCGATGCTGGTGACACCAGAGTCCGAGTTGGTGGTCGCACCGGCCGGATAGAGCTTGGCAGCGTGGACGAAACCACTGGCCTTGGCCTCGCGAATCTCTTGAGGCTCGGTACGATCGGTCAGGTAGAGCACCATCAACGGTTCGAAACGGCTGCCGGCCGGGCGCGCAGCGAGAATGCGCTGGCGATAGGCATCGGCTTGCGCGGCGTTGCGCACCGGTGGTACCAGGTTGGGCATGATGATGGCGCGACCAAAGGTGCGCGCGACATCCGCAACAGTATTGGCTAGCACAGCACCATCGCGAAGATGTATATGCCAGTCGTCGGGACGCAGCAGGGTCAGGCGGTCGGACATTGGGGATTCCAGGCGGGTCAAACTGAAGGGAATGCTACCGGAAAAGACTCTCTCAGGCACTCGCTATCAAGTTTTGCAGCAAGCTTCCGATATCCCATAGGTGTGCTGTAAACAAGTGATATGCCGTAAACGTGTGTCGGTCTTTTGTGTAGAAGCCAGTGGAGCCTCCCGTGCGCCAGCGTTATTTAGCCTTGCTCAGTGTGTTTGTCAGCCTGCCCGCGATGGCTCTGACTTTCCAGACGCGTCTGGAGAGCATCGAGTGGAAGGTCGAAGGCGACAAGTTCGAGTGCCGTCTGACCCAACCTATTACCGATTTTGGCTCGGGTGAGTTTGTTCGGCGTGCAGGCGAGCAGGCGACGTTCCGCCTCAAGGCCTACAACTCGATGCTCGGTGGCGGCTCGGCGACCTTGTTGGCGGCGGCTGCGCCCTGGCAGCCGGGGCGCGGCGACATCAATCTGGGTTCGGTGAGAGCCGGCAGCGGCGATGTACTGTTTAACAGCTCGCAGGCGCAGGCCGGTCGATTGTTCAGTGGCCTGATGGATGGTCGTAGCCCGGTGGTTCGCCATTATTCCCGTGAGGGTCGTGTTTCCGAAGTTCGTTTGTTGCCGGTCAAATTCAATAAGGCCTACAGCGACTATCAAGCGTGCACAGCCAAGCTGTTGCCGATGAACTTCGAACAAGTGAAGCATGCCGAGGTCGGCTTTCCAGGCGGTGGCATTGACCTGGATGCGCAGGCCAAGGCCAGATTGCAGGTGGTGCTGGAGTTCCTCAAGGCTGATCCAACCGTCAATCACATCGAACTGGACGGTCACTCGGACAACAGCGGCAATCGTCTGACCAATCGCGATCTGTCGCGGCGCAGAGCCTTGGCGGTGATGGACTTTTTCAAGGCCAACGGCATCCAGGAGTCGCAGATCAGCATGCGATTTCACGGCGAGAGTTATCCTCTGGCGCCCAATACCAATCCCGCCAATCGGGCCAGGAATCGCCGGGTCAATGTTCAGCTTGAGCGTGTTGCACCTGCCGAAAAGCCGGCCCCCCAGATCAGCTCCACGGGCAATACCGCGGCGACGTCCTGAAACCGCTGTAATCGTCGCTCGCTCGACATAATCTGTCGCTTCATCGTCATAAGCTGTCGCGCCTCTGTAAAATATCCGGTTTGAGCGGTAGACTAGAAAGCTTTCCGTACAACCCGGTGGAGTAATGGCATGGCGGACGTAAACAAGGTCGTTCTGGCGTATTCCGGCGGCCTGGACACTTCGGTGATCCTCAAGTGGCTGCAGGATACTTATAACTGTGAAGTGGTGACCTTCACCGCTGACCTGGGTCAGGGCGAAGAGGTCGAACCTGCACGCGCCAAGGCACAAGCCATGGGCGTGAAAGAGATCTACATCGACGATCTGCGCGAAGAGTTCGTCCGCGATTTCGTTTTCCCTATGTTCCGCGCCAACACCGTTTACGAGGGCGAGTACCTGCTGGGTACCTCCATCGCTCGTCCGTTGATCGCCAAGCGCTTGATTGAAATTGCCAACGAAACCGGCGCCGACGCCATTTCCCATGGTGCAACCGGCAAAGGTAATGACCAGGTTCGTTTTGAACTGGGCGCCTATGCGTTGAAGCCTGGCGTCAAAGTCATTGCTCCATGGCGTGAATGGGATCTGCTCTCCCGTGAAAAGCTGATGGATTACGCTGAAAAGCACAACATCCCTATCGAACGCCACGGCAAGAAAAAATCCCCGTACTCGATGGATGCCAACCTGCTGCACATCTCCTATGAAGGTGGCGTGCTGGAAGACACCTGGACCGAGCACGAAGAAGATATGTGGCGCTGGACCAAGTCGCCAGAAGACGCTCCGAACGTTGCAACCTATCTTGAGTTGACCTATCGCAATGGCGATATCGTCGCTCTGGACGGCGTTGAAATGACTCCGGCCACGGTCCTGGCCACGCTGAACCGTATTGGCGGCGAAAACGGCATCGGCCGTCTGGATATCGTCGAGAACCGCTATGTCGGTATGAAGTCCCGCGGGTGCTACGAGACACCTGGTGGCACCATCATGCTGCGTGCTCACCGTGCAATCGAGTCGATCACCCTGGATCGCGAAGTCGCTCACCTTAAAGATGAGTTGATGCCTAAATACGCTAGCCTGATCTACACCGGTTACTGGTGGAGCCCTGAGCGTCTGATGCTGCAACAGATGATCGATGCCTCTCAGGTGCACGTGAATGGCGTGGTTCGTCTGAAACTGTACAAAGGCAACGTCATTGTCACCGGCCGTAAGTCCGATGAATCGTTGTTCGATGCCAATATTGCGACTTTTGAAGAGGATGGCGGCGCTTACAATCAAGCGGATGCTGCTGGCTTCATCAAGCTCAATGCATTGCGCATGCGTATTGCCGCAAACAAAGGTCGGAAGTTGTTCTGATTGCCTGAATGCGACTCAAGAAAATGGCCCTGCTGCACGCAGGGCCATTTTTTTTGCATGTTATGTTTAGTTCAAGCTGCCTTGTTCGGTGTGAACGCTTGAATGACGCTTGATGTGGCGTTGTTTTCATCCTGCCTCACGCAGAATTCGGGTTGTTCTACCCCGTCTTGATTCTGCTTTTGTTGCGTTGATCTGCCGGGTATCAACGGTGTGCCAGCGGTGCAGTGCCAAAGGCAAATGAAGAGTGTGATGTGCGAATAAATTGATATGCACAGGTGCGGCTTGTCCATGGCGTGATGAGTAGCGCTACTCCTGCTGTCGGAATATGTGGTTCTGTGGCGGGCATCCAGGCAACTATGCCGGTGGGCGGAAGTCTTTCTCCTTGTCGGCGGTGTGATTTTTCTGTTTAAGTAACTCAGGGCCTGGAGGGGTGGTTTTCACTCTTTCCGGACGAGCTGCATCGTCAATGATTTTGATGAAGTGCTTTCCTTTCTCGAAATCGGAAGGCGCGTACAGTGATTTGTAGTTGAAATTCAGCGTGGCAAAGAAAAGCAGTATCAGGACATAGGGGAAAGTAATCAGGAACCAGACATAGACTTGACGTTCCTCGTAGTCAAGAAATGGAAATGATACAGCTGCCGAAGCTTCTGTTAGCGCTGCGAAGATGGCAATGATGGTCATTGGGTTGGTTGTTTTCTTTCGGTGTCTATTCATTTTTATCTCACTTGATAGTGTTGTTTTTATATCCTTGATTTCACGTTGGTGGAGACGCAAGCAGCTAGATGGCTTGATTAAATGCGGCTGCCATCCAGCTCGACGTTACTTTGGGGTTTGCGTATAAATAGGGGATTCCCTTCAAGCGTTGAAGTCGGTACGGATTGCTCATTATCGATGCTCACGACAAGTATGGGCGTTGTGCAGGTTGGTGGTTTGGTTTTCTGTTGGGTTTTTATTGCTGCTTGTAATGATTTCAGGCCCGGTTTGACAATGGGCAGAACGGACGTAATAGGTGCGAGTAGGCGTCTGGCAGGTCAGTTCAGTACAGGGAGTATCCTGTGGGTTGTGCAGTGCCCATGCGGCTAGTCCGTCTTGTATTGGAAAGTTGATGCTGTGTATTACCTTGAGTGGTGAGATGCTTGAAGCGGCGGATTGTTGCCTGGAGTGAATTGTTTCTTTCCATTGCTAAATACCCATGGTTGCACTGAAGTGCAGGTGGCTGAGTGTCATTCAATAATAATCTGCCACAAAATAACTAACGACAATTCAGCCTGAATGATTCGACGAGCTTCCATTGTGGACGTCATGTGATACAAAAAAGATCGTCAAACCAAGGTGGGTAGCAGGCTGATTAAATTTTAAGACACATCCTTTTCGGTGTTTTTTTGTAGGGTAAATCCGTGTTGTTTGTAGGTATGGTCTCTGGGTGCTGGTGACCGGGGGGGGCACGATGCCAAGGGGGAAATGACTAGGCTATTGTGCAGACTCTAAAAAATCGAACAACGAAAATTGGACTTGCCCATGAATAAAGTGCTGATCGTGGATGATCATCCCGTCATTCGTCTGGCTGTACGCATGCTGATGGAGCGCCATGGCTATGAAGTCATCGCGGAGACGGATAATGGCGCGGACGCCTTGCAGCTGGCCCGTGAGCATGTGCCGGATATTGTTATTCTGGATATCGGAATTCCAAAACTTGATGGTTTGGAAGTTGTCGCGCGTCTGACTTCAACACCCCAGCCTTTAAAAGTGCTGGTATTGACCTCGCAGGCGCCAGGACATTTTTCCATGCGTTGTATGCAGGCCGGTGCCGCGGGGTATGTGTGCAAGCAACAAGATCTGACCGAACTGCTTAGCGCGATCAAGGCAGTGCTTTCCGGTTACAGCTATTTTCCCAATCAGGCGTTGCATACTGTGCGTTCGAGTTTGGGGAATGCCAGCGAAGCGGATATGGTCAACCGTCTTTCCGGTCGGGAAATGATGGTGCTACAACAACTTGCACGTGGAAAGACCAATAAGGAGATTGCCGATGGAATGTTTCTCAGCAATAAAACAGTCAGTACATACAAGACGCGCTTGCTGTTAAAGCTTAATGCCCGCTCATTGGTTGACCTGATTGAGCTTGCACAACGCAATGGTTTGGTTTGAGTCGCGATACGCGAGAATGTAATGACCGGTGTGGCGATGGCGGGTGGCATTGCGCGTTACTCGGTGTTCATCGGTTTATCCAGGTCTACCCGAGTACTCGCACAGCATGCTTTTCTCTTGGCGCCCTTGCAGATGCCACCTGTTTTCCATGACCGGTACTGCTCTATCGCCGACGGGATGTCCATGGGAAAAACGGTGGTCAAGGTGCTGGGCAGCCAATAAAAAAAGCCTCCGCTTCGGGAGGCTTTCAGGTGCTAAAGATCAAAATCGTAATCGGCCAATTGCTTTTGCAGACGGCGCTCTTCCAGAAGATTATCAATGGTGCGGCGTTTGCTCAGATTGGTCTTTGCCACCTCCACCACAGGCTCGGCATCCTCTGCTTCAACGGCGGTGAAGTCGTCTTCTACGTCCAGTTGCTCTTTACCAGCGCTCATAAGGTTAACTCCAGGCTAAGACTGCCGTTGGCGCTCCTTATAACGATAATCCGGTGGCGGGTAAAAAAGATTTTTTCAATCGATCGATCGTCAAAATCTATGCTTGCTCAATCGTCAGAGGTCTTGTGCTTGTATTCGCACAGGTCTTCTATCCGGCAGCTGCCGCAGCGTGGCTTGCGAGCCTGGCATACGTAGCGTCCGTGGAGGATGAGCCAGTGGTGCGAGTCGAGCAGAAATTCCTTGGGCACGAACTTCATCAGTTGTTTTTCCACCTCAACGACATTTTTCCCCGGAGCCAGTCCCGTTCGGTTACTGACCCGAAAAATATGCGTGTCGACGGCCATGGTGAGCTGGCGAAAGGCTGTATTGAGCACCACGTTAGCGGTTTTGCGTCCCACTCCGGGGAGTGCTTCAAGCTCTTCGCGTGTTTGCGGAACCTCACTGTTATGACGCTCTACCAGTAACCGGCAGGTCTCGATCACGTTCTTCGCTTTGCTGTTGTACAGGCCAATGGTCTTGATGTATTCCGACAACCCTTCGACACCGAGGGCATAGATCGCTGCAGGTGTGTTGGCAACCGGGAATAGTTTTGCTGTGGCCTTGTTGACCCCGACGTCAGTCGCTTGGGCGGACAAAATCACTGCAATCAACAGTTCAAACGGCGAGGAATAGGCCAGCTCGGTTTTCGGTTCCGGATTGTCCTCGTGAAGCCGGCGGAATATTTCCAGACGTTTTGCAGCGTTCATGGGTAGAGCGTTTCCTTGACGGCAGTCAGTGTGGTTTCGAAGAAGCGGCCCAGGCCTGTTTCGCGGCGATCAACAACCCTAGCAGGATAAAACCACCTGGCGCCAGAGTGAGCAGGCGTGGCCCCGTATCCTGAGCCCATAACCAAAGCTGCCAATGATTATCGGTGGATCCTGCCAACCACGACAGATGGGCACCCAGGGAACCCGTTCCCAGGACTTCTCGCAGCGTGCCAAGCGCAACCAGCAGCGCGCCGAACAGGCCTGACAGTCGTAGGCGGTCAGACATAGAGCACTGTTCGAAAAAACCGTTGAGCTCAAGCAGCACGCATTGAAGGGCAATCAGCCCAAGATAAATTCCCAGGCTTTGATGCAGTTCAAAAGCCCGGACTTGCAAGGCCAGTTCTGCACAACTGACGATCGTGGCAGCCAGCACGATATTGGCCATCAGGCGCAGGCTCGGGCTGAGCCAGGTCCGAATCGCTTTCATGGCCATGCCATAGATTGCGATGATCAGAATGGACATCAACCACAAACCGGTGGCCTTCACCAACGTGTCGCTGACGCCAATCAGTGGCGCGAGCGTCAGCGAATTGCGCAGTGTCGTGGTGTTAGTCATGAGCAGGCTTTCCTGTGAGTTGCGCCTGATGCTCGTCAAAATAACGCAGCGCCTCATGAATGGCACTTATCACCGACCGTGAGGTAATCGTTGCTCCGGCCATCTGATCAAACTGGCCACTGTCCTTTTTAAGTGCCCAGCCCGAATCGGGCGGATCATTGCGTGATTTGCCGGAAAAACTCTGCAGCCAAGGGTTTGGGGTCGTTGCAATTCGGCCTCCAAGCCCTGGGGTTTCTGACTGTTTGAGGGCTTTTACACCGAGTAGCTTGCCGTTTGCCCCGATCCCGATCAACAGCTCTATAGGGCCTGCGTAGCCCACCGTTTGACTGTGCAGAATCACCGCGCTGGGTTGACCGGATTGAGTCGCCAGATAGCCGCCAAGCAATCGGCTACTGCCAAGCTCTACGTCCGTGAGCGAGAGCGGCTGATCCAGTGGCTGATTGTCGTAGCTTCCCTGGGGCAGCATTTCCAACAGGTTACGGTTTTGTATTGCGCGTTGTTCTGCCGCGATGCGTGGCGTGGCGACTTGTTGCACCAAGAAGGTCGCAGTTGCACCCAGACCGGCCAGTAACACCAGAATCAGTATGCCGACATTTGTGTTCATGGCTCAGAAGGCTCCGGCTGGGGAGCGAAAAGGCGCTCTAGCGCGGGTACGGTGAGGTTCATCAACAACACGGCAAACGCCACGCCGTCTGGATAACCGCCCCAAGTACGAATCAGGTAGGTCAGCAGGCCAACGCCGGCTCCGAACAGCAACCTGGCTTTGGGGCTCCTGGCGCCAGAGACCGGCTCGGTGACGATAAAGAACGCCCCCAGCATGCTCGCGCCCGTCAACAGGTGGAACAGAGGAGAACCATGGGAGTCTGAGCCCGAGCCGTTCCAGCACAGCAGACTGATGATAAACAGACTGGCAAGCATGCCGACCGGGGCGTGCCAGCTGAATACCCGACGTTGCAGTAGAAACGCGCCGCCGGCGAGGAACGCCAGATTGACCCACTCGGCTCCTTTACCCCCAAAGTGACCGAACGCGGCATTGCCGGCGAACAGTTCGTCCATGGTCAGGCTTTTGTTGATCCGCACACTGTCCAGGGCGGTGGCCTGGACCCAGGCGTCGGGTGCCGAGGCGCTGAAACTGAAGCCCAATACCTGTTGCAAGCCACCGAGCAGATCCATGCCGTGGGAGGCCGGCCAGTGCGTCATCTGCTGCGGAAACGACACCAGGACCAGTGCGTAACCAAGCATGGCGGGATTGAACGGGTTTTTACCCACACCGCCATACAGGTGTTTTCCAAACAACAGCGCGAACGCGGTTGCGCTCAGCGTCAGCCACCATGGGCAGTAGGGCGGTAATGCCAGGGCCAGCAATGTCGCGCTGACCAGCGCGCTTCCATCGCTCAGAGAGGGCTTGAGGGGACGCCTGCGTAAACCGAGGACGGCAGCCTCAACGGCCAGCGCTGTGGAACCGGCCAGCAGCAAGTTGATCAGTACCCCCCAGCCGTACAACCACAGCAACACGAAAATCCCTGGCAGTGTTGCCAGCAGCACCAGCTTCATTGCCTGCTGAAGGCGCTCATCAACCCTTTCAAGAGGCGACATAAGCATTGACCTGACGCTCAGCTTCGCTCAGCCGGTTTCGAGCCTTGGTCAGGAGGTCTGCTGGTGTCTCGGGGTGTCGCTCAAGCTTGCTGACATCCGCTCGAGCGTAGGCCAATTCGGTTTTCAGCTGCCGCAGGCGATTATCGATGGGCCGTTTCTCGACCCGCAGCAGATCGGGAGCGGGTTGCTCACTGGCATTCTCGGCGCGGTGCAAAGCCTGCTCAGCTTCAGCCAGGGCAGTAGCCAACTGCGCAATTTGCTCGATCGATGCTTCGCTGCTCCGAGCTTTTTGCAGTTCGGCGCGGCGCATGGCCAATTGAATTTTCGCGCGCTTGAGGTCGGCGTCCTTGGCCGGAGCCGGCTGTGGCGCGAGTGTTGCGCTGCTCTCCAGCTGCGCCAACGCAAGTTCTGCGACCTCGAACTGTTGTTGCAGAATGATCAGTTGCGACTGCTGTTCAAAGGTTGGCGGATGCCCGAAGGCCTTCAGCGACTTGTTCAGTTGTGCGCGGCTCATTGCCAGTTCGATCTTGGCCTTTTTCAAGGCCGCATCGGCAGCGGCGGCTTTCTGCGCCTGAACCCGATCGATGGCTGCTTGAACCGGGTCGACTGACACTTCGCTGTGCTGCTGGGCGCGTGCGTGGCGTTCGGCCAGCTTTTGCTCTTCTTCGCGGCGCAGACGAGCGTTACGCTGTTCGAAACGATGACGCGCGTGATTGCGCTTCTTGGTCCGGGCGCGTTGTTCTTGCGGGCTGAACGCCAGCCCTCCGACAATCGGCACCACCGTGGCCAGCGGCAATGGATGCATTTCAATGCAATCTACCGGGCAGGGCGCCACGCAGAGGTCGCAACCGGTGCATTCGTCGATGATCACTGTGTGCATCAGCTTGGCCGCGCCGACAATCGCATCCACTGGGCAGGCCTGGATGCATTTGGTGCAGCCGATGCATTCGGCTTCACGAATAAAGGCAACTTGCGCAGGGGCCGATCCACGTTCCGTGTCCAGCTCCAATACCGGTACTTTCAGAAGATCGGCCAGCGCCGAAATGGTCTCACTGCCACCCGGTGGGCACTTGTTGATCGCCTCACCGTTGGCAATGCCTTCAGCGTAAGGTTTGCATCCGGGGTGGCCGCATTTACCGCATTGGGTTTGCGGCAACAGGGCATCTATGCGTTGAATCAGACTCATGTTTTGATCAGTCCGGTGAAACCGAGAAATGCCACGGCCATCAGCCCGGCGCTGATCAATTCGATCGGCAAGCCGCGAAAGGGCAGAGGGACGTCATTATTGAGGGTGCGCTGACGCAAGTCGCTGAATAGACTCAACACCAGCCAGAAGCCCAAGCCTGCGCCGAGGCTCAGCGCGATCGTATAGCCCAGGCCTTTGTCGCCCTGCGTGCTGAGCAGGACCAGGCCGAGGACGCCAGCATTGCCCACCAACAGAGGCCAGAGGCTGCTCAATGGCAGCTGTGGGAAACAGCGCGAAAGCAGGCTCAGGATTGGCCTGATCAGCAAAATGCTGAGGGGCAAAAAGACAAACAAACGCAGCGACGTCAATGCCAGCGGAACCAGCAGGTAATGGTAGAGCGCATAACCGAGGACGCAGCTGATCAGCATCAGGCAGGTTGTTGCGATGCCCAAAGCATGCACTTGCTGGCGCTCGGCACCCGGTTCGCGGATTGTCTGGAGCAGCGGATCGACGCCCAGCGGCCATTGCAATACGAAATTATTGATCAGGGCAGCGCTGATAAGCGTGAGAAGAAGGTCGGTCATGATCGTGCCGGGTTGAGCGAACAGGTCTGTAGCCTAAAGATTAGGCCTTATCCGGCAAGGAGGAAGGGCCCACCGGATATGAAAATCCCCCCGCCACGAAACGACATGGTGGGGGGATCAATCCAGCGCTGAGTCTTACTTGATACGCTGGCCTGGCTTGGCGCCGCTGTCCGGGCTGAGCAGGTAGATTTCTTCACCGCCGGGACCGGCGGCCATCACCATGCCTTCGGATATCCCGAAGCGCATTTTGCGCGGCTTGAGGTTGGCAATCATCATGGTCAAGCGGCCTTCCAGTTCGGCCGGGTTCGGGTAGGCGCTCTTGATGCCGGAGAATACGTTGCGCTGCTCGTCACCGATATCCAGGGTCAGGCGCAGCAGTTTGTCTGCACCGTCCACCGGTTCTGCCTTGAGGATCAACGCCACTCGCAAGTCCACGGCGGCAAACGCATCGAAATCAATCTCGGCCGACAGCGGATCCTTGAGCAATTCGCCATTACCTTGCGCAGCACCGGTGTCGGTCTGGCTGGCGGCCAGGTCTTCTTTCGAGGCGTCGGTCATGGCTTGTACTTTCACTGGGTCGATCCGTGTCATCAGCGGTTTGAACTCGTTCAGCTGATGGTTGCTGAGCAGGGTCGCGTGATCGTTCCAGGTCAGTGGTGCGACGTTGAGGAACGCCTCGGCGTCGGCGGCCAGCAACGGCAGCACGGGTTTGAGGAAAATCACCAGTTGGCGGAACAGGTTGACGCCCAGGGCGCAGATCGCCTGGACTTCGTCTTGCTTGCCTTCCTGTTTGTTCAGCGACCATGGCGCCTTGTCAGCGATCCAGGCGTTGGCACGGTCGGCCAGGCCCATGATCTCGCGCATGGCACGGGCGAAGTCGCGCGCTTCGTACGCTTCAGCGATGCTTGGCGCGGCGGCCAGGAACGCTTCGGTCAGCTCGGGCGCGGCGTTACCGGCCACCAGCACGCCGGCGTTGCCTTTGTGGATGAAGCCTGCACAGCGGCTGGCGATGTTGACCACTTTGCCGACCAGATCCGAATTGACCTTCTGCACGAAGTCTTCGAGGTTCAGGTCCAGATCGTCGACGCCACGGCTGAGTTTGGCCGCGTAGTAGTAACGCAGGTATTCCGGCGACAAGTGGTCCAGGTAGGTCCGGGCCTTGATGAAGGTGCCGCGGGATTTGGACATCTTCTGGCCGTTGACGGTCAGGTAGCCATGGACGTTGATCGCGCTCGGCTTGCGGTAGCCTGCACCTTCGAGCATTGCTGGCCAGAACAACGCGTGGAAGTTGACGATGTCCTTGCCGATGAAGTGGTACAGCTCGGCAGTGGAATCCTTGGCCCAGAACGCGTCGAAGTCCAGCTCCGGACGACGGGCGCAGAGGTTCTTGAAGCTCGCCATGTAGCCGATTGGTGCGTCCAGCCACACATAGAAATACTTGCCAGGCTCGCCTGGAATCTCGAAGCCGAAGTACGGCGCATCGCGGGAGATGTCCCACTGTTGCAGACCGGCGTCCAGCCATTCGGCGATCTTGTTCGCCACGGCGTCTTGCAGGGTGCCGCTGCGGGTCCAGCTCTGCAGCATTTCCTGGAAGTCCGGCAGCTTGAAGAAGAAGTGTTGCGAATCCTTGAGCACCGGTGTGGCGCCGGAGATCGCCGACTTCGGATCTTTCAGATCGGTTGGCGCGTAGGTCGCGCCACATTTTTCGCAGTTGTCGCCGTACTGGTCTTCGGTGCCGCATTTCGGGCAGGTGCCCTTGATGAAGCGGTCGGCCAGGAACATTTTCTTTTCCGGGTCGAAATACTGAGTGATCGAACGCGTGGCGATGTGCCCGGCGTCGCGCAGCTTCAGGTAGATCTGGCTCGACAGTTCGCGGTTTTCTTCGGCGTGGGTCGAGTGGAAATTATCGAAGTCCACCAGGAACTCGGCAAAGTCGGCGCTGTGTTCAGCCTGGACGTTGGCGATCAGTTGTTCCGGGGTGATGCCTTCCTTTTCCGCGCGCAACATGATCGCCGAGCCGTGAGCGTCGTCCGCGCAGACATAGATGCATTGATTGCCGCGATGCTTCTGGAAGCGCACCCACATATCGGTCTGGATGTACTCAAGCATATGGCCAAGGTGGATTGAACCATTGGCATAGGGCAGGGCGCTGGTGACGAGGATCTTGCGTGGCTCGGACATGGGGCTCGGCTACTTGATGAAACGGAGGTCGGCCACTATAAAGCGCCGGCGCACTTTTTTCACCCCGTGGAGTGTTATTCCGGTTCCTTGTAGCAGCTGGCGAAGCCTGCGTCCGGGCGCGTAGCGGTCGTAAAACCTGAATCCCGGTTCCTTCAGGAAAACCGGGATCAACAAATTGCGACTGCTACGCGCCCGGACGCAGGCTTCGCCAGCTGCTACAAGTTATATGTTCGGCTATATGATCCTTGTCTCATCCTGAAAGCATGCCGTCATAGCCATAGAACAGGTAGGATAGCCCCCTGATTTTCACAGTCTTGCTATCGGAGTTGCCCATGAGCGCAGTCAATCGCGCAGCGGTGGAAGCCGTCCTTCGCCAATACACCGACCCTTATCTGAACCAGGATCCGGTCAGCGCCGGTTGTGTCCGCGCCATCGACGTCCAGGGTGATCGCGTCACCGTTGAGCTTGAACTGGGTTATGCCGCCGGACTGTTCAAGAGCGGTTGGGCGCAACTGTTGCAACTGGCCATCGAAGGTCTGGATGGCGTGGTGACGGCCAGGGTCGACGTCACCAGTGTAATTGCCGCGCACAAGGCTCAGGCGCAGATTCCGGGTCTGGCCAACGTGAAAAACGTGGTGGCGGTGGCTTCCGGCAAGGGTGGCGTGGGCAAGTCCACCACTGCGGCCAACCTGGCGCTGGCGCTGGCGCGCGAAGGTGCGAAGGTCGGGATTCTCGACGCGGACATCTACGGACCGAGCCAGGGCATCATGTTCGGTATTCCGGAAGGTACCCGACCGAAGGTCAAGGATCAGAAGTGGTTCGTGCCGATTGAGTCCCACGGCGTCGAGGTCATGTCCATGGCCTTCCTGACCGACGACAACACACCGATGGTCTGGCGTGGGCCGATGGTTTCAGGCGCGTTGTTGCAGCTTGTGACACAGACAGCCTGGGGTGATCTGGATTACCTGGTTATCGACATGCCGCCAGGCACCGGTGACATTCAATTGACCCTGGCGCAGAAAGTCCCGGTGGCCGGTGCGGTAATCGTCACGACGCCGCAGGATCTGGCACTGTTGGATGCGCGCAAGGGCGTGGAGATGTTCCGCAAGGTCAACATTCCGGTGTTGGGCGTCGTGGAAAACATGGCCGTGCATATCTGTTCGAATTGCGGTCACGCCGAGCACTTGTTCGGCGAAGGCGGTGGCGAGAAGCTGGCCGCGCAATACGGGGTCGAGCTGCTGGCTTCGCTGCCGTTGTCGATAGTGATCCGCGAACAGGCCGACGGTGGCAAACCGACGGTCATTGCCGAACCTGACAGTCAGATCGCCATGGTCTATCAACAACTGGCACGTCACGTCGGTGCGCGGATCGTTTTGCAGGAAGCCGATGCGCCGGCGATGCCGAGCATCACCGTCAGCGACGATTAAATCGCTTCTGTAGGCGCTCGGCTTGCCGGCGATGGCGTACTCAAGCCCGCTATCGCCGGCAAGCCGGGCTCCTACAAGATCGTGATTTGACTTCAGATCCTCAAACCGCCATCCAATTCCAGGATCCGGCCGGTGTAGTAGTCGTTCTCGAAGATGTAGGCCGCCGAGTGGGCGATCTCATCAGGCTTGCCCATGCGCTTGAGCGCAATACCCGACGTCATTTTCTCCAGCGCTTCAGGTTTCATGCTCAGGGTCATCTCTGTTTCGATAAAGCCTGGCGCGATACCCGCGACACGAATCCCGTAGCGCGCCAGTTCCCTGGCCCAGGTCACAGTGGCTGCGGCGACACCGGCCTTGGCGGCGGAGTAGTTGGTCTGGCCAACGTTACCAGCGCGGGAAATCGACGAGATATTGATGATCGCGCCTTGAGTCTTCAGCTCAACCATCGTCGCCGCCACTTCGCGGGTGCAAAGGAAAACACCGGTCAGGTTGACGTCGATCACCGCCTGCCATTGAGCCAGGCTCATCCTGGTCATTTCACCGTCCTTGACCTTGATCAGCAGGCCATCGCGCAGGATTCCGGCATTGTTGATCAAACCGTGAATCGCGCCAAAATCTTCGGCTACCCGAGCGACCATGTGGGTCACTTGTTCTTCATTGGCGACGTTGCAAAGATAAGCCCGGGCTTCGACGCCGGCGGCCTCGCAGGCAGCCACAGCCAGATCGAGCTTTTCCTGGTTCAAGTCGACCAGTGCCAGCTTCGCGCCCTTGGCGGCGAAATACTCGGCCATGGAACGACCTAAACCCTGGCAACCGCCAGTGATAATGATTACTTTGTCAGTAAGTTGCATTCGCGTGCCCCTGGTAGCAGGTCAGAGTGGTTTCCTTCTACAAGGCCTCTCCTGCGCGCGTGATGTGGTTCGGCTGCATATGAGAACTGCCCCCGTTGGCGTTGCTGGAACTTTGCTCCAGGCGCCTGTCCATTTTCGACGGATTCTATATAAGGAGTCATAAATTGAGCATTGAAGCCGCTAAGCATGCACGAGAACTGCTGCTCAAGGAATACCGCGGAGTGTTGTCGACGCACTCGAAGGCCATGCCCGGTTTTCCTTTCGGCTCGGTGGTTCCTTACTGCCTGGACGAGCAGGGGCGGCCGCTGATCCTGATCAGCCGGATTGCCCAGCACACCCACAACTTGCTCAAAGATGCCAAATGTTCACTGCTGGTAGGCGAGCGTAAAGCCGAAGATGTACAAGCCGTCGGCCGCCTGACCTATCTGGCCGAGGCCGAAAAACTCAGAGAACCCGAGGTGATCGAGGCCGCCGCCGAACGCTATTACCGCTATTTCCCGGAGTCGCGCAACTATCACAAGGCCCATGACTTCGACTTTTGGGTCCTCAAACCGGTCCGCCATCGCTACATCGGCGGCTTCGGCGCGATTCACTGGGTCGATCAGCTCACCCTGGCCAACCCTTTTGCCGGCAAGGCGGAAGTAAGTATGGTCGAACATATGAACCGCGACCACGCCAAGGCTATCGCCCATTACGTCGAGTTGGCCGGATTGCCGAAAACCGTACCGGCACAACTGGCCGGAATCGACACCGAAGGCATGCATTTGCGCATCGGTCAGGGGCTGTACTGGTTGCCCTTTCAAGAGCCTTGTAATACCCCGACACAAGTTCGCGAAGCCTTGGTTTCTCTGGCTCACGCCGAGCATTGGCCAAAGAATGAAGGTGCCGATGCTTGAATTCACGAAATGGCGACGTCATCTAATGTGAACTGGAAGGCACTCTTCCGTTGAGGAACCATTTGATGCGCCCTTTTTTGTTGCTCTTTCTGCTGTTTCCGGTGCTAGAGCTGTTTGTGTTTGTCAACGTCAGCTCCGCCATCGGCTTCTTCCCGGCGTTGCTGTTGATCATTCTCGGCTCGATGCTGGGTGTCGTGGTGCTACGTGTCGCTGGTTTGGCAACGGCTCTGCGGGCACGTGAAAGCCTGAATCGCGGCGAATTGCCGGCTCAGCAAATGCTCGAAGGCCTGATGATGGCCCTGGGCGGCGGTCTGTTGATCTTGCCAGGTTTCATCAGCGACGTAGTTGGCTTGATCATGCTGCTGCCGATCACTCGCCGGCTGCTGGCCAACAAGATGCGTCAACGTGCCGAGGAACAGGCGATTCGTCAGCGTGCCTTTGCCGAGGACATGCAGGCTCACGGCGGGCCGACTCCAAAGCCGCCCCTGGGACGCCAGCCGAACGTGATCGAAGGTGAGTTCGAGCATCGCGATTCGTAACGGGTTTTACGTGTCGGCATGGCACCTTCGGGTGCCATGTTTGTTTTCAGGCAGATGCCAGGCGTAAAAAAATTCGCTCATCAGCCCTTGTAATAAGCTTATGCGCCCTTATCTAACGTTCACCGCAAGGTTTCTGGTGGTCACGCCAGACAGACTTCCGCGGTTCGCTTGGCGAGCCGCAACCGGCACCGCCGGATTTGCTAACCTGCCGGAATAGACACCGGCCGATGAAAACCACAATTAGGAGAGATCGACAATGAAGCTTCGTCCTCTGCATGACCGCGTCGTCATCCGTCGCAGCGAAGAAGAAAAGAAAACCGCTGGCGGTATCGTTCTGCCAGGTTCGGCTGCCGAAAAAGCCAACAGCGGTGAAATCCTCGCTGTAGGTACCGGCCGCGTGCTGGACAACGGTGAAGTACGTGCGCTGGCCGTGAAAGTGGGTGACAAGGTTGTGTTCGGCCCTTACTCCGGCAGCAACACTGTGAAAGTAGACGGCGAAGACCTGTTGGTAATGAGCGAGAACGAAATCCTCGCTGTTATCGAAGGCTGATTCCCGCTCAATTTCCCGCTACTACAAAGTATTTAAGGAATAACGATCATGGCTGCTAAAGAAGTTAAATTCGGCGATTCCGCCCGTAAGAAAATGCTCGCCGGTGTCAACGTCCTGGCTGACGCAGTAAAAGCGACCCTGGGCCCTAAAGGCCGTAACGTGATCATCGAGAAG
Source organism: Pseudomonas sp. GW821-FHT04C07 (assembly GCF_059420325.1). Taxonomy (NCBI): domain Bacteria; kingdom Pseudomonadati; phylum Pseudomonadota; class Gammaproteobacteria; order Pseudomonadales; family Pseudomonadaceae; genus Pseudomonas; species Pseudomonas sp. GW821-FHT04C07. The sequence goes on from NZ_JBWKTM010000003.1 coordinate 340,663, forward strand.
AGCTTCGGCGCTCCGACCATCACCAAGGACGGCGTTTCCGTAGCCAAAGAAATCGAGCTGAAAGATCGCTTCGAAAACATGGGCGCGCAGCTGGTCAAAGACGTTGCCTCCCGTGCCAACGATGACGCAGGCGACGGCACCACCACCGCTACCGTTCTGGCTCAATCGATCGTCAACGAAGGCCTGAAAGCCGTCGCTGCCGGCATGAACCCGATGGACCTGAAACGCGGTATCGACAAAGCGACCATCGCTATCGTCAAAGAGCTCAAAGCCCTGTCCAAGCCTTGCGCTGACACCAAGGCCATCGCTCAGGTCGGCACCATCTCTGCCAACTCCGACAGCTCCATCGGCGACATCATTGCCGAAGCCATGGAAAAAGTCGGTAAAGAAGGCGTGATCACCGTTGAAGAAGGCTCTGGCCTGGAAAACGAACTGTCGGTTGTTGAAGGCATGCAGTTCGACCGTGGTTACCTGTCCCCGTACTTCGTCAACAAGCCAGAGACCATGACTGCCGAGCTCGACGGTCCGCTGATCCTGCTGGTCGACAAAAAGATTTCGAACATCCGTGAACTGCTGCCAGTACTGGAAGCCGTTGCCAAAGCCGGCCGTCCACTGCTGATCGTGAGCGAAGACGTTGAAGGCGAAGCCCTGGCGACTCTGGTTGTGAACAACATGCGCGGTATCGTCAAAGTGGTTGCCGTCAAGGCTCCAGGCTTTGGTGACCGTCGCAAGGCCATGCTGCAGGACATCGCTGTCCTGACCGGCGGTACCGTTATCTCCGAAGAGATCGGCCTGAGCCTGGAAAGCGCTACCCTGGAACACCTGGGTAATGCCAAGCGCGTAGCCGTGACCAAGGAAAACACCACCGTCATCGACGGTGCCGGCGTTGAGGCTGATATCCAGGCTCGCGTTCTGCAGATCCGTCAGCAAGTGGCTGATACTTCTTCGGACTACGACCGTGAAAAACTGCAAGAGCGTCTGGCCAAGCTGTCCGGCGGCGTTGCGGTAATCAAGGTTGGCGCTGGTTCCGAAGTTGAAATGAAAGAGAAGAAAGCCCGCGTTGAAGACGCCCTGCACGCTACCCGTGCAGCCGTTGAAGAAGGCGTGGTACCTGGCGGTGGCGTGGCACTGGTTCGTGCTCTGCAAGCGATCAGCGAACTGAAAGGCGAGAACGCTGATCAGAACGTTGGTATCGCTCTGCTGCGTCGTGCTGTCGAAGCTCCTCTGCGCCAGATCGTTGCCAACTCGGGCGACGAGCCAAGCGTAGTTGTCGACAAGGTCAAGCAAGGTGTCGGTAACTTCGGTTACAACGCTGCGACTGGCGAATACGGCGACATGATCGAAATGGGTATCCTCGACCCGGCTAAAGTGACCCGTTCGGCTCTGCAAGCGGCATCTTCGATTGCCAGCCTGATGATCACCACCGAAGCGATGATCGCCGAGATCCAGGAAGACAAACCAGCTGCTGGCGGCATGCCAGACATGGGCGGTATGGGTGGCATGGGCGGCATGATGTAAGCCAGCCTTACCCTGTACAAAAAAGCCCCGCCTGCGATAAGCAGGCGGGGCTTTTTTATATCCGCTGACTCGTCCTGAAATAGGTTTACATCTGTTTCAGGACTAGACAGTTTTGCAAGGCCCATGTCCAAAAGCGTCAATGACAGCCCTAGCCGTGAGTCATACTTGGCCTTAAGCTGCGCGAGCCAAGATGGCCGTTACTGTGTACGGAGGAGTGCCCATGCGAATTCTATTGGTTGAAGACAACCGCGATATCCTGGCGAATCTGGCCGACTACCTGGGGCTTAAAGGCTATACCGTGGATTGCGCGCAAGACGGCTTGTCAGGCCTGCACCTGGCGGCGACCGAGCACTACGACTTGATCGTGCTCGACATTATGTTGCCTGGTATCGACGGCTACACCCTGTGCAAACGGCTGCGTGAAGATGCTCGTCGCGATACCCCGGTGATCATGCTCACCGCTCGTGATCAACTGGATGATCGACTGCTGGGCTTCAAGTCCGGCGCCGATGATTACCTGGTGAAACCCTTTGCGCTGTCTGAACTGGCAGCGCGGATCGAGGCGGTCATGCGTCGTGCTCAAGGGGGCGGGCGACGGACTTTGCAGGTGGGGGATCTGAACTACGACCTCGACACCCTCGAGGTGACCCGCGAGGGACGTTTGCTCAAGCTCAATCCTGTGGGCCTCAAGTTGCTGGCGGTGCTGATGCAAAAGAGTCCTCACGTGCTGCGTCGCGAGATTCTTGAAGAAGCCCTGTGGGGCGACGACTGCCCGGACAGCGACAGTCTGCGCAGCCATGTTCACCAGTTGCGTCAGGTGATCGACAAGCCATTCGCCAAGCCGCTGTTGCAGACGGTGCATGGTGTCGGTTATCGCTTGGCCGAGGGGCGTGATGGAGTTTAAGCAGAGCCTTGCGCAACGGATCATCATCGCCTTTGCGTTGATGAGTGCATTGGTTGCAGGGACATTCGCCCTGGGCATCGTGGCAACGGTGCATCTGGTTGAAGCGAAGTTGATTTCATCAGTCCTGGGCGGTGATCTGCAGCGTCTGCTGTTGATGGACAGCATCGAGGACTGGAGCCACCGGCCGGAACCGGATCAGCTATTTTATTTCAGTGGCGGGCGTGGCGATTTTGAATTGCCCAAGGATTTGCGCAGCCTGGATGCGGGGTTTCACGAAGTATTTCGTGAGCATTTGTCGTATCACGCCATAGTCGAGATCGTCGACGGCAGGCGGTATGTGTTGCTGCAGGACCAGAGTGGTTTTGAAGACCGTGAACGGGTGCTGTTCGCAGTGGTGCTGGTGGGCTTTGTGCTGAGTCTGGCGCTAGCGGTGTTTCTTGGCTGGATCCTGGCGCGCAAGGTAATGGCACCGGTGGTGCGGCTGGCTCGCCAGGTTCGTCATCGCGATCAGTTGCTTGGCCTCGCGCCGCCATTGGCACCTGATTATGCCGCCGATGAGGTGGGTGAACTGGCGGTGGCCTTCGACGCTACCTTGGGGCGTTTACGCCAGGCGCTGAGTCGTGAGCGTCTGTTCACCAGCGACGTCAGTCACGAACTGCGCACTCCGCTGATGGTGTTGGCCAGTTCCTGCGAATTGCTGCTGGAAAATCCCTGCATCGACCAGCGTGGTCGCGCCCAGGTCGAGCGGATTGCCCGCGCCTGTGAAGACATGCGCGAGCTGGTCCAGACCTTCCTGATGCTGGCGCGTGCCCAGCGCGAAGATGCCAGCATGTCGCCCCAGCTGACCTTGAGTCGGGCAGCCGAGGATCTGATTGGTTTGTGGCGTGAACCCATTGAGGCCAAGGGGATTGAGCTGATCTATGACCCCGACAAACCGCTGGATACCCGCTATAACGCAACGTTCCTGCATGCGGTGATGGGCAACTTGTTGCGCAATGCGCTGCATTACACTGACAGTGGTTTTATCCGCCTGACCCTGGAACCTACCGGCTTTGTGGTAGAGGACAGCGGTGTGGGGATTCCCGAAGAAAAGCGCGAGGCGATGTTCGAGCCGTTCGTGCGTGGCAACGAAAAGCGTGGCGAGGGCCTGGGCCTTGGTCTATCACTGGTGCAGCGTATCTGTGAAAACCAGGGCTGGAGCGTCAGCCTCAGCACAATGGAACCCAATGGCTGCCGGTTCCACGTCGAGCTGAGCCAGGCCAAAGTCTGATTTTTTGTCATGCCCCGGGTTCTTCGGGGCACGCGTTTACCGCAGTTGTAATCGGGTAGCAGCCCAATGCTATCTCCTGTCGGCTTGCCCTGCTGCTGGCGTTTCAGCGGGTTACCCGCGACAGCGTCATTATCTCTCGTTGGGTCGATGGCAACTACAAGGCCTGGAAACGTAAGCGCATGGTGCAAAAGAGCAAGCAGGAAGCCGGGCAGCAAGGTTACCAAAATCGTTTTGTGCTATCGGCAGCTACGTAGACGAAAAATTCAAGCGAGCCGGCTTTCGCGTTCAGGAACATTTGGGCTTTTTCCCGCTCTACGCCATGTGGCGAATTCATGTATTACGCAAGAAGTAACAGGATGGCAGTGGAAGATGCATCAGAAATGGACGTCGCTCCTGAGGCGCGTTTCGACTATTTCTGGAGCCAGCGCGGGTAGGGTGAGGCCGCCACAGTCGAGGTGGCTTTACTGGATCTGGAGAAGTGCCGGCAACGTTTGACCCGTAAACGTGCTGCCCTCCACGACATGAAACAGCTACGCCGCCATTCGTCGTGGGGCCCTACAGACTGGCAGAAACTCAGCTATTTTTATACGACGGCGTTTGGCAGCGCTATCAAAGGTTTAGAGTAATGAAACTGGAAATTGCGCGAGGTTTGTTTTTAGCAGGAGCCTTGGCAGTTATTTCTCTGGCGGTGGCTGTTTGGGAGCAGCCACGCACCAAAGTCCTCAGTGCAGCGCACAGCGACGCGCATTGTCCCCTGCCTCGGGTAGCAAAGGCATCAGTTGCAACCAGCCCCGACAGTGATTTTTTGCTGTTCATGTTCGGTCTTTCTCAAGGAAAGAGGCCACAAAGTTGAAGAGAATAAAACCCAAATAAAAGGCCTCGCATTGCGAGGCCTTTTGTTTTCGGTTGTCGATTATTTGTCCGGCCTGGCCAGCAGGGTGTAAATACAAGGCAGCACGAACAAGGTGAACAGCGTTCCAATCGACATTCCAGTAGCGATCACCGTACCGATATCGAAACGACTGACGGCGCCTGCACCGGTGGCGATGATCAACGGCACCATGCCGAACACCATCGCCGCGGTGGTCATTAACACCGGTCGCAAGCGAATTGCCGCAGCTTCTTCTACAGCTTCTCGAGGTGACAGGCCCTTGTTCTTGCACAACTGGTTGGCAAACTCGACGATCAGGATGCCGTGCTTGCTGATCAGGCCGATCAAGGTCACCAGTCCGACCTGGGTATAGATGTTCATGCTCGACCAGCCAAGGAACAACGGGATCAGCGCGCCGCAGATCGACAGGGGGACTGTCATCAGAATCACCAGCGGATCACGGAAGCTCTCGAACTGTGCCGCCAGCACCAGGAAAATGATCGCCAGCGCCAGGGCAAAGGTCACCCACAGTGCACTGCCTTCCTGAACGAATTGCCGGGAAGAGCCACCATAATCGAAGGCATAGCCCGCAGGGGCTTCTTCCCGGGCGATCTGCCGTATGGTTTCGATGGCTTCGCCCATGCTGACGACGGGAACGCCCGAGATCGTCGCCGAATTGAGCTGCTGGAACTGATTCAACTGTCTTGGGCGGGCACGGTCGGTGATGGTGATCAAGGTCGACAGCGGCAGCAGTTCACCCTTGGCATTCTTTACGTAGTAGTTGCTCAGCCAGTCGGGATTGTCGCGGTAGGCTCGCTCGACCTGGGCGATGACCTTGTAGCTGCGGCCTTCGATAGTGAAACGGTTGATTTCCGCTTCACTCAGTAATATCGCCAGGGTGCCCCCCAGATCCAGCATCGAAACCCCCATTTGTGCTGCCTTGGCGCGGTCGATATCGACCACCACTTCAGGCTTGTCAAAGGCCAGATCGATGTCGAGAAAGGCGAACTTGCCGGATTCCAGTGCGCGCTTTTTCACTCTATTGGCCACTTGCAGCAGTGATTCGTAATCGTTCGGGGTGTTGACGATGAATGCGAACGGCAAGCCCTCACCGGTACCCGGCAAGGACGGCAGGTTGAAGCCGAACACCTGAAGCCCGGTGACGGCAGCGAGCTTGCGCTGAACCTCCGGGAGGATTTGCATCTGGGTCCGGCGGCGTTCGTTCCACGGTTTTAGCAGGAAACCCCCGATCCCTGATTGCACGCCGTTGAAGCCATTGATCTGGAACGATGAGTAGTACTCGGGAAATTTCTTGAAGATCGCAAGGAACTCATCGGTGTAGGCGTTGAGGTAGTCGAGGTTGGTCGGTTGCGGCGCGTTGGCTATCATGAAAATGACGCCCTGGTCCTCATTCGGTGCCAGTTCGGACTTGGTGAATTTCAGCAGAACCGGAATCAGGCACAGGACAATCACCGCGAACACCACCACCACCGGCCGCGTATTGAGCGTGCCATGCAGGATGCTTTGATAGTGGCGTTTGAGTCCTTCAAAGATCATATCCAGACGATGGGACAGGCCTGAGGGGTTCTCATCGTGGCGCAGGAGCAGAGCGCACATCATCGGCGAAAGGGTCAGGGCGACGACCCCGGAGATCACCACCGCACCGGCCAGGGTCAGGGCAAACTCCTTGAACAACGCTCCAGTCAGGCCTGTGAGAAAACCGATCGGCGCGTAGACCGCGGCCAGCGTAATCGTCATCGAAACCACCGGCATGGCGATTTCCCGGGCACCCTCAATGGCGGCGTCGAGCGGTGTCTTGCCTTCTTCGATGTGCCGGTGGATGTTTTCCACCACGACGATCGCATCGTCCACTACCAACCCGATGGCCAGCACCATTGCCAGCAGGGTCAGCAGGTTGATCGAGTAACCCATCAATTGCATGAAGAACATCACGCCGATCATCGACAGCGGGATGGTGACCACCGGAATCAATACCGAACGCAGGGAACCAAGGAACAGGAACACCACGACAATCACGATCAGCACTGCTTCAAACAGGGTTTTCACCACCTCATTGATCGATGCCTGAATAAACAGCGTGGCGTCGTAGGCGATCTCCGCTTTGAGGTTTGGTGGCAACTGGGACTCCAGCTGCGGCATGATCTTGCGCACTTCCTTGATCACGTCCAGCGGGTTGGCGGCGGGGGTGGCCTTAATGCCGATGTACACCGACGGAATGCCGCCGAAGGAGCTGATGGTGTCGTAGTTCTCTGCCCCCATTTCCACCCGTGCCACATCGCTGAGCAGTACCCGGCTGTCGCCGTCGATTTTCAGCGGGATGGCGGCGAAGGCTTCGGTGGATTTAAGCTCGGTATTGGCGTTGATACTGGTGACCACGTATTCGCCTTTCACCTCGCCAGCCGCCGAGAGAAAGTTGTAACGGCGTACCGCATCGGCCACGTCATTGGCGCTGAGGCCGTAGCCGGCAAGTTTGACCGGGTCCAGCCACAAGCGCATGGCGAACACCTGGTTGCCGAGAATCTTTGCTTCGGCCATGCCCGGCAGCGTCGCCAGTTTGGGCTGGATCACCCGCGACAGGTAGTCGGTGATCTGCGGGTTGTTCAGGTCCTTGCTGAAGAAACTGATGTACATCAGCGCCGAGGCGCCCGCAGCCTCCTTGCTCAGCACCGGGTCTTCGGCGTTCTGGGGCAGTTGGTTCTTGACCTCGTTGGCCTTGGCCAGCAGCTCGGTAAACAGCCGGTCGCTGTTGGAGCCGATTCGCGCGTAGATCGAAATCACCGAGAAATTCTGGCGACTGACCGAGGTTATGTAGTCGATGCCTTCGGCACTCGCCAGACTCTGCTGCATCGGTTGGGTGATGTAACCCTGGATGGTCTCGGCGTTAGCCCCGGGGTAGGCGGTGGTCACCGTGATCAGGGCGTTTTCCATTTGCGGATACTGGCGCAGCGGCAGCTTGCTCCAGGCCTGGAAGCCCAGCAGCACAATCAACAGGCTGACCACTGTGGCGAGTACCGGGCGGCGGATGAACGGATCGGTAAAAGCCATGGGGGATTCCTTGATCAGTAGGCGCGAGGCTGACTGGTCTGCTCGGCTGGCAAGGTCTTGTCGGTGCTGATGGCGATATGGGCGTCGTTGTCCAGTTTGATCTGGCCGGCGCTGACCACTTGTTCGCCGTTCTGCAGGCCTTTGGTGATGAGCACCAGCCCGTCGCGGTGCTCGCCGGTTTCGACAAAGCGTCGCTCGGCGATCAGCACCGGTTGCCCTTGGGCATCTTTCTCGACGCTGCCGTCGGCGGCTTTTTTCTGTGCAACCACAAACAGCGAATTGCCATAGAGGGTGTAGGTGATCGCGCTTTCCGGCACCACGATCTTCGGTTGTGGATCCGGCAGCAGGACTTGCAGGTTGGCGAACATGCCCGGTAGCAACTTGCCGTCTGGATTGGCCAGGGTCGCGCGCACCAGTACATTGCGGGTGGTATTTTCGACTTTTGGGTTGATTGCGCTGATGGTGCCGGGGAAGTTCTGCGTCGGATAGGCCGCGACGTTGACCTGAACCGGCTGGCCAAGGGCTATTTTCGGTACCGACTGTTCCGGTACGTAAAAGTCGACGTAGAGGCTGCTCAGGTCCTGCAAGGTGGCGATTACTGTGCCGCTGGGCAGGTAGTCGCCGACATCCACCTGACGAATACCGATGGTGCCGCTAAAAGGCGCGACGATGTGTTTTTTCTCCAGCGAAGCCTTGAGTTGATTGACCGTGGCTTTGTTCTTTTGCAATTGCGCCGTGAGCCGGTCGAATTCACCCCTGGAAATTGCCTGGCTGCCCACCAGTTGGCTGCCCCGGCCATAGTCGAGCTGGGCCAGACCGAGGTCGGCCTGAGCGGTTTCCAGCAGGGCACTTTCCACAGCGCTGTCGAGTTGCACGATAGGTTGACCGGCATTGACCTTCTGCCCGGACTGGAACTGCACGTCCTTGACCCTCCCGGCGATCTCCAGACTCAGGTTGACCCCTTGCAACGCCTTGAGGGTGCCAACCGTCGGCAGACGGTTTTGCCATGGGCGCTCAGTCGCGGTGGTCACAGCCACACTCACCGGAGGTTTCGGTACGGAGAACACCCGGATCTGCTGATAGGTGGAGAAGGCTTTGTAACCTGCGAGCAGCAGAACGATAAGCAGGACAATGCCCAGCATGATCAGCATGCGGCGACGCAGCATGTTCCGCTTCCTCGGAAAAATAGCTGAGAACGATGAGGTCTCGGGCAGATTACTCCGACTAGGGTGGTGATTCCAGACTCGTAGCAGCAGGCTTCGCCAGCTGCTACGGGGGTTAGATCAGATGCAGGTGGTTGTCCCAGAGCCCAGCAGGTAGCTCAAGGGGCTTTGTAACAAGCTGTGGCTGCCGACAATCGTAGAAACGGCAACGTCCCTGACCCGACGTGACGACAAAACCATCGGCCACCGCACCGACCCCGGCGCAGTCTGGCAAAGGCGCATCGAGGCGCACTTGAGCAGTGTCCAGATCCCAGATAAAGAAGCGGTTGCCCCGCGGCGCAGTGAGGGCGACCAGACGCAACTCGCTATGCACGGCGACGCTGGCGGTGTAGTGCCCCATCGCCTGCAACTGGTGTTCGGCGACCGGGAAGGCGACGAAGGGCTGACCGGGGCGCTTGATCGCCAGCAGTTCGGAAGATTCGTGGGCGTCGCCCATGAACTGTTGGCCGGCGACGATGGTGCCGTCGCTGGCAACACCCAGGTGGCGCACGCTGTTCATCTGCTGGGCGAGGGTTTCCTTGCTCAGCAGCGTACCGTCGCGCTGCATCAGCACCAGGCTTGGCTGCATGGCATTGAGGTTCATCTCGACCCGGCTTTCGGCCTCGGTACGGATTCCGCCATTGGCCACCACCAGGGTTTCACCATCAGGCATCCACGACACTTGATGGGGCCCGATGCCGTGGGTAGAAATCTCTGCGCTGTGCATCAGTCGCTCACCTTCGAATTTGTACACGCCGAGCAGGCCGCGACCCGGATCGGTGGTGTCGTTTTCGGTGGCGTAGAGCCAGTCTCCGCTCTTGTGAATCACTGCGTGACCGTAGAAGTGCCGGTTCGGTTGTGAGACGAGCGTTTGCAACAGCGTGCCGTCCCGAAGATCGATCAAGTAGCTCTCGGTCCCGGGGCGACGGGCGACGAACAGCGCAATCGGCAGCACAGGATGATTGATGATGTCATGGCAACGCTGACCGACCCGGGTGGCGAACACCTGGGTGCCGTCCAGACGATAACCGACGGCATAGTGCTTGCCGTCGCCATCGTTGCGCGCCGAAAGCAGCAATGGAGTTTTGTCCTTGTGCCGAAACAGCGTCCAGCCGCCCAGCGTCACTGCGCCAAGCAGCAAACTGCCTAAAGTAAGAGCCTGGCGTCGTAGCATGGAACTTACCCTCATCAGTCACCGTCGTTGGCGTTGAAGCCCAGCTGGATGCCCAGCGCCTTGGCCAGGTCGCTTTCGTGCAGGCGGTGGACGACATTGAGACTGTCGTAAAGATCATTGAGCTGTTGGCGACCGGCGTCGTCGGTCAGCATCTCGGTCAGTGAACGCTGGTTGCTGGCGAACAGTTTCAAGGAAGCGGCGTAGGCAGCATCGATCTTGTCGGCCAGCGGTTTCTGCTCGCTCGGCAACAGGCCGCGCAGGCCCTTGTTGTCGACACCGACCCAGACGGTTTGGGCGGCAGCGAGGCTGGCTTCCATGCTTTGCAGGGAGGAATGGCTGCGCCAGGCATCGGCCTGGAACGGCTGCGCGAAGCCCTTGCTCTGGCGACCCATTGGCGTGCCGAGTTTTTTCTTCAGGGTGTCCAGTGCGGTCACTTGAACCCGCAGCAGATCGGCGATCGCTTCGTGGGAGTCGGCGTAACGCTGATTCGGGAATTTGCTCAATTGCGCGAGCATGCCGTCGTTGCTGTTCCAGCGCGACAGGATCTCTTCGGCGAGGAGTTTCTGACGCTCGCCAATGGCCTTGAGCAGTGGGCAATAGCGGGCTTTCTGTGCGCTGTCGGCCATGTCGACCTTGCTGTCGAACAGAACGTATTCATAGGCCGAGAGGCCTTGCACGACAACGCTGGATTTGGCCAGAGCGGCGGCATCGATCTGCGGCTGCGCGGTCACCAGTTGCTCGACCTGACGGCCGACCAGATTCTTCTTGTCCGGCCAGAACTGCACCTGCCAGGAACGGTTACCCTCGGCCAGCGGGCCGATCAGCAGCGGCTGCAACTCGGCCCAGGCTTTTTGTGCGTGGAGGAAATCGGCGCGAGCGGTTTCCAGGCTTTCCTTGCCTTCACAGAAAGCCAGCGCACTGATTGCCAATTGGCGGTCGGCGTCGACCCAGCGGCTGTAGCTCGGCAGGATCACTTGCTTGGCGATGGCCGCCGAGGTGACTGCCTGTGGGTCCTGGGGCGAGCAGGCACCCAGGGCGAGCGCGGCAAGGCTGGTGAACAACAGTTTGGGACGGAACATTCGTGCTCCCTTCTTTTGGGGGAAAACTTATGGAAAACGCGTTATAGAGAATTCAGGAATGCCAGCAACGCGGCGCGTTGCTCGACATTGAAAGCTAAAACCTGTTGCTGAGCCGCCTGGGCTTCGCCGCCGTGCCAGAGAACGGCTTCGAGCAAATTACGGGCGCGGCCGTCATGCAGGAACTGGGTATGGCCGCTGACCGTCTGCGTCAGGCCGATGCCCCACAACGGCGGCGTACGCCAGTCGCGGCCAGTGGCCTGGAATTCGGTGCGATTGTCGGCCAGGCCGTCGCCCATGTCGTGCAGCAGCAAGTCGCTGTAGGGGCGAATGACCTGATTGGCCAGCTCAGGCTCTGCGGCATTCGCGGCAGTGGTGAATTTCGGTATGTGACAGGACTGGCAGCCCGCCTGATAGAACAGGCTTTTACCGGCCAGCACTTGCGGCGAGCTCACATCGCGGCGGGCCGGAACGGCGAGGTTGCGGCTGTAGAACAGCACCAGACGCAGGATGTTGTCGCTGACCTCCGGCTCGCCGTCCGGGCCATTTCCGTTGGGGGCTTGCAGGCAGGCGATTTGTGCAGGGGTGCAATCATCAACCGGTCTCAGGCTGGTGGTCAGGCCCATGTCACCAGAAAACGCGTGAGCGTTTTGTTGATTGAGATTGGGTTGGCCGGCTTTCCAGCCAAAACGTCCGAGAACGGTTTTTTGTTGCGCGTCATCCCAGACCCAGTTCGGTCGCCCGGCGATGCCGTTGCTGTCGTCGTCTCCCGGATCGGCATTGTGCAGAATCGCCGCATCGGGGATGGCTTCGAGCAGACCGAGGCCAATCATCGGCGGAGCTATGCGTGCAGAGAAACGCGTGTCCGGGTGCATCGCTCCGTAGCCGAGCCGGGTGATTGCAAGCCTGGGTTTACGCAACTCGACCTCGGTGCCGTCCTTGAAACGAACCGGCACGGGGTCGTAATCGACCCGCACTTTACCTTCCGGCGCGACGCCGGGTACCGCCATGTCTTGAAACTGTCCGCCGTAGACTGGCTCCGGCACGACACCGAGCTGCTCGATGACTTTGGCGTAGGCGGGGGCGTTGGGGATCGACAGACGTACCAGCATCGACACCGCGTTATCCGAGTCGGGTGTTGGCGGGTGACCGCGACCGTCCTTGATGTGGCAGTTTTGGCAGCCGTTGGTATTGAACAACGGACCCAGGCCATCGCGGGCGGTAGTGGTTGACGGGGCGATCACCCACGGGCTGCGAAAGAAGCTGTTGCCGACGCTGAAATCCAGACGTCGGGTGGGTGAAAGATTGGCCGAAGGCAGGGAGAAGGCGTTCTGATCGGTCTTGCTCACTGTCGCCCTGCCGCCCGAACGCGCTTCACCGGGCTCGGCCTTGGTGAAATGCGGAACGTCATCGCAGGCGCTCAGGCCCAGAGCCATGAACAGAGCGGACAAGCGAAGAGACAACGAGGGCATCAGACATCCTGCAAGACGAGCAAAACAAGGGCGCAAAGTCTATCAGGGTAGGGGAGTTTGAATAAGAGGGATTAGCGTTTGGTTTTATGTGGGGCAGGTTTTACCTGGAGACCGAGTCACGGCCATCGCAATACCCTGTGGGAGCGAGCTTGCTCGCGATGGGGCCATCAGTGCCAACATTGATGTTGAACGTGCGACCGCTATCGCGAGCAAGCTCGCTCCCACAGTGGTCTGCGTCAGGCGGGGACAAAAAAGGCGACTCGAAAGTCGCCTTTTTTTCACTCAGCCAGCGGTGATCAGAACTCGTGATCAGCGTTGTCCGGGTTCAGGTCGCTGATGCCCAGTTTGCCGGCCGCCTGTTCGATCGAGCCGGTCTGCTTGACCAGGGATGCAATGGCGTCGCGAACGATCTGATTGCCGGCAGTGTTGCCTGCGGCGATCAGTTGGTCATAGTGCTCACCCTTGTTGGCGTGATCGACCATAACCTGGATTTTGGCTTCGGTCGCAGCCAGATCGGCCTTCAGTGCGGTGTCGGTTGCCGGGTCGATTGCCGCCACCAGCGAGGACAGGCTGGCGCCAGTCATCTTGGTGCCGTCTGCGCGGGTGTATTCACCCAGGTAGACGTTGCGAATGCCTTTGGCATCGTAGAAGTGCGAGTTGTGGGTGTTGTCGCTGAAGCAGTCTTGTTCGTCTTCCGGGGAGTTGGCTTCCAGGGAGACCTTCATGCGCTCGCCGGCGAGTTCGCCGAGGGACAGGCTACCCATGCCGAAGAGCATTTTGCGCAGGCCGCTTTCGCCTGGCTCGGCTTCCAGGGTGGCGCGGTAGTTGTCGGCCACGTTCGGCTTCCAGTTACCGACCATTTCTTCCAGGTCGCTTACCAGCAGCTGGGTCACGGCTTTGAGGTAAGCGCGGCGACGATCATTGTGACCTCCAGTGGCGCCAGCGCCTTCCAGATAGTCAGAGGCCGGACGGTTGCCGGCGCCAGGGCCGGTGCCGTTCAGGTCCTGGCCCCAGAGCAGGAATTCGATGGCGTGGTAGCCGGTGGCGACGTTGGCTTCGGAGCCGCCCAGTTCATTGAGGCTGGCGAGTGTTTGCGGGGTGATGTCTTTCACGTCGACCTTGTCTTCGCCGACCTGAACTACGGTGTTGGCGATGATGTTGGCAGTCGCGCCCGGGTTGCCCAGTGCGTGTTCGTAGCTCTTGTCGACGTAGTCGATCAAACCTTCGTCCAGCGGCCAGGAGTTAACCTGTCCTTCCCAGTCGTCGATGATGGTGTTGCCGAAGCGGAATACTTCACTTTGCAGATAAGGTACGCGCGCGGCGACCCAGGCAGCGCGAGCGGCTTTCAGGGTCTCGGCGTCAGGTTTGGCAAGGAACGCGTCGATCGCGGTTTGCAGGGTTTTCGCGGTGGATTCGGCATCGCTGAAGACGGCGAAGACCATGTCGGCGTAATGCGCAACAACAGCTTTGGTCGCGGCTTCGTCAACTTTACCAGTGGTTGCGGCAGCAGCAGGGGCTGCAGTGCTGGCGGCCGGAACAGGCGCTTGAGGAGCGGCAGCCTTGTCTTTACCTTCGCCACAACCGGCGAGGGAAATAGCGATGGCCAACAGACTGGCGGTAGCCAGAGGCATACGAATCATGGCGAACATCCTGCTTGGATAGGGGTGGACAGGCGCGGCGGGCGCGCAAAACTGCGACATAATGCGAAAGATTTGCATTATGTGTAAAGGGTCGGCGTTGGAAATATTTCTTATTCGCGCGCCTGCATATGACCTGTAGCGGCTGCCGAAGGCTGCGTTCGGCTGCGCAGCAGCCGTGAAATCAGGCATTGCGTTGTGTCAGGCTAACCGCGGCCTCAGGATTTACGACTGCTGCGCAGCCGAACGCAGGCTTCGCCAGCTGCTACAGGTCCGCGTCGGCGCGTGTTACAGGATGGTTGCGTTACTGCGTTGGGCTTGCTTCAAATAAGCGCTCAACTCCCGCGCGGGCAGGGGCTTGCTGTAGAAATAGCCCTGACCTTCGTGGCAGCCTTCGCAGATGATGTAGGCCTCCTGTTCAGCGGTTTCGACGCCCTCGGCGATCACCTGCATGCCCAGGCTCTTGCCCAATTGAATGATCGCCCGAACGATGGTGGCGTCGTCGTCGTCATCGAGCAGGTCCTGGACGAAGCTCTTGTCGATCTTGATCTTGTCCAGCGGCAGGCTTTTGAGATAACTCAGGGAAGAGTAGCCCGTCCCGAAGTCGTCGATGGCAATCAGCGCCCCGGAACGACGCAAACTGAGCAAGTGCTGGGCAGCAGTGCTGATGTCTTCCATCAAGCCCGTTTCGGTGACCTCCAATTCCAGGCTGCGTGGCGGCAGGCGATAGATTTGCAGCAGGTTGTTGACCACCCGTGGCAACTCGGCGTGGTGCAGTTGCACGGTGGAGAGATTGACCGCCATGCGCAAATCCATGAAGCCCTGGTCATGCCATTCGCGTAACTGGCGGCAGGCCTGATCCAGCACCCATTCGCCGATGGCGATGATCGTGCCGTTCTGTTCGGCCAGCGGGATGAACAGGTCCGGAGGCACCAGCCCGTGTTCGGGGTGCTGCCAGCGAATCAAGGCTTCGACACCGACTACGCGGTGATCGCGGTAGCTGATTTGCGGTTGGTAGACCAGATAGAACTGCTCGCGAGTGAGGGCTTCGCGCAGGTCTTTTTCCAACTCGCGTCGGCGACGCATTTCGCTGTCGACGCTGGCGATATAGAACTGGTAACGATTGCGCGAACGAGTCTTGGCCAGGGTCATGGTCTGCTCGGCTTTCTGTAGCAGCTTCTCGGTACTGTTGCCATCCTCCGGGAACAGCGTAATGCCGATGGTCGCGCGCAGGCGAATCTCCTGATGATCGAGGGCGAACGCTGCTTCGAGGTCATCGAGAATGCTTTGTGCCAGCTCGGCGGCTTCGTAAGGCTGTTCGATATTGGCCTGAACCAGTGCGAACTGGTCGCCGCCCAAGCGGGCAAGGGCCCCCAGGCGGCCGCTGTGAGCGCGCAGGCGATCGGCCAAGGCGAGTAGCAATTGATCGCCGGTCTGGTAGCTGAATTGTTCGTTGATGCCCTTGAAGTCATCGAGGCCGACACAGAGCACTGCAACCCGCCGTTGCAGGCGGCCTGCATCCACCAGAATCTTGTCCAGTTGTTGCTGCAATTGCTGACGGTTTGGCAGACCTGTAAGGAAGTCGTACTGGGCCATGCGCAGCAGACTGTTTTCCGCTTCATGGCGCAGGTGGGTGTTGCGTTCGATCGAGGCCAGCAATTGATTGGCGGTGTTGATCCAGATGCCCAGCTCGTTTTTCTCGTGGCCCTTGAGCTGCGGAATCTTGTGTTCGCTAGGGCGGTCCGGGTTTATCTCGGTCAGGTGTTCGATTATTCGCGACAGGGGCTTGGTCAGCAGCCAGTGGTAAACCAGGTACAGCACCAGGCCCATGGCCAAGGCGCGAAGAACTCCGGAAATAAAGATGATCACCGAACTGATGATAAAGCCCTGGCCGTACGTCGCAGTGTCGAGGGTTATGCTCAGGTCGCCGTAATACTCGCTGTACGGGCCGCGGCCTACCAATTGGGTGGTAAAGGTGCGTTCCTGGCCCAGGATCAGGTCGGTCAACCAGCGGCTGGGTGATTGCTGCAGTTCGCGGTTCTTTTCCGCAAGCATGGTTTCGTTGGGATGGCCGATGGACGCCATCCGCACGGCGTCATCCTGAAACAGGCCTTCGATTACTTGCATGCCCATTTCCCGATCCAGGCTGTACACCGCCTGGGTCGATGGGTCGCGGAACATGTCGAGGATGCGCTGGGCATCGTTAGCCACCGCCTGCCGTGTCTTGTAGGCATCGAAAACGATTTGCGCGCAGCTCAGAACCACGCCGACGATCAATGCCGACAGCAGCACCACCCGGAGCAACTTCACCGACAAGCTGTTTTTGAGTTCCAGCTTCAAATGGCTTTTCCTTGTTCCGTGCGGGTAGCATCAAGTTGCCATGAGTATTGGCAATCCTGCGATGGCAGTCAAAGGGACAATCAAGCACAGGAGATTTCGCCTGTGTGCCAGGCCAAAATGCAGTTTTTGGCTTGTTCAGGCGATTAGTACTGTGTCGGTAGCAACCCTGTGCAACTTGAGGGGCGTGCGAGAATTTTCCCCGAGCTTTGATGTTAGCGCGCCATGGCGCAGGGGCAAGGGCAAATTGGATCCTTGTAGGAGCGAGCTTGCTCGCGATGGTCGTTAACGATAACGCGTGTTTTCTGAATAAACGCGTTGCCCTTCAGTCCATCGCGAGCGAGCTCGCTCCTACAGGGCCGCAGCGCTCGCTTAACTGACTGGCATTAGGGCAAGCCCGCTCCCACAAGGTGGGTGCAGTACCGCGGAAAATGGGTAGGTTTCTCACCCAAAACCCATAAAAAACCCGGCAAATGCCGGGTTTTTTGACTGGCGCGAAGCTTAAGCGGTGAAGGTTTTGCCTTCGAACTGCTCAGCCACGAACTTCCAGTTGACCAGGTTCCAGAACGCTTCGACATACTTCGGACGCAGGTTGCGGTAGTCGATGTAGTAAGCGTGTTCCCAGACGTCGCAGGTCAGCAGCGGGGTGTCGCCGCTGGTCAGCGGGTTGCCGGCGCCGATGGTGCTGGCCAGGGCCAGGGAACCGTCAGCCTTTTTCACCAGCCAGCCCCAGCCGGAACCGAAGGTGCCGATGGAGGTTTTGCTGAATTCTTCTTTGAACTTGTCGAACGAACCGAAAGCCGCGTTGATGGCTTCAGCCAGTGCGCCGGTTGGTTGACCGCCGGCGTTTGGCGCCAGGCAGTTCCAGTAGAATGTGTGGTTCCAGACCTGAGCGGCGTTGTTGAAGATACCGCCCGAAGAAGTCTTGACGATTTCTTCCAGGGTCTTGCCTTCGAACTCGGTGCCTGGCACCAGGTTGTTCAGGTTCACGACATAGGTGTTGTGGTGCTTGTCGTGGTGGTATTGCAGAGTTTCCTCTGAAATGTGCGGCTGCAGGGCATTGTGTGGATAAGGCAGCGGCGGCAGTTCGAAAGCCATGATGATTCTCCTAATCAGATCAGTTGCGGTGAGCGCAAGGCCGATCACGGGCGGCCAGACAAGCGCCGGGGAGTTTGTACTCTTTGCGGCGCAGGTTTTGGATCATAGCACCGGGGGTGCGGCATAACCACGCAACAACTGTGTGGAATAGAGGTTTGAAGGGGGGCCCTTAAGCCTTTTTGAATAATCAGCCTGCCGTGATTAATTGAATGGCCACAGTGAACATCATGATCGCCACCAGCAGGTCGAGGATTCGCCAGGTGCCGGGACGCGCCAGCCATGGTGCCAGCCAGGCGGCGCCAAGGGCCAGGGTGAAGAACCACAACAATGACGCGCTGGCCGCGCCGACCACGTAGGCACTTGGCACGGTTTGTTGTGCCCCGAGTGAGCCGATCAACAACACGGTGTCCAGATACACATGGGGGTTGAGCAAGGTCACTGCCAGTGCGCTGAGCATCACCGCCCGAAGCGAACGCACCGTCTGGTTTTCGGCCTGTTTCAGACTTTGCCGGGAAAACGCCCGACGCAGCGCCAGGCTGCCGTACCACAGCAGGAAGGCCGCGCCGCCCCAGCGGGCGATCGCCAACAGCAGCGGATTCTGCGCCAGGAGGGTCGCCAGCCCAAAGACTCCGGCGGCGACCAACAAGGCATCGCAGGTCACACACAACGCGGCCACTGGCAGGTGATGCTCGCGCCGCAGGCTTTGCGCCAGGACGAAAGCGTTTTGCGTGCCGATCGCCATGATCAGCCCCGCCGCGACCAACAGGCCGTTCACATAGCTTTGCCACATAGGGTTTACTCCGCGCCCGCCGCCAATTGCCGCAGCACCGTCATGGCGCGTTGGGCATCGGCCTGGCCGACAAACAAATGATCGTGGTAGTAACCGGCAATCACGTTGCAACTGATCCCGGCTTGCCCCAACGCACCGGCGAAAGCCGCGGTGAGGCCGACGGCTTCGAGTGCCGAGTGCACGTTCAAGGTGATCCACGCCGCTACATAATCGAAACTGAAGCCGGCCTTTTCGGCTTGCCCGCGCTCGAGGATGAGCGTCAAACCTTCCTGCTCACGGAAACTGCCGATGACGTCGCAGTCCTTGGGCAACTGGCCGTCGCCAAGGGTGCAGAACACGTACTCGCCAGCGTTCAAATGCGGGCTCATGCTGCGCAGCAGGGTTGCCAGAGTGGTTTCACCAGCCATGAAATGTGTCCTTGATCGAAGAGGCTTGCTGGTCATTCTCCGGTCGGAAGCTGTATAAGAAAAACCAATATTGCTGATCGCTCATTAGGAAAACTGATGTTCGACTATAAATTGCTATCCGCGCTCGCCGCGGTGGTCGAGCAGGCCGGCTTCGAACGGGCTGCTCAGGTACTGGGCTTGTCGCAATCGGCCATCTCGCAGCGGATCAAACTACTGGAAGCGCGAGTCGGTCAGCCGGTGCTGGTGAGGGTCACGCCGCCCGCGCCAACCGAGATTGGCCGACGCCTGCTCAACCATGTGCAGCAAGTGCGTTTGCTCGAGCGTGACTTGCAAACGCTGGTGCCGGCGCTGGATGAAGAAGGCTTGCCGGAACGTCTGCGCATCGCCCTTAACGCCGACAGCCTGGCGACCTGGTGGGCAGAGGCCGTGGGTGATTTTTGCGCCGAGCAGCATCTATTGCTGGATCTGGTAGTGGAAGACCAGACCGTCGGCCTCAAGCGCATGCGTGCCGGTGAAGTGGCGGCCTGTGTGTGTGCCAGCGAGCGGCCGGTGGCCGGGGCGCGCAGCCTGTTGCTGGGGGCCATGCGTTATCGTGCCCTGGCCAGTCCGGCCTTCATCGCCCGGCATTTTGCGCAGGGCGTGCGGGCTGAGCAATTGGCGCGCACACCGGCTTTGGTGTTCGGCCCGGATGATTTTCTCCAGCATCGCTACCTGGCTTCATTGGGTGTCGAGGGCGGTTTCGAGCATCATTTGTGTCCGTCATCCGAAGGGTTTATTCGACTGACCGAGGCGGGACTCGGCTGGGGGCTGGTGCCGGAGTTGCAGGTCCGTGAGCAGTTGGAGCGCGGAGTGTTGGTGGAGCTTTTGCCAGATAAGCCGATTGATGTGCCGCTGTACTGGCATCATTGGCGCAACGGCGGGCAATTGCTCGGGCAGTTGACCGAGCATCTGGCACGATCATCAAAGCAATGGCTGGTGCCGTTGGAGTGATTGAAAGCGTCAGGACTTCAGGTAATACGCAGTGCGATATGCATGAAAAACGAAAGAAATCGGAGCAAGTCATGAAAATTCTGGTCACCGGCGCAAGCGGCTTCATTGGCGGGCGCTTTTCGCGTTTCGCCCTGGAGCAGGGCCTGGATGTGCGGGTCAACGGGCGTCGGGCCGAGGGTGTCGAGCATTTGGTGCGTCGTGGCGCCGAGTTTGTCCAGGGCGACTTGAGTGATCCAGAGCTGGTTCGCGATTTGTGCCGCGACGTTGACGCTGTGGTGCACTGCGCTGGCGCGGTTGGGCTGTGGGGGCGTTATCAGGATTTCCATCAGGGCAATGTGCTGGTCACCGAGAATGTGGTCGAAGCCTGCCTGAAGCAGAACGTTCGGCGGCTGGTGCATCTGTCGTCACCATCGATCTATTTCGATGGCCGTGACCATCTGGGGCTGACGGAAGAACAGGTCCCGAAACGCTTCAAGCATCCCTATGCCGCCACCAAATACCTGGCTGAGCAAAAGGTCTTCGGAGCTCAGGAGTTTGGCCTCGAAGTGCTGGCACTGCGCCCACGGTTCGTCACCGGTGCCGGTGACATGAGCATCTTCCCGCGGCTGCTGAAAATGCAACGCAAGGGTCGCTTGGCCATTGTTGGTAATGGCCTGAACAAGGTCGATTTCACCAGCGTACAGAACCTCAACGAGGCGTTGCTCAGCAGTTTGCTGGCCACAGGCTCCGCACTGGGCAAGGCCTACAACATCAGCAACGGTACGCCGGTGCCGCTGTGGGATGTGGTGAACTACGTGATGCGCCAGATGGAAGTCCCGCAAGTGACTCGTTACCGTTCCTACGGTCTGGCCTACAGTATCGCGGCGTTGAACGAAGGGTTTTGCAAGCTATGGCCAGGTCGTCCGGAGCCGACGCTGTCGCGCCTGGGCATGCAGGTGATGAGTAAAAATTTCACGCTGGACATCAGCCGCGCCCGCCATTATCTGGACTATGAGCCCAAGGTCAGCCTGTGGACGGCCCTCGATGAATTCTGCGGGTGGTGGAAGGCCCAGGACATTCGCTGAAATAAACACTGAACCGAGTTTGGCGTTCAGGGTCGATCAATGCTGCGAGTAGCGGTTTATACTCGGGGGCATTAAGCCATTACTGCGGTTCAGAAAGGTTGACTCATGTCCATGCGTAACGATGCAAACGACGACTTCGATGATGTTCCAAGCCTGCGTGCCGACACCGATGATGACTTCCCGACCACCGCTGCGGCCCGCGAGCGCACCAGCGTGCATTCGCGGCCTGCTTCGGTGGTCAAGGTCAAAGGTCCGGGCACCGGGCCATTGTGGGCATTGGTCGGGGCTTTGCTCTTGGCGTTCGCCGGCCTTGCCTGGTGGAGCTTTCAGCAGATCTCGTTGATGGAGCAACAATTGGTCGCAACTCAGGAAAGTTTTGCGCGCATCAGCGAGGAAGCGGCGGGGCGTTTGCAGGCTATTTCCGGCAAGGTGGTCGCCAGCGAATCCAGCGTCAACAGCGGCAGCGAAGCATTGAAGTTGCAGATCAAGCAGCTTGAAGGCAAATTGCTTGAGCAGAACAAGCAACAGCAGGGCGTCGCAGGTCAGGCGACTGAGCTGGACAAGCGCCTGGCGCAAATGACTGCGCAGACCACCGAACAGCAAGCCGCCAATACCCAGTTGCAGGCCCAGGTGAAATCCCTGAGCAGCGAACTGGCCGCCCTGAAAAGCAGCCAGACCGACACGAGTAAAGTCGACGCTGAAATCAAAGCTCTCAGCGCTGACATCGCCGCGATGAAAAAACAGGGTAACCCGAGCGCCGCCATCGAGCGCCTGGAGCAGGAAATGATCGTCCTCAAAAGCCAGCAGGACAACCGCCCGGCTGCACCTCAGGGTGGCGGTAGTACCGCGGAGTTCGACACCTTCCGTGGCCAGGTCACGCGTAACATCAACACCCTGCAAAGCCAGATCCAGAACCTGCAACAGCAGATCAACGCCCGACCTTAATGGAGAGTTTGATCGTTCCCACGCGGGAGCGCGGGAACGATCATCTCAAAGCTGACGATCTTCCCGCCCCCGCAGCAACCTGTTCGGCATGGCGATCGCCGCCGCCAGCCCGAGCAGCGACACCGCCGCGCTGACCATCAGCAAATGCCGGAAGGTCAGCAGCAACTCCCCACGCAGCGCATTTCGAGCCGGACCTGGTGCGGCTTTCAAACCATCGAGCAGGACATTCCCCGAGCTGCCCTCGGTAATCGGCGCCGAGCCGGTCAGGTGGGCGAAGCTTGCGTCTTGCAGCAAGGCCAACAGCAATGCTGACATCAATGCCACGCCCACCGCACCACCCAGCGAGCGAAACAGGTTGGTGGTGCTGGTCGCCACGCCGATGTCCCGCTGCTCCACCGAATTCTGCGCGCCCACCAGTGAGGTCGGGAACTGCATGCCGGCGGCGATCCCGCAGAGCAGCATGAACAGGCTACTGAGGACTACCGCTTGTGGCGGGCTGAAGGCCATGCCGAGAATGGTGAAGGGGGTGAGCAGGGCGCCGGTGAGGATCATCGGTTTGTAGCGTCCGGTCACCGACGTCCGGCGCCCGGCGAAATAGGCCCCCATCGGCAAGCCCATGGCCAGTGGCAACAGGTGCAGCGCGGCACTGTCGGCACCCGCGCCGGTGACGCTCTGAAAGCGTAACGGCATCAGCACGATCAGTGAGATGGCCTGGAAACTGGTGGAAAAAATCGTGCACCAACAGAGGACCGCGTTGCGGTTGGCAAACAAATGCATGGGTAGCAAGGGCTCGCGTGCCCGTCTCTCATGCAGGACGAACAGCGTCAGCACCACCACGGCTCCGGCCAGCAAGCCGAGCACTTCGTTGTCGCGCCAATAATGACCCTGACCGATCTCGGTGATGCCCAGCAGCAGTGAGCTCAGGCCGATGATCATCAGGATTGTGCCAAGGTAGTCGATGACCGGTTTGCGCTGTGGCACCGGCAAGCCGACCAGCGTGCGATGGGCCACCAGCCAGGCGCCGAGACCCAGCGGCAGGTTGATCAGAAACACCCAGCGCCAGGACAGGTACTCGGTCATGTAACCGCCGAGCACGGGACCTGCGACACTGGCCACCGCGTACATGCTGCTGAAATAGCCTTGATAGCGTCCACGTTCGCGGGGAGGAATGATGTCGCCAATGATCGCCTGACTCACCGAGATCATTCCGCCAGCACCGATGCCCTGGAGTATCCGCGCCAGCACCAACTGCTCCATGCTCTGGGCCATGCCGCACAACGCCGAGGCCAGGGTGAACAGGCCCATGCCGAACAGCATCAGCCGACGGCGCCCATAAAGGTCGCCGAGCTTGCCGTAAATCGGCACCGCCACGGTCATCGCCACCATGTAGCCGGAGATGACCCAGGCCAGCAGGCTGACATCCTTGAACTGCGCCGAGATGGCCGGCATCGACACGGCGACGATGGTTTGGTCCAGCGCACCGAGGAAGATCGCCAGCATCAGGGCGATCAACACGCTGCGAATGGCCGGTTTGGTAGGCTGGTTGAGATTGGTCACAGTGAAACCTGCGGGCAGTGGTTGACCCGCAGGTTGCTCGGCAAGCGGGAGTACGCGTTAGTGTACTCGATAGGCTCCTATTCGATAGCCTCGTAAGGAAGCCCGACATAATTTTCTGCAATGGTTTTTCGACCGGCTTCGGAGCCGACGAAATACTCCAGTTCGGTCTGCGCAATACGTTGGCTGAAGGCATCCGTGTCAGGGAAATTGTGCAGAATCGAGGTCATCCACCAGGAGAAACGCTCGGCTTTCCAGACTCGTCGCAGGCAGATCCCGGAGTACTTCTCCAGCAAGTCGACGCGTCCTTCGCGGTAGACCTTGAGCAAAATGTTGAACAACGTGCTGACATCGCTGGCGGCCAGGTTCAACCCCTTGGCGCCGGTGGGCGGGACAATATGCGCCGCGTCACCGAGCAGAAACATCCGCCCATGCTGCATTGGCTCGACCACGAAACTGCGTAACGGCGCGATGCTTTTCTCGATGGACGGGCCGGTCACCAGGTCGTTGGCTAACGCCTCCGGCAGGCGTGATTTGAGCTCATCCCAGAAGCGTTGATCCGGCCAGTCCTGGACCTTCTCTTCGGCAGGCACTTGCAGGTAATAGCGGGTTCGGGTCGCCGAACGCATGCTGCACAAGGCAAAACCGCGCTCGTGCCTGGCGTACACCAGCTCATCGTTGACCGGTGGCGTGTCGGCGAGGATACCCAACCAGCCGAAAGGGTAGACCCGTTCGAATACCTTCAGTGACTCGGCGGGAATCGACTGCCGAGCGATGCCATGAAAACCGTCGCATCCGGCGATGTAATCGCAGTCCAGGCGCCAGGTTTCTCCGTTCTTTTCGAATGTCAGATAAGGCTGGTCGGTTTTCATGTCGTGGGGCTGAACGTTGCTCGTCTCATACAGTGTCATCGCCCCTGCAGATTGCCGTGCGGCCATCAAATCGCGGGTGACCTCTGTCTGACCGTAGATCATTACGGTCTTGCCACCGGTGAGCGATTGCAGATCGATGTGCACCTGGCGTCCGTCGAAGGCCAGCTCGAAACCGCCATGAACCAGGCCTTCTGCGTCCATTCGCTGGCCGACTCCAGCCTGACGCAGGAGCTCGACCATGCCTTGCTCCAGGACTCCGGCGCGGATCCGGCCCAATACGTAGTCCGGGCATTGGCGCTCGAGAATGACGGTGTCGATACCGGCGTTGTGTAGTAACTGACCGAGCAACAGGCCGGCCGGACCGGCACCGATAATGGCAACTTGAGTCTTCAGCATTTTCATTGTTTTTATGGCTCGCAAGCTTCACACGAACAAATCGGTGAATGGGTTCTGAGTACTTGCATTTTTCACTTCAGACCCCGTCAAATGAAGGTGAAAACTGAGCCGATAGCTGTACATTTCGCCAATCGGTGCGATTATCGCCCAACTCTCCGAGGTCTGGATTGCGGTTATGAACAAGCCTGCCCTTTCTTCGATTCCAGTGTTCAAACTCTATGGTGAAAGCCTGGACTGGCCGACACCGGATTTACTGCACTGTGAAACCATCTCCAAACGCAGCCGTGAGCATCAGTGGGAAATCAAACCGCACCGGCATGCCGATCTGTGTCAGTTGTTGTTTGTTAATAAAGGTCACGCAGAGCTTGAGATAGAGGGTAAGCGCACACTGCTGGCGAAGTCGGCGGTCCAGATTCTGCCGCCGCTGTCAGTGCATGGTTTTCGTTTTTCGGAAGACGTCGAAGGCTATGTAGTAACCCTGGCCGCGCCGCTGGTGGCGTACCTTCAGGCGCAGCTGGGCAATTCGCTGAATGCCCTGGCGGTGGCCGAAAGTTACCCGGCAGGAGCCGACAGCGACTACCTGAACAGTCTGTTTTCGGCATTGCAAAGCGAGTACGTGGGCCATCAGCCCGCGCGAGAAATGCTCATGCACTCGCTGGTCAGCGTAATCCTGGTGTGGGTCAGTCGCCAGGTGATCCAGCGCCGTACCGCGAGCCAGCGCCCACAGCGTGCGCGCGAATACCTCAATGGGTTTATCCAGCTGGTCGAAGAGCATTATCGCGAACACGTTAAGGTCGAAGACCTGGCGCATAAACTGGGGATTTCCGTCTCGCATCTCAACGGCACCTGCCGTGAGCTGGCCGGTCAGCCTGCCTTGCAGATCATGCATGAGCGCCAGTTGCTGGAGGCCAAGCGGCTACTGACCTACACCAGCATGACCATCTACGAAATGTCCGATTTCTTGGGATTCTCCGATCCAACCAACTTCACACGCTTGTTTCGGCGGCGAGTGGGGATCTCTCCCAAAGCGTTTCGCGACAGGTTGAAGGCCGATCAGAATAGCGAAGCGTAGGCTCTCGTTATTTGAGTGCGTTCAGGGTCGCGTTGTGCGGTATGCAGCGCTCGAAGTTGCAGCTTGCCGATGCGGCCTGCGGTTGCTGACGGGCCTGTTCGACACGGTAGGCAGCGGTTCCGTACAGCACGAGCGAAGCGGTGCAGGCGATGAAGATAGCGAGGTATCTTCGGGTTTTGATGTTCATGGCGCTGACCTCTGAACGAGTACCCACCATTTAAGGGAGTACTACTATCAGCATAGGTCAGCCGCAGTGAGTTGCTATGGAGGTGGGCCACACCTTTGACGGGTGTTTAGCGCGAATCTTCTGTCTGGCATGCACTTGTGGCGAGCGGGCAAGCCCGCTCGCCGCAGGTTATGTGTTTCGATTTTATGAGCTTAAAGCCCCACATCCCACTGCGGTTGCTCCGGAAACCTCAACACCAGAAAATCCAGCATGCTGCGCAACGCCGCCGGCATGTGTTTGCGTGAGGCGTAGACCGCGTACATGTTCATTTGCCGTGGCTCGGCGCCGGGCAGCAGGCGGACCAGTTCGCCGCTGTGAATATGCACTCCGGCTTGATAGCTGGGCAGCATCGAAATCCCGGCTCCGGCGATGGTCGCTCGCAGCAGGGTGCTGGCCTCGTTGGCGCTGATGTTGCCCTGCACCGGTACCGAAACCTGTTCCCCGTCCTGCTCGAAGTGCCAAAGGCTTTTGCCGAAGTAGGAGTGGGTCAGGCAATTGTGCTGGCTGAGCTCTTCCACCCGCTGCGGCGCCGGGTGCTGGCGCAGATACTCGGGGGAGGCGCAGATTACCGAGCGGCACACGGTCAGTCTGCGGGCAATCAGGTTCGGGTCCAGGTCGTTGCTGGTGCGGATCGCCAGGTCTATACGCTCATCCACCAGGTTCACCGTGCGGTCGAGCATCTGCAGGTCGATGCTGACACCGGGGTAGCGTTTGACGTACTCGGCCACGGCGTCGGCCAGTTGCGCCTGACCGAATGAAGTGCTGACGCTGATGCGCAGCAAGCCTCGCGGGGCATTGTCCGGCTCGCTGACAGCAGCCTGCATGTCGGCCGACAAATCGAGCATCTGTCGGCAGCGCGGCAGGGTTTCGCTACCGGCGGCGGTCAGGCTCAACTTGCGGGTGGTGCGGTGCATCAACCGTGCTCCGACCCAATCTTCCAGCTCCGCCAGATACCGTGAAACCACCGGCCGCGAGAGGTCCAGATGATCGGCGGCGGCGGACTGGCTGCCGAGGTCGACCACTGTGACGAAGACCCGCATTGCTTGAAGACGATCCATGATTTGCCCGCTTTTAGAAACAAACTATGTTCAAGCATCGCATTTTTTGGAGCGAGTGAGGCAACTAAGCTCTGTCCATCGTCACTCACGACGAACAGATCTCAGGAGCGACACATGATCGGATTTTCTTCAATCAAGCGCATTTTGCTGGCCACCGCGACCTTGGGTTTCGTCGCCCATGCAGCGGCGGCGGAGCCGGCGCTGACCCTGGACGTCTACAACCCGGGTACCGCGGCGATCTTCCCGGTCACTTCGGTGCTGGTCAGTGGCAAGAAAGAAGCGATTCTGGTGGACGCGCAGTTCGGCAAATCCCAGGCCGAGTTGGCTCAGCACCCTGAAAATCATCGATGGCCTGAAACCCAAGACCATTATCCCGGGCCATTACCTGGGTGAGAGCGCCCGTTCAGTCGCCGCGGTGCATTTCACCGCCGACTACATCAATGCTTTTGATGAAGAATCCGCCAAGGCCAAGAACTCGGCCGAGCTGATTGAAACAATGAAAAAGCGTTACCCGGATCTTGGCGAAGAAAGCTCCCTGGAGCTGAGCGCCAAAGTCGCTAAAGGCGAAATGAAGTGGTGAGTCAACGTACCTGATCGTTCCCTCACTCTGCGTGGGAATGCAGCCCGTGACGCTCTGCGTCACATATCGGAACTGGAGAACTGTTCATGAGCAAGATCGCAATCATTGGTGCCACCGGCCGTGCCGGCAGCCAACTGTTGGAAGAGGCTTTGCGTCGCGGTCATAGCGTTACCGCCATCGCTCGCGATACCTCAAAACTCGGCCAGCGTGCCGGTGTCATCACCAAGAACGTTGACGTTGCCGACGGCGCAGCGTTGCAAGCGGCTGTTGCCGGTCATGATGTGGTGATCAGCGCGGCACACTTTTCGACGATCCCGGCCAACGCGATTATCGAGCCTGTGAAAAAGGCTGGCGTGAAGCGTCTGCTGGTGGTCGGCGGTGCCGGCTCCCTGCTGCTGCCCAGCGGTAGCAAAGTCATCGACGGTCCGGGCTTTCCCGATGAGTACCGGGCTGAAGCCAGTGCCGGTGGTGTCTACCTCGATACCTTGCGTGAGGAAAAGGACCTGGACTGGACCTTTCTTTCACCTTCGGCGCTGTTTGTCGAAGGCGAGCGTACCGGCACCTTCCGCGTGGGCAAGGATGACCTGCTGGTGAGCGCCGAAGGCAAGAGCTGGATCACCTTTGCCGACTACGCGATTGCAATGATCGATGAGATTGAAACCCCCGCGCATTCCCGCCAGCGGTTTACGGTTGGGTATTGATCGTTTAGGCGCCGCGTTACCTATGTAGCAGCTGGCGTAGCCTGCGTTCGGCCGCGCAGCGGTCGCATTCCGGCAAATGCGTTTTGTCTGAAGAAACGCGATGACCGGTTTTACGACTGCTGCGCAGCCGGACGCAGGCTGCGCCAGCTGCTACAAAATACGCGTCGACTCATACCTGACGCTCCTGAGCCTGCTCCACCAGCCAATCCATCAATTCGCGCAACTGCGCCGACGGCTCCGGCCGCTCCGGGTAGACCAGATAGTAGGCCTGCCCGGTGCGCACTTTCAGTTCAAATGGCATGACCAGCCGCCCGGCGCTCAGGTCTTCGCCGATCAATGACCAATCGCCGATCGCCACACCTGTTCCTTGAGAGGCGACGGACATCGCCAGGTCCAATGTATCGAAATGCTGTCCTTTGCCGATGTTGCTGACGCGGGTTCCCGCCGCCTTGAGCCAGGCTTCCCAATCCCGCTCATCGCGAGTGGGGTGCAGCAGCATGTGCTGTTCCAGATCGGCGTGAGCCTTGAGGGGCGTCGTCCCGTTGAGCAATTGCGCTGAGCAGACCGGTGTCAGTTGTTCATCGAACAGATGATGGAAGGCCGCGTTGCTCGGCGCTGCACCATAGACCACTGCCGCATCGAATTCTTCGCGACGAAAGTCCACGGCGTGCTGCACGGTGGTGGTCAGCTCCACCGGCACGTCCGGGCGTTCCTTTTGCCACTGCAACAGGCGCGGCAGCAGCCAGCGCATCATGCAGGTCGGCGCCTTGAGTTGCAGGGCTTCGCGCTTGGCGCCGACGTGTTCGACGGCTTCGTCGATCAGGTTGAAGACCTGTTGAATGCGCGGATACAACTCACGTCCTTGTGCGGTCAGGCTCAGGCCTCGGGCCTGGCGCTGGAACAATGCATAACCGAGATGGCTCTCCAGTCCGGCGATCTGTCGGCTCACTGCTCCCTGAGTAATGTGCAGCAGGTCCGCCGCCCGAGTGAAGTTGCAGCACTGGGCGGTAATCAGAAAGGTATGCAGAGCAGGCAAGGGGGGAAGACGTTTCATGGGTGCTCAGGCATGAGTGGAGGACATGCCTAGTATGACTATTTTTGGTTTGTCACCGCTATACGCCGACAGTTCCAATTGCGTCACCTTTGTGCCCCGGCGCGTGCCTGAAAACGCCATCGGGGTGCAGTTTCAGCTAATAAGAAGGGCAGCAAAAATGGCGACGTGCGGCGAAGTATTGGTCAAGTTACTCGAGGGTTATGGCGTCGAGCAGGTGTTCGGCATTCCGGGTGTACACACCGTTGAGCTGTATCGCGGGCTGGCCCGCTCGAGCATCAACCACGTCACGCCACGCCACGAACAAGGCGCCGGTTTCATGGCCGATGGCTATGCCCGCACCAGTGGTAAACCGGGTGTGTGCTTCATCATCACCGGCCCTGGCATGACCAACATCACCACCGCCATGGGCCAGGCCTACGCTGACTCGATTCCGATGCTGGTGATCTCCAGCGTGCAGTCGCGCAGCCAGTTGGGCGGCGGGCGCGGCAAGCTGCATGAGCTGCCGAACCAGAGCGCGCTGGTAGGTGGTGTGGCGGCGTTTTCCCATACGCTGATGTCCGCCGCCGAATTGCCGGGTGTACTGGCGCGGGCATTTGCCCTGTTCCAGGCCGGGCGTCCGCGTCCGGTACATATCGAAATTCCTCTCGACGTTTTGGTCGAAGACGCCGATGACTTGCTCACCAGTCAGCCCGTCAGCATCGCCCGCGCCGGTGCAGCGCCTTCAGCCGTCGCGCAGATGAGCCAATTACTGGCCACCGCCAAACGTCCGCTGATCCTCGCGGGCGGCGGTGCCATCGATGCGGCAGCCGAACTCACTCAGCTGGCCGAACTGTTGGACGCACCGGTGGCGTTGACCATCAATGCCAAGGGCATGCTGCCCTCGCGCCATCCGCTGTTGATCGGTTCGACTCAATCGCTGGTCGCCACTCGCGCACTGGTGGCGGATGCCGACGTAGTACTGGCTATCGGCACTGAATTGGCCGAGACCGATTACGACATCACCTTTGCCGGTGGCTTCGAGATTCCCGGCGCCTTGTTGCGCGTCGACATCGACCCGGACCAGACCGTACGCAACTACCCGCCGCAGGTCGCATTGGTGTCCGACTCGCAAACGGCGGCGCAAGCCTTGCTGACGGAACTTGGCGGACACACCCTGGCCGAGCGTCGCTCCGACTGGGGCCATGCCCGCGCAGCCACGTTGCGTGCCGAGCTTGAGACCATCTGGGACGCACCGACCCGCGCCCAGACCCTGTTCCTGGAGACTGTTCTGCACGAGCTGCCCGAAGCGGTGTTTGTCGGCGATTCGACCCAACCGGTGTACACCGGCAACCTGACATTCAACCCTGAGCAACCGCGTCGCTGGTTCAACTCGTCCACCGGTTACGGCACCCTTGGCTACGCCTTGCCGGCAGCCATTGGCGCCTGGCTCGGTGGCGGTTCCGAGCGCATTGCGCGCAGACCCGTGGTGTGCCTGATCGGCGACGGCGGGCTGCAATTCACGTTGTCGGAACTGGCCTGCGCGGTGGAAGCGCAAACACCGGTCATCGTGTTGTTGTGGAATAACCAGGGCTACGAAGAGATCAAGAAATACATGGTCAACCGCGCCATCGAACCGGTGGGCGTGGACATCTACACCCCGGACTTCATTGGCGTGGCCAAGGCTTTGGGGTGTGCAGCAGAAGCCATCGACGGTGTCGACGCACTGCGTGCCGCGTTGCGGGCAGCCATTGATCGTCAACGTCCGACCCTGATCGAAATCGACCAGAGCACCTGGATGCAGGCGGTGCAAGCATGAGCAGCCAGGAAATCTTGAATGGCTTGTATATCGACGGCCAATGGCGCGCGGGTAGCGAACGTTTGCCGGTGATCAACCCGGCCACGGAAGAACCGTTGGCCACCGTGAGCGGTGGCGATGGGCAAGCGGTCGAGCAAGCGGTAAATGCTGCCAGCGCTGCGTTTTTGCAGTGGGCTAAAACTCGCGGCTCTGAGCGTGGCGCAGTGCTGCGCAAGATCGCCAGCGGCGTGCAGGCACGCCGTGAGCACTTGATGCAGCTGCAGTCGAGCAACAACGGCAAACCGCTGTTCGAAGCGGGCATCGATGTTGATGACGTGATTGCCACCTTCGAGTATTACGCAGGACTTGCCGAGGCGATGGACGCTCAGCAGGACCGTGCCGTGGCTTTGCCGAGCGAGGACTTCGCTGCCCGTGTACGCCGTGAGCCTTGCGGCGTGGTGGGCTTGATCGTGCCGTGGAACTTTCCGATGGTCACCACCGCCTGGAAGCTCGCCCCGGCGTTGGCGGCCGGTTGTTGCGTCGTGCTCAAACCGTCGGAAGTTACACCGCTGCCGGAACTGGAATTGGCAGCGATCATTGCCGAGAGCGGCTTGCCCAACGGCGTGTTCAACCTGGTCTGCGGCACCGGCCTGGCGGTCGGTGCACCGCTGGCGGCTGATTCACGAGTGGCGAAAATCTCCTTCACCGGCAGCAATGCAGTGGGCGTTCAGGTCATGCAGCGAGCGGCGGAAACCGTCAAAGGTGTGAGCCTGGAGCTGGGCGGCAAGTCTTCGCTGTTGGTGCTCGCCGATGCCGATATCGAGTTGGCGGTGGAGTTGGCCAGTGGCGGCGGATTTTTCAACGCCGGGCAGATGTGCTCGGCCACCAGCCGTGTGCTGGTGGCCGAGGAGCTGGCGGACGAATTCCTGGTGCGGCTCAAGGCGCGTGCCGAAGGAATTCGCGTGGCAGACCCGTTTGACCCGGATGTGGAGATGGGCTCGCTGGTCAATCAGGCGCAATACCAGCGGGTGCTTGGGCACATCGATCGTGGGCTGAGCGCTGGCGCCAGGCTGATTTGCGGTGGTGAGCGACCAGAAAATGTGCCACGCGGATATTTTTTACGGCCGACGATCTTCACCGAAGTGCCCCTCGACAGTGCGTTGTGGTGTGAAGAGATCTTTGGCCCGGTGATTTGTGTGCGCAGTTTTGCCAGCGAAGAAGAGGCGATCGACCTGGCCAATGACAGTGAATTCGGTCTGGTGGCCAGCGTGGTCAGTCGCGATGGCGAGGCTGCCGAGCGGGTCGCCAACGCCTTACAGGCCGGGTTGGTGTGGATCAACGCGCCGCAAGTGATATTCCCGCAGACGGCCTGGGGTGGCTACAAACAGAGCAGCATCGGCCGCGAGTTAGGGCCGTGGGGCATGCAGGCGTTTCAGGAAATAAAACACGTGATTCGCGCCATCTGACGGCCCGAAAACGGTCCACGCATGCCTCGAAACGAGGCATGCGTTTGGCACATGGCTTCAATGACAAATTTTCGATTGTTGCGCGTTCTGCGCAACCTCAGGATGAACCAGCCGACTTAGCTACACCCCGTGATCTACGGGAGTTAGAGCTAGATCGATCACCGGGCGCCTGGATGCGACCAACCTCATACCTACAACTCATACCTACAAGAAGAAAGGGAGTCCGTAATGGGCGAGCATGATCTGAACAGAAGACAGTTCATCAAAACGGTGGGAGTGGCTTCGGTTGCCGCGGCAGCCATGAGCATGCCGTTTATCCGGGCCAATGCCAGCGATACGCGCTTTCAGGGCAAGACCCTGCGCCTGCTGACCTGGTCGGATGACACCGGGCTGGCGGCACTGCGCAATATTGCCGCGACCTTCGAAGCCAAGACTGGCGCCAAGGTCATTGCTGACCGTACCGGCAGCACCTCGGAAATGGTCGCCAAACTCAAGGCCGGTGGTGATCGTCCGCAATACGACATCATCACCTTGGCGGGTGTTGGCGCTGAAGGCCTGGCCGCCGCCGGTCTGCTGGAAAAACCCGATCTCAACCGCATTCCCAACCTGGTCGACGTGCCGGAGAAATACCGCACCGGTGCCAACGGCCACGGCATCGGTTACCTGCTCTGGTGCAACAGCCTGATCTACAGCACCCGCACCGTGAAGCAAGCCCCGGACAGCTACGCCTCGTTGTGGGATGCGGACATGGCGCCGAACATTTTCCTGCCGCCGCCGAACTGGACCGAGGCCATGGACCTGATCATCATCGCCGCCAAACTGGCCGGTGGTGACGAGCACAACATCGAGCCGGGCTTCAAGAAACTTGCAGAGCTCAAGAGCCGTGTGGTGACGCTGGGTGAAAACCCCAACCAGATCGCTGAATTGTTCCGCACCGGTTCGCTGGATATGGGCGGTCTTTACGCCCCGGCGTTTTTCCCTAAACAGATTCGGGATCCGGCCTACGGTCTGGGTGCCACCTTCGGCATGAAGGAAGGCTTCTACACCGACCTGATGCTCTCTGTGATGCCGAAAAATCGTCCCGGCGATACCGATCTGGCCTACGCCTTTATCAACCACTCTCTCGACCCGCTGGTGCAGGGCAAGATGGCTG
Organism: Pseudomonas sp. GW821-FHT04C07; assembly: GCF_059420325.1. Taxonomy (NCBI): domain Bacteria; kingdom Pseudomonadati; phylum Pseudomonadota; class Gammaproteobacteria; order Pseudomonadales; family Pseudomonadaceae; genus Pseudomonas; species Pseudomonas sp. GW821-FHT04C07. Next base: position 374,390 of record NZ_JBWKTM010000003.1, read on the forward strand.
AAGATATCTTCAACGGCCCGGTCAACGCCAAGGCCATCATCTCCGCCGAAGCGCGCAAGAGCCCGTACATCCTTACGCCGGAGCAGATTGCCGACAAGGCGATCATGCACGACAACGCCTTCCTGGCCACCGTGCATGACCAATGGATTCGTCGTTACACGGAAATCTTTTCTTCCTGAGCCAATAGGTCTGGATTTGTCCCGCTGACCGCGAAGCAATGAAGATCCCTTGTAGGAGCGAGCTTGCTCGCGATAGCGGACTTGCAGTCGACATCAATGTTGACTGGTAGGCAGTCATCGCGAGCAAGCTCGCTCCTACACTGCTCAGCATCAAGACAAGTCCAGTCCCCAGGTTTCCTGCTTTCCATTGACGAGATCATTGCTATGGAACACCAATCCCTGACCCACCCGGTCGGCGCCGCGAACGTGCGCCCGGCTCGCGGTGTTTCGCCGACCACCCGCGCCTGGTTTTTCCTCACACCGTCGATGTTGTTTCTCGGCGTGTTGATTGCCGCCAGCCTGCTGGTGCTGCGCATGAGCGTGGGCACCAAGGGCGCGGAATGGACCGGCTTCAGCCTGGCCAGTTATGCCCAATTGCTGGAACCCTATTACCTGAAGTCATTGCTGCTGACCTTGCGCCTGGCCTTGTTCAGCGCAGTGATCGCGGTGTTGCTGGCGATCCCGGTGGCTTACACCATGTCGCGCCTGACATCGCCTTTGGTACGCCGGATATTTCTAGCCGCGGTGCTGTTGCCATTGCTGGTCAACCTGCTGCTGCAAAGCTACGGCTGGCTGGTGATCCTCGGGCCGGGCGGGATGCTCAATCAGGCGCTGATGGGCCTGGGCCTGATCAAGCGTCCGATCATGATGTTGTACAACCAGAACGGTGTGTTGATGGGGCTGGTGCAGACCGCATTCCCATTGGCGGTGTTGCCGATTGCCAGCGCTATGCGCGGCGTTGCCCGCACCTACGAAGAGGCCGCCGCGACCCTGGGCGCGAGCCGCTTGCAGGTGTTCCGCCAAGTGGTATTGCCTATGAGCCTGCCGGGGATTATTACCGGCGCGACGCTGGTGTTTGCCTACAACGCCAGCAGCTTCGTAGTGCCTTTGTTGCTCGGTGGTCGACGGGTGCCGATGCTGGCGGTAATGGTTCATGACCAGATTGCGCCGCTGATGAACTGGCCTGCCGCATCCGCCGCAGGGGTGGTGTTGATCGTCACCACGTTGGCAATCATGACCCTCTCCGAATACATCACGGGCCGTCGTCGGCGCATGCTGGAGGCTTCGCAATGAGCACGCTAATCAAGAAGCGCCAGTCGCTGCTTCCCGGAGACACCGGGCGGTTCGCCGGGGTCCTTTCAGGCTTCATTCTGCTGCTGGCGGTATTGCCGATCCTGACCATGATCGTCATGTCTTTCAGTGGCGCCTCGAATCTGGACTTCCCGCCCGGCAGCTACAGCCTGCAATGGTACAAGGCGGCGTGGAATACCTTTGTTTCGCCGGACACCAGCGATGTATTGAGCCTGGGCAAAGCCATGACCACCAGCCTGATGGTGGCGTGCCTGACCATGGTTTTCGCGACCGTGATCGCGGTGCCGGCGGCTTATGCATTGACCCGTTGCGAGTTCCGCGGCAAGGCCGTGGCGCTGCAGCTTATGTCTTTGCCCTTGGTGTTCCCGATGGTGGTGTTGGGGCTGGCGTTGCTGCTGGTGTTCGACAGCCTGCCGTTCCAGATGACCACCTCGCGGCTGGTGATTGCCCACGTCATCCTGGCGTTGCCGTTCGTGGTGAAAAACTGCACGGCGGCGATGCTGTCCATCGGCAGCGAAGTCGAAGAGGCCGCGCAGATGCTCGGTGCTTCACCGCTGCGGGCGATTGTCGATGTGGTGGTGCCGTTGATGAAGTCGGGGATTCTCGCCGGGATGCTGCTGGCCTTCATCGTCTCGTTCAACGAATTCACCGTGACCTATTTCCTCTACACCATCGATGTGATGACCGTGCCGATCTGGATGTACAGCCGCACCGTGTCGTCGCTGGACCCGACCGTTTTCTCGTTCGCCGTGCTGATCGTGCTTATCGACTTTGTCCTGATCTGGGCACTGGAGAAGCTGGTCGGTGAAGGTGGCGTTTCCTTTTGATTTGAGGTGCAACATGACTGGACTGATTCTGGAAAACGTCGAGAAACATTACGGCACGGCGTGCGCGGTAAAGGATGTCAATCTGCATTTGCCCGAGGGCAAACTGGTGTGTTTTCTCGGCCCTTCGGGCTGCGGAAAAACCACCTTGCTGCGAATGATCGCCGGGCTGGAAACCCTGACTGGCGGCGAGATTCGTCTGGACGGTGAAGACATTGGCCATACCCCGGCGCACCAGCGCAACTTTGGCATGGTCTTTCAGTCCCTGGCGCTGTTCCCGCACATGACCGTTGGCGAGAACATTGCCTACCCGCTGAAACTGCGTGGGGTCAGCAAGGCCGATCAGCAGGCGCGGGTCACCGAGTTGCTGCAACTGATTCAATTGCAAGAGATGGTCGACCGGCCAGTATCGAAACTCTCCGGTGGTCAGCGCCAGCGCGTGGCGATTGCCCGGGCGATTGCCTCGCGCCCGAAAATCCTTCTGCTCGACGAGCCGCTGTCGGCACTGGACGCCAAGTTGCGCGAATCGATGCAGGTGGAAATCCGCCAGCTGCAGCAACGCCTGAACATCACCACCATCATGGTCACCCATGACCAGCGCGAAGCCATGACCATGGCCGATATCGTGGTGGTGTTGGGCGAGCATCGGGTACAGCAGGTCGGTACGCCGATCGAAATCTATCGGCATCCGGCCAACGAGTTCGTCGCCGACTTTATCGGCACAGGGAACATTTTCCCGGCTACCGCGTTGGGGAATGGGCAGATAAGTTTGCCGGGCGGCGACTCGCTCAATGTGCCGATTTGCAGCAGCATCGTGGTCGGTGAGAAGGTCAAAATGCTGGTGCGCCCTGAGGATCTGCAACTGTCGCAACCTCAGGCGACAGCGGGCAACCGCCTGCTGGGCAAGGTGACGTTCGTTCGCGATATTGGCGCGACGATTGAAACCACGGTCGAGTGTTCCGGGGTTTCGCTGACGGCGCTGAGTACACCGTGTCAGGGGATTGGCTTGAGTATCGGCAACCCGGTGTCAGTGACGATTCCGGCCGAAGCATGTCGGGTGTTGGGGGCGTAGCCGATAATTGTATGTGGGGCTGCTGCGCAGCCCATCGCTGTAGGAGCGAGGCTTGCCCGCGATACAGGCGCCGCGGTTTGTCTGGCTGACCGCATCATCGTTCATCGCGGGCAAGCCTCGCTCCTACGACCGCAACCGCGCCAAATCCCGTAACGGCGGCGCGCCGAACAACCGGCTGTACTCACGGCTGAATTGTGACGGGCTTTCATAGCCCACCCGATAGCCCGCCGCCGACGCATCCAGCCCTTCAGCCAACATCAAGCGCCGCGCCTCTTGCAGGCGCAGTTGCTTCTGATATTGCAGCGGACTCATTGCGGTCATCGCTTTGAAGCGGTGGTGCAGGGTCGAGACGCTGAGGTTCACTTCCCGCGCCAGATCATCAATGCGCAAAGGCTGCTCATAATTACCGTTGAGCCATTTGATCGCCTGGCTGATTCGATGGCTCTGGCTGTTGGCGATGGCGATTTCATACAGACGATAGCCCTGATGGCTGCGCAGTAACCGATAGAGAATTTCCCGGCGAATCAGCGGCGCGAGCATGGCGATGTCTTTCGGGTTGTCGAGCAGACGGGCCAAACGCAGCACCGCGTCGAGCATCGGTTGGTCGAGTCGCTCCACATAGAGGCCACGCCCGGTGGGGCGGGTTGGCACGCCCATGGGGCCCGCATCGGCAATCAACGCGGTAATCTCTGCCGGGTCGATATCCAGGCGCAAGGCCAGGATCGGATGCTCTGGCGAAACATCGACTATCCGACCGCTCAACGGCATCGAGACCGAGACCACCAGGTAGTTGAGCGGATCATAGTTGAAGTGTTCGTCAGCCAGGCGCACTTCCTTGCGGCCTTGGGCGAGGATGCACAGCGCCGGTTGGGCAAGCACCGGAGCGAAGTCGTGGGAGCAGCTATGCCGCGACACAAACAACGAGCCGATGGCCGTCGTGTAGGTGCCATCTTCACCGGTGTTGCGGCGGATGATAGTGGCCAGTTCCGCGCGCTGTTTTTCCATGTCGGCGTCCAGCGGGGCTTGGGTGTGATCGAGCGATGACATGGGTGACATCCTCTGCGAAGCTTTTCGGATGGGCACAGCTTAAGTTTGTGCAAGGCCGGGTGGTAGGCAATTGCTGCATAAAACTTGCCTGATCCTGCTTCGGGTTAAAAATCAGAGTAGATACAACGGGTTCGGCGTGGAGAAAGTTGCTTGAAACACGACTGTCACGTTTGTAGCGTGGATTTCCCACCGACCTGCGCAATCGGAGCGCTGGCGCAGGATTGTGCAATAAGCCGGCAGGAATCGACTAACGGCCCGTGCGCCGGGCGCTTAATCTTTGATCCTGTCGCAGCCCGTCTCAAGGCTGCAGATCGTCTACACCTTGGGAGGATCAACGATGTCCACGCATATTCCCGTCAGTCATATGGTTTTTGCTCGGGCCCGCGCCGGACGCTCGATGGAGTTAGGCGTGCGTTTGAGCAGCCTGATCGAAACGACCCGTCAGGCACCCGGTTGCCTGCATTTTGCCCTGCAGCATTCATTGTGCGACCCAGAGCTGTGGCTGGTGTCCGGTTTCTGGATCAACCATCAGGCCATGACTGCCTACTTCGGTACCCCTGCCATGGAAATTTTCGCCGAGCTGGTGCAGGAGTTGGTGGTCAACAGCCTGGACTTTCATACCTTCAGTGATGTCTCGACAGCTCAGGCCCAGGTTGAGTACGCGCAACTGAACTTACCTGCGATGCACAAGCTGGCCAGTTGAAGGTTTAGAATGGCCGACTTTCAATTGGCCAGGATCCGCGACATGGCACGTAAAGAGTTTGCGCAGTTCGAAGCAGTTTCCGCTGTTGTACCGGGTGAGGGTGGTTACAGCGCCGCTATCGCCGTCAAGGCCCTGGGTGGTTCAGGCGCCCCGCGTTTTCATAAAGTGCTCGAAGACCAGAAATTCAAGACCGCCCATGACGCCGATCAGGCTGCCGCGCAAAAGCTTGAACAGTTGATCGACGTGAGTGAAGACGGCGAATTGTCCTGGGAAACTATTTGACCGCCCCCGGGCGGAACATTTTGAACAAGGCCTCAGGCCCCAGCTGGAAATAATCCGCCGGCCCGCCGCCGCGCAGAATCGGCTCTGCCGCGGCGGTATCGTAGATCCCATCCTTGAGCAGCCACTTGGCGATATGCACGGCGACCACTTCGCCGAGAATCAGCCAGCTGGGCACCAGCTCCTTGTCTGAGCGTTGCAGTTGAATGATCTGCGTGACCTTGCATTCGAAGGACACGGGGCTTTCGGCTACCCGTGGCACAGCGATGACTTTCGAGGCGACCGGTGTGAGCCCGGCCAGTTCGAACTCGTTCACCTCAGCGGGCACTGTCGCGCAACTCTGGTTCATCCGCTCGGCCAGCGGGCGGGTCGCCAGGTTCCAGGCGAACTCGCCGGTCTGCTCGATATTGTTCAGGCTGTCTTTGCGCCCGACGCTGGAAAATCCAATAATCGGCGGAATGTAGTTGAACGCATTGAAGAAGCTGTAGGGCGCCAGGTTCAGGCGGCCTTGGGCATCCTGCGAGGAAATCCAGCCGATAGGACGGGGGCCGACGATGGCATTGAAGGGGTCATGGGGAAGGCCATGGCCCTGGGCGGGTTCGTAGTAATGGATATCGTCAGACATCGCGCGGGGTTCCTGAGGTGGGACTGGAAGGGGAGTCGGTCATAGTGCAGGGCGCCGCAGGTTATTTCCAGCGTAGGGGCTTCGATTGGGGGACGGTGATCTTTGCAGAGGGTGTTCATCTTTTCTATCCCCAAAAACGATTAAGCCCGGCAGAAGCCGGGCTGTGATACCGCGATTGAGTGTTAGCTGACAGTGGCAGAGCCGGTGCGGTCGTAGCCATCGGCAGCGACGGTGGCGGAACCAGTGCGGTCGTAGCCGTCAGCGGCAACAGTGGCAGAGCCGGTGCGGTCGTAGCCATCGGCAGCGACGGTGGCGGAACCAGTGCGGTCGTAGCCATCGGCAGCGACGGTGGCAGAGCCGGTGCGGTCGTAGCCATCAGCAGCGACGGTAGCAGAGCCGGTGCGATCGTAGCCGTCAGCGGCGAAGGTGTTGGCAGCCAGTACGGAGAGGATAGTGGCGATGACCAATTTGGTTTTCATGGCGGTTACTCCGGTTCGTTTGCGTGTTGTACGTTGAGCATGAAATTCATACTACGCTTGTGAACTTGATTGAAAAGTGCAAATTCATGCTTAAAGCAATCGCTTTAATAGATATATGTAGTAACGCAATTGGCAGCTTTCCGATGTGGCCTGGTCAGCTAGCGTATGACGCTCTACGTCGACTCATATCAGTCGCAGCGTGTGGTCCGGGCATTAACTGATCATTAATTGCGCAGAAATCCTTAGAATCTGTTGTTCTATGGATTTTTCATTCCGTACTTACCTATTTTTCACTGTTACCCATTCAGTCTCCGCCCGGGCCAAAACCATTGAAACTGGCTATCTGAAATCCGAGCTTTGGAGCACTGCATCGAATGAACAAACTTCCTCAGATCACCTTGGCGTTCTGGGTCATGAAAATCTGCGCGACGACCTTGGGGGAAACCGCCGGGGATTTGCTGTCGATGACCCTGAATGTCGGCTACGCCATTAGTTCGATGATCCTGATCAGTGTGTTTCTGCTGACGCTGGTGACGCAGTTGTTTTCGAAGACCTACAACCCGGTGCTGTACTGGATCGTGATCCTCTCGACCAGTACCGCCGGCACCACCATGTCGGACTTCATGGACCGCACTTTGGGTCTGGGCTATGCCACGGGTTCGATGATTCTGATTGCGATTCTGGTGACGATCTTCGCCCTCTGGCGCCTGAGCGGCGACTCGCTGAACGTGAGCAAAATTCAGACTTTTCGTGGTGAGATGTTCTATTGGATGGCGATTCTGTTTTCCAACACCCTGGGCACTGCCCTCGGTGACTTCCTGGCCGACGACTCCGGCCTGGGTTTTGCCGGTGGAGCGCTGTTCATAGGCTCGACGATTGTGCTGGTGGTGTTGGCGCGATACTTCACCAAAATCTCGTCAGTGCTGTTGTTCTGGATTGCCTTCGTCTTGACGCGTCCGTTCGGCGCAACCCTGGGCGACTTCCTGACCAAACCCCATGAAAAGGGTGGCCTGGACTTCGGCACCGTCGGTTCGTCGCTGGTGTTGGCGGGGATTCTGGTGCTGATGATCGTGGGGGCTTCGTACGTTCAGAACAAGTACGTGCGTCAGGGCGCTGCCGAGCTGTCCTGATTGGCTTGATATTGCGTCGTGGCCATCGCGGGCAAGCCTCGCTCCTACGGGGGAGCATGTCTCTGTAGGAGCGAGGCTTGCCCGCGAAGAATTCACTACGGTCTCACAGACAAAAACGCGCAAAGGCATTGCACCTTTGCGCGTTTTTTTGCCTGTCAGTCCGTCTCGATTCGCGAGTGTTTGCGGGTTTCTTTCATGGTCACGTACACCAGCAGCGAAACGGCGATGCAGGCGGTGACGTACCAGTAGTAACCGGTTTCCATGCCGATACTCTTGAACCACAGCGCGATGTATTCAGCGGTGCCGCCGAAGATCGATACGGTAAGGGCATAAGGCAGGCCGACGCCCAGGGCGCGGATTTCGGTCGGGAACAATTCGGCTTTGACCACGGCGTTGATCGAGGTGTAGCCGCTGACGATGATCAGCGCGGCCATGATCAGGAAGAACGCGCCCCACCAGGTCTGGACCGTGTGCAGAGCGGTGAGGATCGGTACGGTGAACAAGGTGCCGAGAATGCCGAAGGCAATCAGGATCGGCCGCCGCCCGACTTTATCCGAAAGCCCGCCAACCACTGGTTGTAGACACATGAACAGGAACAATGTGGCCGCCGAGATGGTGGTGGAGTCAGAGATGCTCATGCCAACCGTGTTCACCAGGTACTTCTGCATGTAGGTGGTGTAGGTATAAAAGGCCAACGTACCACCCATGGTCAGGCCGACCACAGTCATCAGCTCTTTGGGATGGCGCAACAGGGTGCGCATCGCACTTTCTTTGGACTTCTCCTTCCTGGAGAACGACTCGGTTTCTTCCATGCCTCGACGCAGATACAGCGCGACAACCGCACACAGCGCGCCAATGGCGAACGGGATGCGCCAGCCCCAGTCGTACAGCTGTTCAGTGGTCAGGGTTTGTTGCAGCACGATCAGTACCGCCAGCGCGATGAGCTGACCGGAGATCAGCGTGACGTACTGGAAGCTGGAGAAGAAACCACGACGTTCCTTGGTTGCCATCTCGCTCAGGTAGGTCGCTGAGGTACCGTACTCGCCGCCCACGGACAGGCCCTGCAGCAAGCGGGCGAACACCAGCAGAATTGGCGCGCCGACGCCGATGGTTTCATAACCGGGGCTCAAGGCGATGATCAGTGAGCCGAAGCACATCAACAGCACCGAAGCCATCAACGCAGCTTTGCGGCCTTTGCGGTCGGCATACAGTCCCATCAGCCAGCCACCGATCGGGCGCATCAAAAAGCCCACGGCGAAGATCGCAGCGGTGTTCAGAAGCTGTGCAGTGGTGTCGCCTTTAGGGAAGAACGCTTTGGCGAAGTACAGCGAGAAGGCCGCGTAGACGTACCAGTCGTACCACTCGACCATGTTGCCGACAGAACCGCTGAAAATCGATTTGATACGGCTGGAAGTGGTTCTTTCTTTTGCCGGCGCAGCCGCCGACCCAAGTGGCAGGGTGTTTGAGTTATCCATAAAGGATCCTTCGTCTAATTGTTTTTGTGGAGCGCGCCGAAACGCAGCCTGGGAGGGCTATAGCAGGAGCTGTGCCAGGACGAAGAAGCTTGGTTTAGAGGGGTTGTGGTGATTTCGTAAGCGAAAATCCGCTTATGAGGCGGGGTGCAGTGAGCGGAAAATAGCCGATTGATCGTTCCCACGCTCTGCGTGGAGATGCCTCACTGGACGCTCTGCGTCCTCTTCGGCAGTGACGCAGAGCGTCACGGGCTGCATTCCCACGCAGAGCGTGGGAACGATCGGCCCGGGAAAATCACTCATCCTTCAAAAACATCTCTCGCGCCAACCCATGGCGCTGCATTTTTTCATTGAAAGTCCGGCGTGGCAGCTGCAATTCGGCAAGCAGCGCTTTGATATCACCTTTGTGCCGTGTCATGGCAGCCCTGAGGCAGTGTGCTTCGAAGGCTTCCTGCTGGGCAGCGAGGGACTGGCCCGGTTCGATGCCTTCAGGCTCCGGTTCACTGAGCCCAAGCACCTGACGTTCGGCGACGTTAGCCAGTTCACGGACGTTGCCCGGCCAGTCGTGGCTGAGCAGACGGCTCAGTTGCGGACCGCTCAGTGGCGGGAAACTGCGCCCCAAGCGTTGCGCTGCACTGTAGGCGAAATGCTCGAACAACAACGGGATGTCTTCGCGCCGTTCGCGCAAGGGCGGCAGGCGCAATTCAGCGACGTTCAGACGATAGGCCAGGTCTTCACGAAAACGCCCGGCGCGGGCTTCATCCAGCAAGTCGGGTTTGGTCGCAGCAATGATTCGCAGATCAACCCGGATGCTCTGGTTGGAGCCCAGCCGTTCCAGTTTCTGCTCCTGCAGCACCCGCAGCAGTTTGACCTGCTGGGCCAGCGGCATGCTTTCGATCTCATCGAGAAACAGCGTACCGCCGTCGGCGTATTCGAGCTTGCCGATGCGCTTGCCTTGAGCGCCGGTGAAGGCGCCGCTTTCGTGGCCGAACAGCTCGGCTTCGAACAACTGCTCGGGGATCGCCGCACAGTTCAGCGCCACAAAAGGCCTGTCAGCCCTGGGGCCAAAATCGTGCAGGCAACGGGCGACCAGCTCCTTGCCGCTGCCGGTTTCGCCACGAATCAGCACGTTGACCGGCAACGCCGCGAGGTCCAGCACTTGTCGACGCAAGGTCTGCAGACCACGGGAAACACCGAGCAGGCTGGCGTCGAGTTTGGCGCGGTTGTCGGCCTGCTCGTGCAAGGCGCGGTTTTCCAGTACCAACCGACGTTTATCCAGCGCCCGGCGCAGGCTGCCGAGCAAGGTCTCGGGGCTGAAGGGTTTTTCCAGAAAATCGTAGGCGCCGTCGCGCATGGCTTCCACCGCCATCGGCACGTCGCCATGGCCGGTGAGCAGGATCAGCGGCAGATCGGGGTCCAGCGCCTGGACCTTACCGAGCAACTCCAGGCCACCCATGCCGGGCATGCGCACGTCGCTGAGAATCACCCCGGGGAAATTCCTCGGCAGTTGCGCCAGGCACTCTTCGGCGCGACTGAACAGTTGCACCACAAAACCCGAGAGGCTTAGCCATTGCTCCACGGCGCTACGGATGCTGGCTTCATCGTCGACCACAATCACCGAGTTCAACATGGGTTTTGCGCCTCCAGAGCGATAGGCAGGGTCAGGGTGAAGATCGCGCCGCCTGGGTGATTGCCGGCAGCGAGGCGACCGCCGTGTTCGTGGACGATGGCGTAAGATACTGCCAGCCCGAGACCGAGGCCGTCACCCACCGGTTTGGTGGTGAAGAACGGGTCGAAGACATTCGCCAGATTCTCTTCAGTTATACCGCCGCCGCTGTCGGCAACCGTCAACCGCCACAGAGGTGGATCGGACTCGATGCGGATTTCCAGGCGCTTGAGCGGCTTGTCCCTCATGGCATCCAGCGCATTGCGCAGCAGGTTGATCAGCACCTGCTCCAGACGAATCGCATCGCCACGTACCCAAGCCGGGCGGGTCAGGTGTAACACGCTGCTGACGTTTTCGTCGCGCATACGAGCGTCGAGCAGGTGCAAGGATTGATCGACCACCGCCGCCAGGTCCAGCCGCTCGCGCAAACCGCTGGGGCTCTTGCGGGCGAAGGTCTTGAGATGGCCGGTAAGGGCGGCCATGCGCGTCAGCATGTCATCCAGCGGGGTGATGGCTTTATAGGCGTCGTCTATCCGGCCGTGATCCAGCAGCAGGCGCAACGTCGCCAGCTGCATGCGTTGAGCGGTCAGCGGCTGGTTGATTTCATGGGCCAGCGCGGCGGACATCTGCCCGAGGGCGGCGAGTTTGGCTGATTGCACCAGGCCGTCCTGAGCGGTGCGCAAATCGCGGGTGCGTTCTTCCACCAGTTTCTCGAGTTCTTCACGGCTGCGCTGACGCAGGCGGGCCAGGCGCCAGCGCTGGTTGAGGAACAGCAGCAAAAACACCAGTGTCAGCCACAGACCGGCCGCTGCCAGCCCGGCGTTACGGCTGTCTTCGATGGCGGCCTGCGGGCGACGCAGCAGGTGCAGCGTCCAGCCTTCAGCGGTCAGCGGCAGCGATTCCCACAGGTAATCGGCCGTACCGTCCGGACCCTCGACACGGGCCAGGTAACTGTTTTCGTCGAAGTGCCGCAGGGCGCGGTGTTCGAGTGGGGTCAGTGGTTGCTTGTCGTATTGGCGGGTGGCTTTGAGCTCGCTGCGGTCGTTGTCCGACAGCGGCTGCAACTGGCGATAACGCCAGCCGGGTTGGTTGGCGATGAAGACGATGCCGCGGGCGTCGCTGACCAGCAGGATGTCGCTGCCCTGACGCCATTCGCGCTCAAGTTCGGGGAACTCAAGTTTCACCACCATTGCGCCGAGAAACTCGCCGCTGTCGCCGGTCACTGCGCTGGACAGAAAATAACCGGGGATGCCGCTGGTCACGCCCACTGCATAAAAGCGACCGGCGCCCTGGCTGCGGGTTTGGCTGAAGTACGGACGGAAACCATAGTTATGGCCAACATAGCTGCTCGGTAGCCGCCAGTTACTGGCGGCCACGGCCCGACCAGTGCGGTCGAGCAGTTCCAGCGTGGAAGACTGTGCGGCGCCGTTGATGCGTTCCAGTTTGCGGTTCAGCGTGTCTTGCTGGCTTGGGTTGACCGAGCCGTTTAACGCTGAACTCAGTTCCGGATCCAGCGCCAGCACGGAGGGCAGGGTGCGATAACGTTCGATCAGGGTGTGCAGGGAGTTGGCATACAGCGCCAGTTGCTCGTTGGCGCGCACGGCGTCGTCCACCAGCGCCTGGCGTTCGGCGTGACGCATGGCCAAACCGGCGGCAAGGGCTGCACCGGCGATGATCAGCAGCGTGTACAGCGCCAGGCGCATGGAGCGGGAAGTCACGAACATACTGGATGAACAGGTGTGATAGGAGGGGGGCACCATAACATGAGCGCAGATGAAGGCCTCGTTTCGAAACCCGTAGCAGCTGACGAGTTTTGCGAGGCTGCGTTCGGACGAAGCGGTCGTAAACAAGTCGCTGCGGTGCGTCAGATAAACCGCGTCTGCCGGACTACGACTGCTGCGCAGCCGAACGCAGCCTCGCGGAGCTCGTCAGCTGCTACGTAAGTCGCGTCGGCAATGAAAAACGGCCGGGCTGTCGATGACAACAGCCCGGCCGTTTTTTAGATCTGGAGGTTTAAGTACTTATTGCACTTCTACCGCCAGGCTTTCACTGATCTTCTTCTGCCAGATGGCAGGACCAGTGATGTGCACCGACTCGCCCTTGCTGTCGACCGCAACGGTCACCGGCATGTCTTTGACGTCGAACTCGTAGATCGCTTCCATGCCCAGTTCGGCGAAGGCCACCACGCGGGATTTCTTGATCGCCTGGGCCACCAGATACGCAGCGCCGCCAACGGCCATCAAGTACACGGCTTTGTGGTCCTTGATCGCTTCGATCGCAGTCGGGCCGCGCTCGGATTTGCCGATCATGCCCAGCAGGCCGGTCTGCTCGAGGATCTGCCGGGTGAATTTGTCCATCCGCGTCGCTGTGGTCGGGCCCGCCGGGCCAACCACTTCTTCGCGCACCGGATCGACCGGGCCGACGTAGTAGATAAAACGACCTTTGAGGTCTACCGGCAAGGTTTCACCCTTGTTCAGCATCTCGACCATGCGCTTGTGCGCAGCGTCGCGACCGGTGAGCATTTTGCCGTTGAGCAGGACAGTTTCGCCCGGCTTCCAGCTCTGCACGTCTTCCGGGGTCAAGGTGTCGAGGTTGACTCGACGAGCCGACGGACCAGCTTCCCAGACGATTTCCGGGTAGGCGTCCAGCGGTGGCGCTTCCAGCGAAGCCGGGCCGGAACCATCGAGTACGAAGTGTGCGTGACGGGTGGCGGCGCAGTTGGGGATCATGCACACCGGCAGGGACGCGGCGTGGGTCGGGTAATCCATGATCTTCACGTCGAGCACGGTGGTCAGGCCACCGAGGCCCTGGGCACCGATGCCCAGCTGGTTGACCTTCTCGAACAGCTCCAGACGCATCTCTTCGATACGGTTGGACGGGCCGCGCTTTTTCAGCTCGTGAATGTCGATGGATTCCATCAACACTTCCTTGGCCATCACCGCAGCTTTTTCGGCGGTACCGCCAATGCCGATGCCGAGCATGCCCGGTGGGCACCAGCCAGCACCCATGGTCGGGACGGTCTTCAGGACCCAGTCAACGATCGAGTCGGACGGGTTGAGCATGGCCATCTTCGATTTGTTCTCGGAGCCGCCGCCCTTGGCCGCCACGTCCACTTCCACGGTGTTACCGGGGACGATGGAGTAGTGGATGACCGCCGGGGTGTTGTCCTTGGTGTTTTTACGAGCGCCCGCCGGGTCGGCGAGGATCGAGGCACGCAGGACGTTTTCCGGCAGGTTGTAGGCGCGACGCACGCCTTCGTTGATCATGTCGTCCAGGCCCATGGTCGCGCCATCCCAGCGCACATCCATGCCAACGCGTACGAACACGGTAACGATGCCGGTGTCCTGGCAGATCGGGCGGTGGCCAGTGGCACACATGCGCGAGTTGATCAGGATTTGCGCCATGGAGTCGCGGGCTGCCGGCGACTCTTCACGCAGGTAGGCCTCGTGCATGGCCTGGATGAAATCCACGGGATGGTAGTAGGAAATGAACTGCAGGGCGTCAGCAACGCTCTGAATCAGGTCGTCTTGCTTGATCACGGTCATGAGTCGCGCTCCTCTATAAGACGGGAACATTTAATAAGGTGTCTTCAGTCTGGTTGGATCTGGTCACTGAAAACACCTTTTAAGGCACGCCGGGCATGCTGGCGCGACGCTAAAAAGGCGCGGCAGTATACCGCGCCAAACGCTCGGGCACACCCGCCGGTAGATAAACGAAAGTCGCATAAGAGAAGCTGTGGCAAGGAATGCCTATGCTAAGGATATCCCTGTAATAGAGGGATACCTGTGATGAAGGGATACCTGTGATGAAGAAATACCTGTGTTCGACCGGCCATCCAAAATTTGAATAGTCATTTTTCAACCACGACACTAAAGTGGCACGTGGCCTGTAGGGTAGGAAACCCGGTTCAGCCTCCTTTCGCACGGTGAGTCAAAGATTGACCCATAAAGCCATACAGAGTCTGTTGCTCAAGCGCTTTACCCTGGCGGCGGGTACCTATGGGCTGGCATTGCTGCTGCTTTGGCTGGCCATTCTCAGTGGTCACTACCGCGCCCCGGTGAGCGGCGCAGTGATTGCCACGGCGCTGTTGGTACTCAGTCAAGCTGCCTTGCTCGGGGTATTTCTCAGCGAACGAAACCTGTGCTTTGCCGACCCCAGCCTGACTGAGGTGCAAATAGTGCTGGGCCTGGTCTGGCAAACCTGGTTCATTACCCAGCTCGACATGGCTCGCGGCGCGTTCCTGGTGTTCTACGTGCTGATCCTGTTGTTCGGTCTGTTTCATTTGCCACGCCGGGTGTTCGTGCGCTGTGCGGCGCTGGTTTTTTTCAGTTTTGCCGGGATCAATCTCTGGGAAGGCTACCACTTCGAATTGGCCGATCCCCCGCTGGCGGCACTGCAAGTCTGCATATTGTTTATCGTTCTGGTGTGGCTCACGCTTTATGCCAGCTACGTCCAGGCATCCCGCCAGCGCATGCGCCAACGTCGCTTCGCGTTGCAGGCCCACCAGGACACCCTGCGCGGGATGATGCGTCAGCTCGAAGATCTGGTGGCCACCGACGAACTCACCGGCCTGTTCAACCGCCGGCATTTTCTGCGCCTGGCTACCCGCGAGTTGCATAACATGGAAGTCGACGTGATCCATGGCCTGGCATTGATCGACCTGGATCATTTCAAACGAATCAATGATGTTCACGGGCATGCAGCGGGTGATCAGGTGTTGCAGGCATTTGCCGCCGTCGCCACGGCCTGCCTGCGCGATGGAGATGTACTGGCCCGTTATGGTGGTGAGGAGTTTGTCGTGTTGTTGCCCGATTGTGATGCCGAACGCCTGACCTCTTGCTGTGAGCGTCTGCGTATCGCCTTCACCGATGTCGAGTTGGTTGGTCTGAGTGTGCACGGCCTGAGCCTGTCGGCGGGGATGACCCTGCTTGAACTGGGCGATGATCTGGATGATGCCCTGCAGAGTGCGGATCAGGCGCTTTATCGCGCCAAGCGCGACGGCCGCAATCGCTGCGCTGCTGCCTGGGAAAACATCGATGCCTGAGTTACGGGTAGGTGAGCGACAGTGGTCGGTGGAGGCGGGGAGCAACCTGCTTGACGCTCTGAACCAGGCCGGTGTCCGTGTCCCATACAGCTGTCGCGCCGGTAGCTGCCACGCATGCCTGGTGCATTGCGTTCAAGGCCAGCCCAGCGACAACCGACCCGATGCATTGGCCGATGACCAGCGTCAGCGTGGCTGGCGACTGGCCTGCCAGTGTCAGGTCGTCGAGGATTTGCAGATCGAAACCTTCGACCCGGCGCGTGATGGCTTGCCGGCTGAGGTGGTGGGTATCGATTGGTTGTCCATGACGGTACTGCGCCTGCGTTTGAAACCCGAGCGACCTTTGCGCTACCGGGCCGGGCAGCATATGGTGTTGTGGACTGCCGGCAATGTGGCGCGGCCGTATTCGCTGGCCAGCCTTCCGCAGGAAGATCGTTTCCTCGAGTTCCACCTGGATTGCCGGCACAGCGGTGAGTTCAGTGACGCGGCCCGCCAACTCAGGATCGGTGAGCCGTTGCGCCTCGGCGAGTTGCGCGGTGGTGCCTTGCAGTACGACCCGGACTGGCAAAGCCGGCCCCTTTGGCTGCTGGCGGCAGGCACCGGTCTTGGGCCGTTGTTCGGTGTGCTGCGTGAGGCCTTGCGTCAGGATCATCAGGGTGCCATCCGCCTTATTCACCTGGCCCATGACGCCAGCGAGCATTATTTGGCCAAGCCATTGGCCGCACTGGCTGCAAACCATCCTAACCTTACGATCGAGTTGCTGACAGCGGCTGAGCTGCCTGCGGCTCTGGCGCAACTGCGGCTGGTTTCCCGGCAAACCGTGGCCTTGGTCTGCGGGAGCCCTGACAGCGTCGACGCCTTTTCCCGGCGCCTGTACCTGGCGGGGCTACCGCGCAATCAACTACTGGCCGATGTGTTCGTGCCCCGTGGTTGAGCGCTGATTGTCATTTCGATCAGACACCCAAAACCAAAAAAGCCCCGGAGTCTGCACTGCGGGGCTTTTTGTTTTCAGCGGTCTGAGTCTCAGACCATCGGGTCGCCGACGTGCAGGATCTTCATGCCGTTGGTGCCACCGGTGGTGTGGTAGCTGTCGCCTTTGGTCAGGATCACCCAGTCGCCTTTCTCGACCACTCCGAGTTTGAGCAACTCGTCGATCGCGGCCTGGCTGACTTGCTCAGGCGGCAGCGATGCCGGGTCGAACGGTACGGTGTAGACGCCACGGAACATGGCCGCACGGGCCTGGGTTTCGCGGTGTGGGGAGAACGCGTAGATCGGGATGGACGAGCGGATCCGCGACATGATCAGCGGCGTGTAGCCACTCTCGGTCAAAGCGATGATCGCTTTCACGCCCGGGAAGTGGTTGGCCGTGTACATGGCTGCCAGGGCGATACTCTGATCGCAGCTTTCGAACACTTTGCCGATGCGGTGGCTGGAGGTTTTGCTGGTCGGGTGCTTTTCAGCGCCGATGCAAATCCGTGCCATGGCCTGGACCGCTTCGAGCGGGTAAGCGCCGGCGGCACTTTCGGCCGAGAGCATCACTGCGTCGGTGTAGTCGAGCACGGCGTTGGCTACGTCGGACACTTCTGCGCGGGTCGGCATCGGGTTCTGGATCATCGACTCCATCATCTGGGTCGCAACGATTACCGCTTTGTTGTGGCGGCGTGCGTGCAGGATGATCTTCTTCTGAATGCCCACCAGCTCTGCGTCACCGATTTCCACGCCGAGGTCGCCACGGGCAACCATCACCGCATCGCTGGCGCTGATCAGGCCGTCGAGGGTTTCGTCGTCGGCCACGGCTTCAGCACGCTCGATCTTCGCCACCAGCCAGGCAGTACCGCCGGCTTCGTCGCGCAGTTGGCGAGCGTATTTCATGTCGGCTGCGTCGCGTGGGAAGGATACCGCCAGGTAATCGACTTCCATTTCCGCGGCGAGCTTGATGTCGGCCTTGTCTTTCTCGGTCAGGGCTGGAGCCGTCAGGCCACCGCCACGACGGTTGATGCCTTTGTGGTCCGACAGTGGGCCGCCGATCAACACGGTGCAATGCAGCGCATCAACGGTCGCGGTGTCGACACGCATGACCACACGGCCATCGTCGAGCAGCAGTTCGTCGCCGACGCCGCAATCCTTGACCAGGTCCGGGTAGTCGATACCGACGACTTCCTGAGTGCCTTCGGTCAGCGGATGGCTGGTGGAGAAGGTGAACGTGTCACCGACTTTCAGCTCGATGCGCTTGTTGGCGAATTTGGCGATACGGATTTTCGGACCTTGCAGGTCACCCAGTAGCGCGACGAAACGGCCGTGCTTGGCGGCGATGGAGCGCACCAGCTTGGCGCGAGCTTTATGCTCGTCGGGGGTTCCGTGGGAGAAGTTCAGCCGGGCGACGTCCAGGCCAGCCAGAATCAGCTGTTCGAGAACTTCCGGCGAGTTGCTGGCAGGGCCAAGGGTAGCGACGATTTTAGTACGACGTACGGACATGCAGAGACTCCTGAGTTCAAGCGCAACGAGAGGCTACTATGCTCCGAAGTTGTAGTCATTGTTCGTTTGCACTACTTATTCGTTTGTTTGTTGAACGAACATTCCTGAAGATTTTCGGGTGTGGGTCGATACACTGCTCAAGACAGGAGAACCCCCATGCGATTCGTACTCATTGCCGCTCTGGCCCTCAGTGTTGTCGGCTGCACCCGTTGGTCGATGGACCACCACCTGGACAATGCCTATCGCGATTATGATCGCGGTAATTGCGAGAGCGTAATGCTCGAGCTGTCCAAGGTCGACCGCGAGAGCCGCTCACGGCGCTATGTGCAGCCCGAAGTGTCGATGTTGCGCGGGCAATGCCTTGAGCGTCAGAAACTGTTTGTCGATGCCGCGCAGACCTACCAGTTCATCATTACTCAGTACCCGTACAGTGAGTACGCATTCCGCGCCCGTGCACGGCTTGAAACCTTGCAGCAGCTGGGTCATTACCCAAGCCATAGCGCCGCGCTGGTGAGTCCGGCCACGTAGTCAAGATGTTTGTCATCTGAACACCTGGCCGGCGGCGAGCGTTCAGCTACCCTATCGGATAGACAGGGTTAGCAATCCGAAGCAGTAGTGCGGTCATGCTTAATGACCTTTCTATAGCGATACTCAGCATGTTCACCGACCGCCGGATCGAGCGGCATCAACTGCCGTATTTTTTAAGGGTGTTCAATAGCGTCACTGACAAACTGATTGGTTATCTGGGCAACGTTTCCGAGGACGGGCTGATGCTCATCAGCCAGTTACCGATGATGATCGGCGCCGACTTCGAACTGCGTCTGAAGATCCCGGCCAGCGACGGCTGCCTGCAGGTGATCGATGTCACAGCCTGTTGCCTGTGGTGCCATGAAGACGCAACCCCGCATCACTACGATGCCGGGTTTGTCGTACTCCAGGCCCCGGCTGAATACAGACAACTGGTCAGCGCCTTGACGCAGTATTTCAGCTTCCATTCGTTGTCGGCTTCGGCGTAAGGGCTCGATAAAGGACGTAGCGCTGATCCCGTAGCAGCTGCCGAAGGCTGCGTTTGGCTGCGCAGCAGACGCAATTGCCGTAACGCAATCCTGAGCATGGATTGAATCGCCTGGATCACGGCCGCTACACAGCCGAACGCAGCCTGGCGGCAGCTGCTACGCGATCAAGCCCCTTCAATTCCGGCGCGCCTGCGATTAACGCGGGGGCGCTCGCTCTACTTGCCTACGCCTTCACCGAATGCTCGCGATCCAGTGCTTTTTCGACCAACAACAACCCCAACTCCATCAGGCTATAAATCGCCAGCGCGAGGTTGCGGTGTTTGCCTTCCAGGTCATCGGACAAATCCAGGCTCAGGGTGCTGGCCGAGCAGAAGGTTTCGTAGGTGTGGGCCATCAAGGCTTCGGGGTTGATGTCCGGGGCGACAGTGAAGAACTGGGGCGGACGCTCGTCGCTGGAACGCGGTTTGCCTGATAGCGGCGGGGTCAGATAGTGATCGAGGGCCCGGTGCGCGGCTTGGTGGAGATTTTTCGAATCGAGGGCTTCGTAGGGCGAAACGTTTGGGGTTTCGGGTGGATTGGGGGTTACTTTGAACATCGGTTGGTTCCTTGAGTGGGGCTGCCACCGCCTCGCTACTAAACGAAGGGGTGGCGGCTGTACGCAGGTTAGTAGACCGGGGAACCAAGCAAAGCCGGCGCGCCCGAGGGCGCCCTGCGCACAGCCACCATCAAGTGCAGGCGATAGGGAAGCCTGACTGAGTGAAGCTAATGCAACTTGCCTAATTAACCACGGGCTACTAAACCCGATCGCTGATGGGCAGCGACAGGAGAACCTTAGTGGCGTGGGGCAAGGCGCACAAGCGGGGCGATTCTGGCGGATGTGTAGGCAGTGGCGCAAGGTTGTGTAGTCGCGTTTGCGAGGGGCAAACGACATAACCCTGTATGACAGACAATGTAGCTGCTAACGATTGAATGCAGACATCGCTGGTCGGGCCAGCCTGTGAACGCCTAGACTTTGCCGGTCTTTAGATCAGGAATAGCCCGTGACCTCCATCTTCTGGTACGACTATGAAACCACCGGCATCAACCCGCGCTGCGACCGCCCGTTGCAAGTGGCAGGGATCCGTACCGATGCCGAGCTCAATGAGATAGGTGAACCGGTCAATCTCTACTGCCAGCCAAGCGACGATATCCTGCCGCATCCGGCGGCCAGCATGATTACCGGCATTACCCCGAGCCGACTGGCTGAGCAGGGCCTGAGCGAAGCCGACTTCATGACCCGGGTCCATGCGCAATTGGCGGCCCCCGGTACCTGTGGTGCTGGCTACAACACGCTGCGTTTCGACGATGAAGTGACTCGCTACAGCCTGTACCGGAATTTTTTCGACCCATATGCCCGCGAGTGGCAGGGCGGTAACAGTCGCTGGGATCTGATCGATGTGGTTCGCGCCGCCTATGCGCTGCGCCCGCAAGGCATTGTCTGGCCTGAGGAGGAAGGCCGTGTCACGCTGAAACTTGAGCGTCTGACGGCTGCCAACGGCATCGACCATGGTCAGGCTCACGATGCATTGTCCGATGTACGGGCGACGATTGCCCTGGCGCGGTTGATTCGCGACAAGCAGCCGAAGTTGTATGACTGGTTGTTCCAGTTGCGCAGCAAGCAACGGGTCATGGACCAGATAAAGCTGTTGCAGCCGATGGTGCATATCTCGGGGCGGTTTTCCGCTGCCCGGCATTACATTGGCGTGGTTCTGCCGCTGGCCTGGCATCCGCGTAATCGTAATGCCTTGATCGTTTGCGATCTGCACCTCGATCCACAGGGGTTGATGGATCCGGACGTCGAATCCTTGCGTCAGCGGCTGTATACACGCCACGACGATCTGGCGGAAGGCGAGTTGCCCGTACCGCTCAAACTGATTCATATCAACCGTTGCCCGGTGGTGGCACCGTTATCGGTACTGCGGGCCGAAGATCGGCAGCGCCTGCAATTGGATGTGGCTGAGTATCAGGCCAGAGCGCTGCGGCTAACTGACGCACAAGAAGTTTGGCGAGATAAAGTCCAGGCTATTTATTCCAGCGAGGACTTTGTCCCTAGCCTGGACCCTGAGCAACAGTTATACGATGGCTTTATTGGTGACAGGGATCGCCGTTTATGTGAGCAAGTCAGGACTGCCGACCCTGCTCAATTAGCGCAAGAGCAATGGCCGTTCGATGATGAGCGCTTGCCGGAATTACTATTTCGCTACCGCGCCCGTAACTTTCCAGGCACCTTGAGTGGTCAGGAACAAGAGCGCTGGCGATTATTCTGTCAGCAACGTTTGTCAGCGTCTGAATGGGGGGCGCCCAATACGCTGAACGCTTTTAATGAGGCCACCGTCGAGTTATCGGCAAGTGCTACATCGGTTCAGCGCCAAGTGCTCAATGAGTGGCACGATTATGCTCAATCGTTACGCAAGCGGTTGAGTCTTTGAAATCAGTGAGTTCACTTGCCTGAACCGCAGGTATAAAAAAACGCCAGCTAGCTGGCGTTTTTTTCAGGTCGCAAAGTGGTCCGCGACGGGTGTTTCACTTAGCCCAGCAGGGTAGCCCAGCCTTCAACCACATCACCGCCCCACTTGGCTTTCCACTCTTTCAGAGTCTTGTGGTTGCCACCTTTGGTTTCAATGACTTCGCCATTGTGCGGGTTTTTGTATTGTTTAACCTTGCGAGCACGTTTGGTGCCGGTAGTTTTCACAGCACCACGTGGAGCTTTGCTGGTTTTGGATTCTGGATCCAGCAGCGCAATGATGTCGCGCAGGGATTTTGAATATTCGCCCATCAGGGTGCGCAGTTTGCCTTCGAATTCCAGCTCGGTTTGCAGTTTGTCGTCTTGGGACAGATTCTTCAAACGGGCTTGCAGCTCTTTGATAGCTTCTTCGGTGGCGCGGTATTCGTTGATCAAGGACATGAGGACTACCTATGTTGGGCACTGGATGACAAGGTTACAGTGTCTTAATGATAGGCAGGCAGTTTCGGCAAGTAAACATTTATGCGGGGTTTTACTTAATTTAATTAGAGTGGTTAGCGAAAAACTCCCGGAATCAGTTTAATGCGGTGATTGCGTTGTCACAGATGCTCACAATAGAAGCCTTGCGCAATTTTAGGAAAAGACCTCGCGGGTTTTGAACGCAGCAAAGGGGGGGGCGCAACGGCAGTCCGCGTCTGACGAGCCGATCGATCAAAACGTCAGGAATACTGCAGTTTTACCGCGCAATGGCTAGAATGACCGCCTTTGCGAAGTTCTGGAGTTTCCCCCTCATGCGCACTTTTCGGCTGGTGATTGCTTGCCCGGACCGCGTCGGCATCGTTGCTAAAGTCAGTAACTTTCTGGCATCCCACAACGGCTGGATCACCGAAGCGAGCCATCACTCGGATAATCTCAGTGGTTGGTTCTTTATGCGTCACGAGATTCGTGCCGATTCGCTGCCCTTCGGGCTTGAGGCTTTTCGCGAGGCGTTTGCGCCGATTGCCGAAGAGTTCTCGATGGTCTGGCGCATCACGGATACCGAACAGAAGAAGCGTGTGGTGTTGATGGCCAGCCGTGAGTCCCATTGTCTGGCGGACCTTCTGCACCGTTGGCACAGCGACGAGCTGGACTGCGAAATTTCCTGCGTTATTTCCAACCACAACGACCTGCGCAGCATGGTCGAGTGGCACGGCATTCCTTATTACCACGTGCCGGTGAATCCGCAGGACAAAGAGCCGGCGTTTGCCGAGGTCTCGCGCCTGGTCAAACAGCACGACGCTGAAGTCGTGGTACTTGCCCGTTACATGCAGATCCTGCCGCCCGAGTTGTGCCGTGAATATGCCCACAAGGTCATCAATATTCACCACAGTTTCCTGCCGTCCTTTGTCGGCGCCAAGCCGTATCACCAAGCTTCCATGCGCGGCGTGAAGCTGATTGGCGCAACCTGCCACTATGTGACCGAAGAGCTGGATGCCGGCCCGATCATCGAGCAGGACGTGGTACGTGTCAGCCATAGCGACAGCATCGAAGACATGGTGCGTTTCGGCCGTGACGTCGAGAAGATGGTGCTGGCCCGCGGCCTGCGCTATCACCTGGAAGATCGGGTACTGGTACACGGCAACAAAACCGTGGTGTTCTGATGATCGTTCCCACGCTCTGCGTGGGAATGCCGCCATGGACGCTCCGCGTCCGCTATCGAGAGTTGACGCAGAGCGTCACAGGATGCATTCCCACGCAGACGGTTGGACGTGGGAATGATCCGAATGCACCCGGTTGTGCCTGGAGGACATGAACATGGCTGATCCACTGGATAAAGCGACGTCCAAAGCTCCGGCGACGGTAGGTGAGGGTTGCTTGAGCCGCTATGACCCGGATGATCTGAGTTCGCAGGACGGCACTGACTTTCCTGGCGCCGCCGAGTTGTGGGAGCAATTACAGGATGAACCGGCGAGGGAACCCGCCTCTAAGCCTGTTTGAGTTTCATCAGCTTGTGCAATAACGGTCGCCCGACCATCAGCAGGAATACCGGCCCGCCTGCCAATAGATAGAAGTAGTAGGTCACGGCCCGCCAGATCAGAATCGCTGCTGCCGCAGTTGACTTGCCCACCATCGGCGCCAACAGCGCTGCCGAAGTGATCTCGGCCGCACCTGCACCGCCGGGAAGCAGGCTCAATTGCCCGGCGCTGAGTGAAAGCATCTGGACCAGAAAGCTCCAGGCCCACTGCACGTCCACGCCCAGACCACGCAAGGCCAGATACAGCACGCTGTAGCGTAAGGCCCAATGCAGGCAGGTCAGGGCAAACACGCGGGCCAGTGTTTGCCACGGCAATTTGAGGGTGGCGGTGAAGGCCACCAGAAAGTGGAGCAGCTTGCGTGCCCATCGACGTCGGGTAAGGGCTTTGACGTTCATGCGTTTGAGCAGCCGACCGCTGAGGCGAATCAGCAAGCGGTGGTAGCGCGCCAGGATCACGCCGCTGCACAGCCCGCCAAACATCGAGATGGCGCTCAGGGTCAGCATCCATTCGAGGTTTTGACTCAAATGCTGGAACAGCGCGTAAATCAGAATGGCGCTCAATGCGCACAGAAAGAACAGCAAATCACTCAGTTGATCCATGGCAAACACGGCACTGCCATGGGCTGGGCGCACGCCGTTGCGCGCCAGCAGAGCCATCAACGTCAATGGGCCGCCACTGCCTCCGGGCGTCGCGCACATGGCGAACTCGGTGGACATCACCACCCCGAGACTTTTCAGGCGTCCGATCTGGCCGCGCTGCTCACCCAGCAACAAGCGCAGGCGCACCGAATTCAGTACCCAGCACAGCACAATCATGCCCGGCATCGTCAGTAACAGCGCGAGCGGGAAACGCTGCACTCGCAGCCACATATCGCTACCGCCCAGCAAGAAGGGGACCAGCATGGCCAGCAATAAGGCGACGGCCAGCCAGATTGCCCTCCTCATGCGGCATACCTGGCAGTCGTGGTTTGAGCTGACAGCCAGTTGGCCTTGGTCATCGGCACGCGACCGTCAGCCAGCAAGCGCTTGAGGGTTTGTAGCCAATAGTTTCGCGAGTACCCGTGGCGCATGTCCACCGGGTGCAAGCCGAGGCGAATAACCGTTGCTTGCCGCCAACGCTGTTCGCGTTGATCGTTGAGTATCTTCGACAGACCACGGCGCCAGGCACTGCGCGAACTCCAGACCAGCCCCGGTGCATCGACCGGAGTGAAGTCCGGCAAACGATAAAGATGCTGTGGATCGCTGGTGTAGTGCAGCGGCAGTTGGCGTAGCGCCTGGCGCGTACCCTGGCTCATCAGCCAGGCCGGCGCGACAAAACCTTCCAGTGGCCAGTGATAGCGCTGGAACAGTTCGATCCCGGCGTGCAAGCGGTCGAGGGCAGCGTTTTGCGACAGTGCGTAGAATTCGCCCTCATGGGTATAAATCCGCCGCATGAACCAATCCCGTGGATTCACTGGAATGGGGCTGTCGTCGCAATGAAAATAGCCGTGCAGCGCCAGCTCATCGCCCAGGGCTATGCGGCGGGTCAGCAGGGAACGAAATCCCGGATGGGCGTCCAGCGCATTGTGCTTGTGGAAGTCGGGCACCACCAACCAGGTCATGGGCACATTACCCAGTGCATCCACCGCTTCGACAAACGGCTGATAGTCCGCCCAGGTTTGTGGCGCAACGTCATGCAGGACCAGTAACACACTGGGGGAGCTCATGGGCTCAACCATGGGCCCGCAGCGGCTGCTGGTTGCCGAGCACGGCGCGATAGTGCCCCAACAGACTGCTCACCACTGCGTCCCAGGCATAATGCTGTTCGACATGGCGTCGGGCCTGCCGGCCGATTGTGGCGCTGCCGAAAGTGAACAGTTCACGCACGGCATTGGCCATCGCCAGCGGGTCGTCCGGTGTGCAGAGCAGACCGCAGACGGGTGTGACGATCTCTTTGAGCGCACCGGCAGCCACGGCGACAACCGGTATTCCACTGGCCATGGCTTCGAGGATCACCAGACCGAAGGTTTCCTGGTCGCCGGCGTGGAGCAGCGCATCAGAACTGGCCAACAGCCTGGCAAGCTGTTGTGCGGGGTAGAACTCACCGACTACCGTGACGTTATTCGGCACCGCGGCCGGCATGGAGGAGCCGACCAGCAGCAGGTGATAGTGGTTGCCAAGGTGTTTCATGCAACTGAGCAGAACCGGCAGATTCTTTTCCTTGGAGCCACGCCCGGCGAAGATCAGCAGGCGGGTGCTTTCGGCAATGCCCAGTTCGGCGCGTAAAGACGGGTCTCGAGCGCTCGGGTGGAAGGTTTGCAGGTCCACACCCAAATGCTGCACAAAAACGTTTTTCACCCCAAGACCGATCAGCTTGTCAGCCATGACCTGGCTGGGTGCCAATACCCGATCGAAATTGCCATACAGCTTACGGATATACGCTTCGACATTCGGTGTGCACCAGTTGCCCATGCGGTTGCTCGCCAGCAGTGGCAGGTCCGAGTGATAAAAGCCGATCACCGGCACGTCCAGTTGACGGCGAGCGTCCAGGGCGGCCCAAGCGGTGAGGTAAGGATCGCCGACTTCAATCAAGTCCGGTTGCAGGTCGCGCAGAGCATTGCGCCAGGGCGTCAGACGCCAAGGGAAACGGTAGCCTTTACCGAAGGGCACGGCGGGAGCCGGGACTGTGTAAATACCGTCCTGCTCACTCAGATACGCCCCGGGGATCAGCAAGCTGTGACGGATACCTGGCTGACGTCCCAGGCGACGGTGTTTGGCATCCAGATAAGTGCGCACGCCACCGCTGGCAGGGGCGTAGAACATGGTTATGTCAGCGATATGCACGATGAGCATCCCTCCTATCCGGTGTTCCCTTTAGGGTTGACCTTTATGAAGGATAGATGTTCGGTGCGGGATGTGCGCAATACACAGCCCACCTGTAGGAGCGAGGCTGCCCGCGAAACCAGCGACACGGAATTGCTGGTACACCGCGTTATCGTTCATCGCGGGCAAGCCTCGCTGCTACAGGTGAGAGCATACCTCTGTAGGAGCGAGGCTTGCCCGCGATGAGGCCCAGGAGACCGCTAGATCCGGAAGCTGCCCACCAACTGCTTCAAGCGCGCCGCTTGCTGCTCCAGGTCGGAGCACGCGCGCAAGGTCGATTGCAGGTTTTCCACGCCTTCCTGGTTGAGGGTATTGATCTCGGTGATATCGACGTTGATCGATTCGACCACGGCGGTCTGTTCCTCGGTGGCGGTGGCTACCGACTGGTTCATGCCGTCGATCTCGCCGATGCGCTGGGTCACGCTGTTCAGGCGCTCGCCGGCGAGGTTGGCGATTTCCACGCTGTCTTGGCTGTGGCGCTGGCTTTCGCCCATGGTGCTTACCGACTCACGGGCCCCGACCTGCAGTTCTTCGATCATGGTCTGTACCTGTTGCGCAGACTCCTGGGTGCGATGAGCCAGGTTGCGCACCTCATCGGCGACCACTGCGAAACCACGCCCGGCTTCACCGGCCCGAGCCGCTTCGATGGCTGCGTTGAGCGCCAGCAGGTTGGTTTGTTGGGAAATGCTGGTGATCACTTCGAGAATCTGCCCGATGTTCACCGTCTTGCTATTGAGGGACTCGATGTTGGTGCTCGAAGCGCTCAGCATGTTGGACAACTGATTCATCGCCTTGATGCTTCTGTCGACCACTTGCTGACCATCCTCGGCCAGGCTGCGTGCATCGCTGGAATGCTGCGAGGCGAGGGCGGCGTTCTGGGCGATTTCCTGGGCGGCAGCGCCGAGCTGGTTGATCGCCGCGGCAACGCTGCTGGTACGCGAAGCCTGCTGGTCGGAGTTGAACATCGATGAGTTGGAAGCGCTGACCACCCGCAAGGCCACTTCGTTGACCTGGCCGGTGGCGGAGGCGACTTCTCGAATCGAGGTGTGAATCCGCTCGACGAAGCGGTTGAATGCGGTGCCGAGGATGCCGAACTCGTCCTGCGTCTGGATGGTCAGGCGCTTGGTCAGGTCGCCTTCACCTTCGGCAATGTCCTGCATCGCGCGGGTCATTGTGTGCAGTGGCTGGATCAGGATGCGAATCAGCATGCCGAGCAGGGCGATGATGATGGCCACGGCAATAATAGTGGCAACGATTGCCGAGGTGCGGAAATTGCTGAGCTTCGCGAAGGCTTTGTCCTTGTCGACGGACAGACCGATGTACCAGTTGACCGAGGACAGTCCCTTGATCTGGGTAAAAGTGACGATGCGGGTTTTACCATTGACCTCAATTTCGCTCAGGTCTTTGCTCAGGCGCGGAGTGTCTTGCGGGTAGACGTCCTTGAGCGTCTTCATCACCAAGGCCTTATCCGGGTGCACGAGAATTTTGCCGTCGGCACTTACCAGAAATGCATACCCCATACCGCCGAAATCCAGTGCGTTGATGCTATCGGCAATCACCTGCAAGCTCAGATCGCCGCCAACCACGCCGACGTTCTGGCCGCCCTTGAGCACGCTGTTGACGATGGAAATCACTAACTGGCCGGAAGCCAGATCGATGTAAGGTTCGGTCAACGCCGAGCCACTGCTGCTCTCTGCGCTCTTGTACCAGGGACGGGCGCGCGGGTCGTAGCCGTCCGGCATTTTGCTGTCCGGGCGAATGAGAAAGGTGCCGTCCTTGTTCCCTAGATAGGCGCCCATGAAACTGGAGGTTACTGCCTTCTGTTCAAGCAGATTGGCGACGTTACCCATGTCCGGGTTGAGCGCAACGGACTGTGAAAGGTTTTCGATCAACAAACTGCGGCCGGCGAGCCAGGTCTGGATATTCTTCGCTGTGACGGTGCCCATTTCCTGCAGGTAATTTTCCAGGTCCTGGCGAATCGCACTACGCTGCAAATAGTCGTTGTACAGCGTGAAGGAGGCGAAGGCGGCAATAACGATCAGGGCGGCGGCAAGCAGTATTTTATGGCTGAAGCGCAGATTTTTGTTCATGACTGTGGTGTCCGCTAAGGTCTTAATGTCCAGGGCGAGCGGCTATGAAAGCGCGCAAAATGGGCAATGTTGAAAGTAAGCTGATATTTCCATCTCTCCTTAGGGAATTATCGGACCTTATTTTCAGTCTTCTCTTGTCTCTCGCTTTTCTATATCGACCGTGCAGGGCTAAAGATTAACCATGGGTGACAAAATGCCTGGCTCACTGCAACTCGTTATCGGTGCCGATCTTGAGGGACAACCAATTGCTCAGGCCATGCGTCTGGCCAACCGTCACGGGCTGGTGGCCGGAGCTACCGGTACGGGAAAACCGTGACCCTGCAACGTCTGGCGCAAGCCTTCAGCGATGCCGGCGTTGCAGTGTTTGCCGCCGACATCAAAGGCGATTTGTGCGGTTTGGTTTGGGTGACTGCGATGGTCCAGCGTGTTCTGGTGGCTGCGCCGCAATCGCGAATCGGGCCTTTGAGTGACGCCGAGCGTGCCGCCCTGATCGCCGGCTCACCGTTGGTCGGACGTTATGACAAACCGATCGATCGTGAATCGGCGCTATCAAGTGCTGATGAGCCGCAAAGGGCTGGTGCCAGAGCCCGGTGCCGCGTCGGGCAAGGCGGCTGAAGAACCGGGCTTCACTGACAAGGCCGGTGAGTTTCTGGGGACGGCGGGCGGACAAATGTTGAAGTCGGCCATGCGTCAGGCAGCCAATCAGTTGGACCGGCAATTGGTCCGTGGTTTGGCGTGGCTGGCCAGACGCTCCAGAGCGGCGCGCAGGTTGGGGTCGCTGATACCGTCGGCGGTGGCCTGAATGGTCTCGGCGGCGTTTGTCGAC
The DNA here is from genome assembly GCF_059420325.1 of Pseudomonas sp. GW821-FHT04C07. Lineage (NCBI taxonomy): Bacteria > Pseudomonadati > Pseudomonadota > Gammaproteobacteria > Pseudomonadales > Pseudomonadaceae > Pseudomonas > Pseudomonas sp. GW821-FHT04C07. Next base: position 403,824 of record NZ_JBWKTM010000003.1, read on the forward strand.
AAGTCCATGGTGTGGCCGGCTGCGCCTTGTTGCACAGTGGGGGGTTGAACCTTGAACAGAATGCGCGTCAGGCTGGAGAATTCGTCGAACACCTGTAACTGACGCTGCAGGCGTTTTTGCTGATAGCGCAGCCGGGTCGCCCAGTGACCGTCGGTGACGATCAGCAACAAACTGCCTTCACGCCAGGAAGCCACATGGCAGTGTTCACGAGCGGCGGGTTGCAGCTGGCTTTCAAGCAAACGCTGTAAATGCGCTAAACGTTGAGCGTGGCTGAATATCGCTTTTAAAGGCTTGGCTTCGCGAAGCAGGACGGCGGGTGCTCTGGCCGTAAGAGGGCGAAAAGCCATGATCAGACACCTGAAGTAACAGAACCGCCATGGTAGCAGAAAGTGCCGGACGCGCTTGTCCCCCATTGCTTTACAGCTGGTTTACCCATTAAATCAACGAGTAACTTCTACCGCGATTGGGTTGAAGTTCAGCAAAAAGCCCCTATTTAAAGTGAGCCCCGTCACAGCGCTGTGCCAGCATCGTGGAATAACGCCACTTTCCTCACAATCGTTTCCGGGTAGAATACTCGTTCGCATGCGGCCATAAGGGCTGCACGGGCGACTCACGGGGCCGCCCTCCATCCCTATGTGTGGAAGAACCTGTCGATATGTTTGCGCCTTTGTTAAAGAAACTTTTTGGAAGCAAGAACGAGCGCGAAGTCAAACGCATGCTCAAGACGGTACAGATCGTCAATGCCTTCGAAGAGCAAATGGTGGCCCTTTCGGACGAGCAATTGCGCGCCAAGACCGAAGAGTTCAAGGCCCGCATAGCCAAAGGCGAGACCCTCGACAAGCTCCTCCCTGAAGCCTTTGCGGTTGCCCGTGAAGCCGGTAAGCGTGTCATGGGCATGCGCCACTTCGATGTGCAGTTGATCGGCGGCATGACCTTGCATGAAGGCCAGATCGCAGAAATGCGTACAGGTGAAGGCAAGACCCTGGTGGCGACACTCGGCGTTTACCTGAACGCGCTGTCCGGCAAGGGCGTGCACGTTGTAACCGTGAACGACTACCTGGCTCGTCGTGACGCCAACTGGATGCGTCCGCTCTATGAATTCCTCGGCATGACGGTCGGTGTGGTGACGCCGTTCCAGCCGCCGGAAGAGAAGCGTGCTGCCTATGCTGCCGACATCACCTACGGCACTAACAACGAATTCGGTTTCGACTACCTGCGCGACAACATGGCTTTCAGCATGGAAGAAAAATTCCAGCGTGAGCTCAATTTTGCGGTAATCGACGAAGTCGACTCGATCCTGATCGACGAAGCCCGTACCCCGCTGATCATTTCCGGTCAGGCCGAAGACAGCTCCAGGCTCTATATCGAGATCAACAAGCTGATCCCGCTCCTGGAGCTGCATGTCGAAGAAGTGGAAGGCGAAGTCACCAAGGCTGGCCACTACACCATCGACGAGAAGACCCGCCAGGTCGAGCTGAACGAAGCCGGTCACCAGTTCATCGAAGAGATGCTGACCCGCATTGGTTTGCTGGCCGAGGGCGAGAGCCTGTATTCGGCACATAACCTGGGCCTGCTGACCCACGTTTATGCCGGTCTGCGTGCGCACAAGCTGTTCCACCGCAACATCGAATACATCGTTCAGGACGGTCAGGTTGTGCTGGTCGACGAACACACCGGTCGTACCATGCCGGGACGTCGTCTCTCGGAAGGTCTGCACCAGGCCATCGAAGCCAAAGAAGGCCTGAACATCCAGGCCGAAAGCCAGACCCTGGCTTCGACCACCTTCCAGAACTACTTCCGTCTGTACAACAAACTGTCCGGCATGACCGGTACGGCCGACACCGAAGCGTTCGAATTCCACCAGATCTACGGTCTGGCGGTAATGGTCATTCCACCGAACAAACCGCTGGCGCGTAAAGACTACAACGACCTGGTGTTCCTCACTGCGGACGAGAAATACGCCGCTATCATTGCCGACATCAAGGAATGCATGACCCAGGGCCGTCCGGTGCTGGTGGGTACTGCGACCATTGAAACTTCCGAGCACATGTCCAGTCTGCTCCAGAAGGAAGGCATCGAACACAAGGTTCTGAACGCCAAGTTCCACGAAAAAGAAGCAGAAATCATCGCCCAGGCCGGTCGTCCGGGCGCACTGACCATCGCCACCAACATGGCCGGTCGTGGTACCGACATCCTGTTGGGCGGTAACTGGGAAGTGGAAGTAGCATCCCTTGAGGATCCGACCCCTGAGCAGATCGCCCAGATCAAGGCTGACTGGCAGAAACGTCACCAGCAAGTGCTCGAATCGGGCGGCTTGCAGGTCATCGCTTCCGAGCGTCACGAATCGCGCCGTATCGACAACCAGTTGCGTGGTCGTGCCGGTCGTCAGGGTGACGCTGGCTCCAGCCGTTTCTACCTGTCGCTTGAAGACAGCCTGATGCGCATCTTCGCCTCTGATCGGGTGAAGAACTTCATGAAAGCCCTGGGCATGCAGCCCGGCGAAGCAATCGAGCACCGCATGGTGACCAACGCTATCGAAAAGGCTCAGCGCAAGGTAGAAGGTCGCAACTTCGACATTCGTAAACAACTGCTCGAGTTCGATGACGTCAACAACGAACAACGTAAAGTGATCTATCACATGCGTAACAGTTTGTTGGCCGCCGATAACATCGGTGAAACCATCGCCGACTTCCGTCAGGACGTGCTCAACGCTACCGTCAGCGCACACATTCCTCCGCAGTCGCTGCCTGAGCAGTGGGATGTAGCCGGCCTTGAAGCCGCTCTGTCGAGTGACTTCGGTGTGAAACTGCCAATCCAGCAGTGGCTCGACGAAGACGATCACCTCTACGAGGAGACTCTGCGCGAGAAGCTGATGGCCGAACTGCTGGCCGCTTACAACGAGAAAGAAGAGCAAGCGAGTGCCGAAGCACTGCGCACCTTCGAGAAACAAATCGTTCTGCGCGTGCTGGATGACCTGTGGAAAGACCACCTGTCGACCATGGATCACCTGCGCCACGGCATCCACTTGCGCGGCTATGCACAGAAGAACCCGAAGCAGGAGTACAAGCGCGAGTCCTTCACCTTGTTCTCCGAGCTGCTGGATTCGATCAAGCGCGACTCCATTCGTGTGTTGTCCCACGTACAGGTTCGCCGCGAAGATCCAATCGAAGAAGAAGCTCGTTTGCGTCAGGAAGCCGAATCCCTGGCTCAACGCATGCAGTTCGAACACGCCCAAGCCCCTGGGCTGGAGCATCCGGAAGCATTGGATGAGGGCGTTGATCTCGATGTCGCCCTTGCCGCTGCGCCGGTTCGCAATGAGCAGAAGCTGGGTCGCAACGAACTGTGCTACTGCGGTTCGGGCAAGAAGTTCAAACATTGTCACGGCCAGATCAACTAAGATTTCCGCCAGACACTGAAATACCCGCGCCGCGACCGGCATCAGCCGTCGCGGCGTTTTTCCATTTGAAACACTGTCCTTCGTGACGACAGTGCTGACATCACATTAGAGGAGCGCTTTCATGGCTGTTGGTCTTGGTCCTTTGCCAACGTTGCACCCGGTTGCCGGTTTTGAACTCGGTATTGCTTCGGCCGGCATCAAGCGCCCGGGGCGCAAGGATGTTGTGGTCATGCGCTGCGCTGAAGGCTCCACGGTTGCGGGCGTGTTCACCCTGAACGCCTTTTGCGCCGCTCCGGTGATCCTGGCCAAGCAGCGAGTGCAAGGTCCGGTGCGTTATTTGCTGACCAACACCGGTAATGCCAACGCCGGTACTGGCGAGCCAGGACTGGCCGCTGCCGCGCGTACCTGCGCCAAACTGGCTGAATTGACCGGTGTCGACGCCAATCTGGTATTGCCGTATTCCACAGGCGTGATTGGCGAGCCGCTGCCGGTCGAGAAGATCGAAGGCGCCCTGCAAGCCGCCCTCGACGATTTGTCCGTGGACAACTGGGCCGCCGCCGCCACCGGCATCATGACCACCGACACCCTGCCAAAGGGTGCGAGCCGCCAGTTTCAGCACGACGGTGTGACTGTCACTGTCACCGGCATCAGCAAAGGCGCAGGGATGATTCGCCCGAACATGGCGACGATGCTCGGCTACATCGCCACCGACGCTAAAGTCTCCCGCGATGTGTTGCAGAACCTGCTGCTGGACGGCGCCAACAAATCGTTCAACCGCATCACTATCGATGGCGATACTTCGACCAACGATTGCTGCATGCTGATTGCCACTGGCAAGGCTGATCTGCCGCAAATTACCGAGGCCAGCGGTCCGCTGTTCGCGGCACTCAAGCAGGCGGTGTTCGAAGTCTGCATGGAGGTGGCTCAGGCCATCGTCCGTGACGGCGAGGGCGCGACCAAGTTCGTCACGGTTGAGGTAAACGGCGGCGCTAATCATCAGGAATGCCTGGACGTCGGTTACACCGTGGCTCACTCGCCGCTGATCAAGACCGCGTTGTTCGCTTCCGATCCGAACTGGGGTCGTATTCTTGCTGCCGTCGGCCGTGCTGGTGTACCGGATCTGGACGTGAGCAAGATCGACGTGTTTCTGGGTTCAGTCTGCATCGCCAGCCACGGTGCGCGCGCAGCGACTTACACCGAAGCGCAAGGCGCGGCGGTAATGCAGCAGGAAGAGATCACCATTCGCATCGAACTGGGCCGCGGGGATTGCAGTGAAACGATCTGGACCACCGACCTGTCCCACGAATACGTGAAAATCAACGCCGAATACCGTACGTAATTACGATTTCGCCAGTACCCCGTTCCCCTTGTAGGAGCGAGCTTGCTCGCGATGGACGTTAACGATAACGCGTGTTTTCTGAGTAAACACGCCGCCCTTGAGTCCATCGCGAGCAAGCTCGCTCCTACAAGGGAGTCCCGCGATTCTCCTCATTGAAGGTGTCTGAACATGAGCTTCCACCTGATCATCGGCGACAAACTCTATTCTTCCTGGTCCTTGCGTGGTGCGTTGGCGCTTGAACTGACCGGCACTACTTACACCGAAGAACTGATCAAACTGAACCAGCCTGACACCCGTCAGTTGCTCCTCAAGCATTCGCCTACCGGCAAAGTCCCTCTACTGAAAACCGAGCACGGCACCATTGCCGACTCGCTGGCGATTGCCGAATACCTGGTCGAGCGCTTTCCAGAGGTCGATTTGTGGCCGCGTGACATCGCCGCCCGTGCCCAGGCGCGATCCGCTTGCGCGCAAATGCACAGTGGTTTCTTCGGGGTGCGCGGCAATATGCCGTTCGACCTGAGCCACGATGCTCCACTGTCGCCGATGCCACCTGAAGCGCAGGCCGATATCGAACGCATGCTGGCGCTGTGGGCTGAATGCCGCGCGGCCGCTACCGAGCCCGGGCCTTTCCTGTTTGGTCGGGTCAGCCTGGCGGACGCATTCTTTGCGCCGATTGCCGTGCGTTTGCGCACCTATCGGGTGGCCTTGCCGGCGGTCGATGCGGCGTATGTCGAAACGATTTACCAATGGCCAGCCTTCAAGGCCTGGCAGAAGGCCGGTTTAGAGGAAGTAGTACGGTGAAACGAGTACATGTGGCTGCGGCCGTTATCCGTGATAGCAACGGCAAGATTCTCATCGCCCGACGTGCCGACACTCAGCATCAGGGTGGCCTTTGGGAGTTTCCCGGCGGCAAGGTCGAGGCGGACGAAGCGGTGGAGACGGCGCTTGCCCGCGAGCTGCAGGAAGAGTTGGGCATTGTGGTCAGCGCGGCTCGACCGTTGATCAAAGTGCAACATGACTACCCGGACAAGCAGGTATTGCTGGATGTCTGGGAAGTCTCAAGCTTTACCGGCGAACCTCATGGCGCCGAGGGGCAACCCTTGGCCTGGGTGGCTGCCCGGGATTTGACGGGCTATGAGTTTCCGGCTGCCAACCAGCCGATTGTCGCGGCGGCCCGTTTGCCGGGTGAATACTTGATCACCCCAGACGGTCTGGAAACCCCGGCCTTGCTACGGGGCATACAGAAAGCCATCGCCGGTGGCATCAAACTGATTCAGCTGCGTGCGCCAAACGGCTATGACCCACAGTACCGCGACCTGGCGGTGGATGCGGCGGGTCTGTGTGCGGGCAAGGCGCAATTGATGCTCAAGGGGCCGTTCGAGTGGCTGGGAGACTTCCCGTCCGCAGGTTGGCACGTGACGTCGGCACAATTGCGCAAGTACGCCAGCGCCGGTCGACCATTGCCCGCGTCGCGCTGGCTGGCGGCTTCTTGCCACAATGCCGAGGAGCTGGCCTTGGCTGAACAGATGGGCGTGGACTTCGTCACGCTGTCGCCGGTTCAGCCTACTCAGACTCACCCGGATGGGCAGCCGTTGGGTTGGGATCTGGCGGCACAGTTGATCAGAGGCTTCAACAGGCCTGTGTTTTTGCTCGGTGGTGTCGGCCCGGCCGAACGTCAACGCGCCTGGGAAAGCGGTGCGCAGGGCGTGGCGGGGATTCGGGCGTTCTGGCCTGAGGCTTGATTCTGTGGTGTAGCCACTGGCCTCATCGCGAGCAAGCTCGCTCCTACATCTAGGGTACGCGATCACCTGTACTGTAAGCGAGCTTGCTCGCGATTGCGGCGTCACAGGCGACACATGCCCCCCCTGACTAAACCTCAGGCTTCGCCGCCGCCTCCCAAAGAATCTCGGCAACACCCTGACGTTTAGCGATCAAACGAGCGGCAACAAACAGCAAGTCCGACAGCCGATTGACATACGCCAGGCCAACCCCGGTCAGCGGTTCGACGGCGTTCAAATGCTGGCAACGTCGCTCGGTACTGCGGGCCAGGCTGCGGCACATATGCGCTTGTGCGATCAACGCCGAGCCGCCGGGCAGAATGAAATTCTTCAGCGGCCCCAGCTCTTCATTCCAGCGATCGATTGCCGCCTCCAGGCGCTCGACTTCACCTGAATTGAGTGCCTGATACACCGGCATCGCCAACTCGCCACCCAGGTCGAACAAGCGATGCTGGCAGGGCGCCAGGACTTCAATCACCTCGGTCAATCCTGGACACTCGCGGCTTTGCTCGGCCAGTCCGGCCAACAACAATCCCAGCTGGCTGTTCAAGGTATCGACTTCGCCAATGGCCTCGACTCGCGGATGGTCCTTGGGTACCCGACGTCCGTCGCCCAGACCGGTTTCACCTTTGTCGCCGGTGCGTGTGTAAATCTTCGACAAGCGAAAACCCATGCTCACCTCTCCAGTTGACTGAGTTCGTGGGAGGCGAGCTGGGTGCCCGCCAATGGCAGGCGCAAGGTGACACAGGTGCCTTGGCCCAGGGTCGACTGTACTTCCATCTGACCCTTGTGGTTGTTGGTGATGATGAAGTAGGAAACCGACAGCCCAAGCCCGGTGCCCTGGCCGATTTCCTTGGTGGTGAAAAACGGTTCGAAGGTGCGCTTGCGCACGTTTTCACTCATGCCTATGCCGTTGTCTTCAACCTGAATTTCCGCCCAGGGCGGATTCAAGCGGGTGCGCAAAGTGATCCGCCCTGGTTCTCTATCGTCTTCACGCTGGTGAATGGCCTGCGCAGCGTTTTTCAGCAGGTTGAGCAGCACTTGCTCCAGCTCGTTGGCGGTGCCCGGAACCGGGCCCATCTGCGGGTCGAACTGGCGAACGATGGCTTGGCCCTTGAAGTCGAAACCGATGGTCAGATCGAAGTCGTTGCTGGCAATTTCCACCGCTTGGTCGATCAACGCCGGCAGATCGCATGGAGCCAACTGGCGGTTGCTACGGCGGCTGAAACTGAGCATGTGCGTCACGATTTTCGCTGCGCGTGCTCCGGCTTGCTGGATGCCGTCGAGTAACTGTGGCACCTCACGGCTTTGCAGATAGCGGTTGACTGTCTCCAGCTGGATGCCGATCTGCTCGGCTTGTTCGAGGTTCTTCGGCAAGTCCGACGACAAACGACGGCGAATATTCTGAACATTGTGCAGGATCGCCCCCAGAGGGTTGTTGATCTCGTGGGCCATGCCGGCGGCGAGGCCTCCGACCGAGAGCATCTTCTCCGATTGCACCATCATTTCTTCCAGAGACAGACGCTGGGTGATGTCATCGATCCGGATAACTACCCCGCGTCCGGCACCGCCCATCAACGGGTAGAAGGTCAGGGCGTAGTGCCTGGCTTCATCGTCCTTGACCCAGGTGACGCGCTCGATTTTGGCCACGGTGTGCTGTTCCACTGTTTCCTTGAGTTGTGGCAGGAACGGTTTTAGCGGCTCGAACGCAAGGAAGATCGGTTGATTCAGGGCTTCGTCCAGACGGGTTCCGGAAAGGGCGCTGGCTTCCTGATTCCATTGGGTCACGTAGAGCTGTTCGTCCAGCGCGATCAGCGCCGAGGGCATCGAGTCGATGATGCTGTTGAGGTAGTTTTGGAAACCAGTGAGTTTCTTCTCGATCTTGCTCCGAACCTGGACTTCCAGTTCCAGCTTGCGATTGGTGTGACGGGTCTCTTCGGCAAGTCCCTGGGCCTGGTCATAAGCTGCCTGGGAATCGTCCCGTGCACGTTTGAGCTGTTGCTCACGGGCTTCGATCCGCGAAAGCATGGTGTTGAAGGCTTCGGCGAGGCTGCCGATTTCATCGTGATTACCGCGAGCGGCGCGCAAGGCGTAGTTCTCCTCGCGGGTCACTTGTCGGGACAGCTCTTCGAGTTGGTGGATCGGCTGGGTGATCAGGCGCTTGATTTGCTGGGCGATCACCAGCCACAGCAGCACACTGAAGATCAGAATCCCAAGACTGGCAGTCAGGGTGCCTGTGTAGAACGCCATCGGCAGTTCGCTGCTGGCCACCAAGAGCAAATGCCCTGGCGGCTGGCCGGGGCGGGGCAGGGTGATCAGCTGATTGCTGCGAAACTCGGTCACTTGCCAGGCTTCAATATGCCGATAACGCTCTGGCAGTTTGAGCCGTTCGCCGTGTTGCAACTGCGCCAGACGTGCGCCTTTGCTGTCGTAGAGTGCGGCTGCGCGTAATGGCGAATAGCTGTTGAGCTCATTGAGCAGATTTTCGGCGCTTTGTGGCGAGTCCAGCGCCTGCGCGGCCAGGCTCGGATTGGAGATCAATCGACCTATGGTCTGCAAGGCCTGTGGTGCCATGCTTTCCTGAGAGATCCAGTACGCGGCGCTGATAAACGTCAGGTTGGCGACCAGTAGCACGGTGATTAGCAGAACCAGCAGGGCCGCGAACAGTTTCTGGCCGACCGGAAGGTTTTCAAGGCGCTGGCGCAATGGCATTGAGGTTGTCACTGAAGAGGAACAAGTGGGCAGCGTAGCCGCTGCTCAGTCGCTGGGCAATCCGCGCGTGCGCAGGTGCTCGATCAGCCGCTGTTGTACCTGATTGAGGTGGGGCAGGGTCAGCTGATGTCGAGACGCAACATTGCAGGCATGACCCAGCAGGTAGCTGATCTCGGTCCTGCGGCCGTTGGCGACGTCCTGATACATCGACGAGTAATTGGCCGCAGTCGCCTGAATGACTCGCTCGACTTCGTGTTGCAGATCTTGCGCTGCTGCCGGCTGGCCGCAACGCTCCAGTAGTTCAGTCAGCTCGGCGCAGAGGGTGGCGACCTCGCAGTGATGTTGCAGCAATCCACCGTTACGGCAGTCGTGCAACACGGTCAGCGGGTTGATGGCGCAATTGAGCGCCAGTTTTCGCCAGAGCCGAGTGAGGATATCCGCGCTCCACTCATGGGGGATGCCGCCCGCGCTCAGATCATCCAGCCAGATTGGCGGGGTAGGGTGGCCGGCATCACCGAGCCATGTATAACCGTGGCCGGCGAATACCACACGCCAATCGCCATCGCGAAACGCACCTTCGGTACTGGAAGCAAAAATGCAACGCGCCTGCGGGACCCGCGCCGCGACCGCGTCCTGACTGCCCAGACCGTTCTGTAACAGAATCAGTTCGGCATCGGGAGTCAGGCGGGGCGACAGTTGCGCGACGGCTTTTTCGGCGTCGTAAGCCTTGCAGGCTACGAGCAATCGGGTGATAGGCTCGCCACTGTCGACGGTTTCACCAGGGATCTCGTAGAACTGTGCTTCACCTTGCTCCACCAGCGTGAGCCCGCCTGTTGCCCGGTAGGCCTGCAAGCGTGCCTGATCGCGCAGAATCAGCCTGACTGGCAAGCCGGCCCGGGCCAGGCGTGTAGCCCACAAGGTGCCGAGGCTGCCTGCGCCGAGAACGTGCCAGGTGGTCGACATCAGCTTTTTGCTCTGTTTGGCACACGCATGCGAGGCTCGCAGTGAAGGAGAGGAAAGACCCGTTATAATGAGCCGGCACTTTAACCGCAAGCCTGGCGTACTCCATCTATATTGAGCGGCGCCCTTTTGACATTGGAGAAATTACATGCCGTCGTTCGACGTGGTATCCGAACTGGACAAACACGAAGTTACCAACGCGGTCGAGAACGCCGTCAAGGAGCTCGACCGTCGCTATGACTTGAAAGGCAAAGGCAGCTTTGAGTTCAAGGAAAAAGATCTGGTCGTCAACATGACCGCTGAAGCTGACTTTCAGTTGGAGGCAATGATCGAAATCCTCAAATTGGCGCTGGTCAAGCGCAAGATCGATGTGCAGTGCCTCGAGCTCAAGGACGCTTACGCTTCCGGCAAATTGATGAAACAGGAAGCGACCCTCAAGGAAGGTATTGACAAGGAGATGGCAAAGAAAATCGTCGCTCATGTCAAGGACGCCAAGCTCAAGGTTCAGGCGGCCATTCAAGGTGAGCAGGTGCGTATCACCGGCAAGAAGCGTGACGACTTGCAGGAAGCGATTGCCGCACTGCGTGCCAAGGAGTTCGGTATGCCGCTGCAGTTCAACAATTTCCGCGACTGATCAGTGTTTCGGGAACCTCCTGGCGTTATCGGCGTCCGAGGCCCGTGGAAGGGCAGAAACGATTGAGCTCAAGAGATCTTGGTCGTTCTGCCGATTAGTATTGCGAGCCGGGGACCCGGTAATCAGGAGAGATAGATGGACTTGAATGCGGAAGTGGACCACCTGGTCAGGGCGTCCCAAGCCTGGGTTCCGATGATCATGGAATACGGTAGCCGGGTGCTGCTGGCGGCCATCACACTGGCGATCGGTTGGTGGTTGATTAACAAACTGACCCATAAAGTCAGCAAGCTGCTGGCCTTGCGCAATGCCGATCAGGCCTTGCAGGGTTTTATGAGCAGCCTGGCGAACATCATTCTCAAGGTGCTGCTGATCGTCAGCGTGGCCTCGATGATTGGTATCGAAACCACCTCGTTCGTCGCGGCGATCGGCGCGGCGGGCCTGGCGATTGGTTTGGCATTGCAGGGCAGCCTGGCGAACTTCGCCGGCGGCGTGCTGATTCTGCTGTTCCGTCCCTTCCGTATTGGCGACTGGATCGAAGCGCAGGGCATCAGCGGCACAGTCGACAGCATTCAGATCTTCCATACCGTGTTGCGCACCGGTGACAACAAGACCGTCATCGTACCCAACGGCAACCTGTCCAATGGCATCATCACCAACTACAACCGTCAGCCGACCCGTAAGGTCGTGCTTGATGTAGGTGTTGATTACGAAGCCGACTTGCAGAAGGCTCGTGAGGTTTTGCTTGAACTGGCCAATGACGGGCGAGTGCTGACCGATCCGGCGCCAGTGGCTGTGGTATCGACGCTGGGCGACAGCTCGATCACCGTTTCTTTGCGTGTCTGGGTGAAAACCGCGGATTACTGGGATGTGCTGTTCCACTTCAATGAACAGTCCCGTGATCGCCTGAAGGCGGCGGGTATTAATGTTCCGTTCCCTCAGCGAATGATGCGTGTGGTTCAGGAAGTAGCTGCGCGGTAATGTCGCTTGTTATGACTTGGCTGTTCGGTCAAGCATCAGTGGCGATCAGCCCCTTGAGTGTTTTACCCCTCCGGTAATCATTCTTCCAGCGCAAAACACTTCCGGTAACACCGGGCATGAAGTGCGAGCAAATGGTTTGTTCTGCAGAGGAAGATACTTGGGTGGCTGCTTTATACTTAGCTAGCTTGCTATGTAGTTGCAACGAAAAAAACTGCAATGGAGTCGCAATAAAAAAGCCGCTCACCTGAATCAGGTGAGCGGCTTTTTAGTAGCGCCGGGCTCTAAATTGCTGTGTTGCAGGTGTTACAGGATGCTCAGCGGGTACTCAACAATCAGACGAGTGTCGTAGAGGTTGTCGCTGTAACCACGGAAAGCCTCGTTGTTGTGGTAGTTAGCGAAGCGCACACGGAAGGACAGGTCTTTGGCCGGGCCTTCTTGCAATACATACTTGGACTCGACGTTCCACTCGTACTCTTTGCCTTCACCCAGACCGTTGGTGGTGATGTTGTCACCTTTGACGTAACGGGTCATGAAGCTCAGGCCAGGAACGCCGTAGGTCGCCATGTTCAGGTCGTAGCGAGCTTGCCAGGAGCGTTCGTCACGGCCCACGAAGTCGGAGATCTGAATGGAGTTGGCTACGAAGATTGTGCTGTTACCATCGACACCGTAGTAGTAACCATTGTCACCGCTGGAGCGTTGGTGAGCGATGGTGAACTTGTGAGCGCCGAGGGTATAGGCAGCTGCCAGGCTCCACAGTTTGTTGTCTACGCCTTTGGTGCCGTCGCCGATCATGTCAACCTGGTCGCCGCGCTTGTCGCCTTCGGTTTTATAACCGTTGAAGTCGAAGTTCAGGGACTGGCTTTCTGCGATTGGCAGGGTGTAGTTCAGGTTGATGTACTGCTTCTTGAAGTATTCATCAACCTTGGATGCAGCCAGCGCACCGGTGAAGTTATCGGTGAAGGCATAGCTTGCGCCGAAGATGTTGGCAGCAGTCAGACCTCTGCCGCCATTGCCGTTAGCATCCGCAACACCGCCGATGCTGTCCTTGCCCATGCCGGTTTGCTTGCTCAGGGCGGTGAAACGACCTGCGCTCAACTCAAGGCCTTTGATCTCTTTGCTGGTGATCAAAGTACCTTCGGCAACTTCTGGCAGCAGACGGCTGTCATCGGTAGCGAATACTGGGCTGGCAACGAATTGACGGCCGTATTTCAAGGTGGTGTCGGAGATACGGAACTTGACTGCAGCGCCAGTCTTGGACTGGGTTTTTTGCTCGCTGCGGTCGCTACCTACCGCGAACAGGCCGTTGCCTGCGCGACCTGCGCCGCCGTCAAGTTTGGCGGAGCCCATAGCCATAGCGTCAACACCGACGCCGATGGTGCCTTGAGTGAAGCCGGACTCGTAGGTCAGCAGTTCGCTGACACCCGTGTCCTGACGATAGCCACTAGTTCCCGACGTTGGGTTGCTAGCGCCGTGCTTGTAATCGCGGTTCATGTACTCCATACGAGTCTTGGCTTTCAGGCTGCTGTCTTCAACAAAGCCCTTGGCGTCGTCCTGGGAGGACGCGATTGCGAACTGCGAGGTGCCTGCTGAAACAGCCAGTGCGATCATGCTCCACTTCATCACGCGCATCGTGATTTGCTCCTTTGGTTTTTAGAAGAGTACTGCCGTCCCGCCTGTTCTATTATCCGGGCGGCTCTTTCTTTTTGTGTCGGCGCAAACTTATATCACGCTGACAATGTTGGCGATACTTACGTATCTATCCTTTTGGCTTCTTTACGAGCGTGTCGCAAAATGCTCGGTCGATGTCGCATATCTGTAGTCCCACTGTATCCGGACTGACAACTTCAGTACTGCCTTCAAAGGCCGGAGCATAGGTAAAATGGTTCTATGTCCAGGCAGTGAAATCTTCATGGGCGACCTTGCCACTATTATTATTTGTCTGAAAGTACCACTTCCAGCAGGCACCTTTTCGACGATGTGGGTGTGAATGCAACAACCGTGCACAAACACGTTTTCTGCTACCGATTTTTTCTACTACCTCGGATGGAGCTACAGAAGCCTCATGAAACCGGGGTTTCAAGATTGCTTTGTTTGAGCTTGACGGCGCTATTTTCCTCGTGTTGTACCCAATGAAAATAGCGCGGCAACCAAAAATGTTACCGGTCCACACTCTGAGTGAGTAAACGGCGGATGTTCGACGCACTCAGCGTAGACGTATTGTACGGTTTTGGTGCAAAACTTCATCAGGGTGGGCGAGATTAATACAGGGGGGACGACAGATGCAAAGTGGCGCCCCCGGCTTCTAGTGGTCATTTTTTGACGTGCGGCTATTCATTGATCCTTGATTGGGCGATTGGGCGAGAAATGTTCCATGTTGGGGCGTCCCCGGGCTGGACGGGGAGATTGCTGTTTGCGCAAGGGCGGTTGTTCGCCGTGAAGGGCGTGCCAATCGCAGGTATGCTGCTGTTCTGTCGCTTGGCGAGCAGCCGATTGAGTTGGGCGCTAAGCTGAAAACTGATGAACTGAGCGGGAGTGCGCGCGGTGTTCGCTTTAGATCCACGACTTCAACAAGACACGGTACCGATCGGGGACTTCCCCTTGTGTCGGTTGCTGTTGTCCAACGATTCGAATTACCCCTGGTTCATCCTGGTACCGCGTCGCGAGGATATCAGTGAGTTGTTTCAGTTGGATGCGGCGGATCAACAGCAGCTATGGCAAGAAACCACGGCATTGGCAGAAATGCTCAAGGACTCGTTCGATGCGGACAAGTTGAATGTTGCGACCTTGGGTAATGTGGTCAGTCAACTGCACATGCACGTTGTTGTGCGTAAGCGTGAAGATGCCGCATGGCCGGCACCGGTCTGGGGTAAACATCCGGCAAAACCTTACAGTGCAGAGCAGGTATTAGCTGTTCGCGAGCGGCTGCGATTGGTGTTGACTGATGATTTTCAGTTTCTGGAGGGCTGAGCAATGAGCTCTGAAGCGAGAATTACCGAGTTGGAAAGTCGGCAGGCTTTTCAGGATGACACAATTCAACAGTTGAGCGATGTGCTCGCCACACAGCAACGGGTGGTCGAGCGTTTGCAATTGCAGATGGCCGCGCTGCTCAAACGCCAGGAAGAAATGGCCGGGCAGTTCGAGTCTTTCGAGGAAGACGCTCCGCCGCCGCATTATTGATTGCTTTGGATGCCTCAACAGGCAGCCATAAAAAAACCGCGAGCAGCCTGGCTGCTCGCGGTTTTCTTTTTTTGCAGGGATAGGGGGCTGAAATCAGCGGCGTGGCAAAGCAGCGATCACGTCTTCAGCTTGCAGGCCTTTATCACGGTTCATGACGGAGAACTCCACGCGCTGGCCTTCGACCAGGACGCGATGCCCTTCACCCCGTATAGCACGGAAGTGCACGAAAATATCATCACCAGAGTCGCGGGAAATAAAACCGAAGCCTTTAGAGGTGTTGAACCACTTGACGGTACCGGTATCGCGATTGGTCATGTCGTAACTTTGTGGGGCAGCTGCTGGCGACGGAGTATAGAAACTGATGGCCAGGTGCAGGAGAACGGCGATCAGTGCAGTCAGAAGGCTGACCAGGATGGCCGGTTGGCCACCAATTACTGGCAGAGGAGCGAGCAGCGTAAGGGTTTGCAGGACGACAGCAAGCACCAGCAGAGCGCTGACCAGATTTTGCAGTTGATAACGGGGGCCTTTGTTCCAGTAAGGAATAACTGGAGCGAGGGTCAGGTTGAGCAAGCCGAAAAACGCCAGATAAAGCGCATCGGGTTGTTGCAGGTAAGGTACGGCTTCGGATCGCAGGCTAGGGATAAAGGACAGCAGCAGGGCTGCAGCGCCCGTTAGCAGATGGACGATTTTCAACATTTTGATTAACTCACGTTAAGACGGATCACAAGGAAGAGCTGATTGCGAACGTTCGCTTCTGAACAATATGAGGCGCTGGACACGTACGCGGCATCAGCCTATGCGCTGCAGTCAGAGAAATGGACTTCAGCGACACATCCCTATTTAACAGCAAAGCCGGGCCCTTCTCAAATCAGGCGCTGCCGCCAAATGTGCCCGTTGATCGCCGGCCTGGAAGTTGTTGCGCCCGTTTGTCTTGTAGAGGCTCGTTCTAGACGGGTGATCAGGATTTTCAGGCTGCCCGCTGTTTTTTCACCGGCAGCTGAAATCGGTCGTCGTCCTGGCGTTCGGAGGTCACGGCGCTTGCCGAGCGAATTCGGGCTCCTGGTTTTCCAACCCCGGGATCTTCCCGTTGCTTGATAAAGTCAGTGATGAGCCGACGGCGGATCTGCTGACCCAGCGTATGCAGGTAGATAAAAAGACCGCGTGGATGCTGCGCTCGTTGCTGGATCATGGCTGATGGCCTCAAGCGCTCTGGCGCGGTGGCCGCATAGCTTGAGCAGCAGGCGTTGCCAGCAGCTCTATAGGGATGAACGCCAACCTGTGCAGTCATACGGCTGCACAGGCTCGATTTAATGGATATAATCGCGCCCTTTGCTGCGTAGCCCGGGCTATTCGTGCGGGCGCGGGCTGTAGAATTGATTGCCGAGACAACTCCATGCCGATGTACGACTATCAATGTGCTTCCTGCGGTCATCAACTGGAAGCCATTCAAAAGATCAGCGCGGCGCCGCTGGTCGACTGCCCTGCCTGCCAGGCGCCTGAACTGAAAAAAATGCTGTCCATGCCCGGGTTCCGCCTCAGCGGTACCGGCTGGTACGAGACCGACTTCAAGACAGGTTCGAAGAAGAATCTGGCCGGCGGCGACAAAGCTGACTAAGTTGAACGACACGCGCGAGCTCTTGCATCACAGGCACCTTATTGAAGTGCGGTGGTGCGGCAAGACCTCCAATCGAATTTCGAATTACGAGAAGTGAAACCACTACCATGATGCGCAGCCATTATTGCGGCCAACTGAACGAAAGCCTGGAAGGTCAGGAAGTTACCCTTTGCGGATGGGTCCACCGTCGTCGTGACCACGGCGGGGTGATTTTCCTCGATATTCGTGATCGTGAAGGTCTGGCCCAGGTGGTGTTCGATCCGGATCGCGCCGAAACCTTCGCCGCCGCCGACCGTGTGCGCAGTGAGTACGTAGTCAAAATCACCGGTAAGGTGCGTCTGCGTCCGGCTGGTGCCGGCAACGCCAACATGGCTTCCGGTGCTATCGAAGTGCTGGGCTACGAGCTGGAAGTGCTGAACGAAGCGGAAACCCCGCCGTTCCCGCTCAACGAATACTCTGACGTTGGCGAAGAAACCCGCCTGCGTTATCGCTTCATCGACCTGCGTCGTCCGGAAATGGCCGAGAAGCTGCGTCTGCGTTCGCGCATGACCACCAGCATCCGTCGCTACCTGGACGAGAATGGCTTCCTTGACGTCGAGACGCCGATCCTGACCCGTGCCACGCCAGAAGGCGCACGTGACTATCTGGTGCCGAGCCGTACTCACGCAGGTAGCTTCTTCGCCTTGCCGCAATCGCCGCAGCTGTTCAAGCAATTGCTGATGGTTGCCGGCTTCGATCGTTACTACCAGATCGCCAAGTGTTTCCGTGACGAAGACCTGCGTGCCGACCGTCAGCCGGAATTCACCCAGATCGACATCGAAACCAGCTTCCTCAACGAAGCCGACATCATCGGCCTGACCGAAGGCATGATCCGCAACCTGTTCAAGGAAGTGCTGGGTCTGGAATTCGGTGAGTTCCCGCACATGACCTGGGACGAGGCCATGCGTCGTTACGGTTCCGACAAGCCGGACCTGCGTAACCCGCTGGAACTGGTTGACGTTGCCGACCAGCTCAAGGAAGTCGATTTCAAGGTCTTCAGTGGCCCGGCCAACGATCCGAAAAGCCGTATCGCCGCTCTGCGCGTTCCGGGCGGGGCGAGCATGCCGCGCAGCAAGATCGACGACTACACCAAGTTCGTCGGCATCTACGGTGCCAAGGGCCTGGCGTACATCAAGGTCAACGAACGCGCCAAAGGCGTCGAAGGCTTGCAGTCGCCAATCGTCAAGAACATCCCTGAAGCCAACCTCAATGTGATCCTTGATCGCGTTGGCGCGGTCGATGGCGACATCGTGTTCTTCGGTGCCGACAAGGCCAAGATCGTCAGCGAAGCCCTGGGCGCGCTGCGGATCAAGGTCGGTCACGACCTGAACCTGCTGACCTGCGAGTGGGCGCCGATGTGGGTCGTCGACTTCCCGATGTTCGAAGAGAACGACGACGGCAGCTTCACCGCATTGCACCACCCGTTCACCGCGCCGAAGTGCACGCCAGAGGAGCTTGAAGCCAACCCTGCGACCGCGCTGTCCCGTGCCTACGACATGGTGCTGAACGGCACCGAGCTGGGTGGCGGTTCGATCCGTATCCACCGCAAGGAAATGCAGCAATCGGTATTCCGTCTGTTGGGTATCAGCGAAGCGGAACAGGAAGAGAAATTCGGCTTCCTGCTCGACGCCCTGAAGTACGGCGCACCACCCCACGGTGGTCTGGCTTTTGGTCTGGACCGTCTGGTGATGCTGATGACTGGCGCCCAGTCGATCCGTGAAGTGATCGCCTTCCCGAAAACCCAGAGTGCTGCCTGTGTCATGACTCAGGCACCAGGTCTGGTGGATGCCAAGGCATTGCGCGAACTGCACATCCGTCTGCGCGAACAGCCTAAGGCTGAGTAAGATCGACCACAAAGGCGTATCGATCGATGCGCCTTTGTGTCAGATCCAGATTGTGTTGCCCGCTCGCCTTCATGGGCGTGCGGGCATTGTTTTAAAGAGAATTCGGAGCGAGTTATGGCAGGTCATTCCAAGTGGGCGAACATCAAGCACCGCAAAGAACGTCAGGATGCCAAGAAGGGCAAGATTTTCACCAAGTGGATTCGTGAACTGACTGTCGCGGCCCGTCAGGGTGGCGGTGACCCGGGTTCCAACCCGCGTCTGCGTCTGGCGCTGGACAAGGCCCTTGGCGCGAATATGAGCCGTGACATTATCGACCGCGCGGTTGCCCGTGGTGCTGGCGCTGCCGACACCGATGACATGGTCGAGCTGAGCTACGAAGGCTATGGCCCGGGCGGCGTAGCGGTGATGGTCGAGTGCATGACCGACAACCGCAATCGTACCGCAGCGGCTGTACGCCATGCGTTCAGCAAATGCGGCGGCAACCTGGGGACCGACGGTTCGGTGGCTTATCTGTTCGAACGCAAGGGGCAGATTTCCTTTGCGCCAGGCGTTGATGAAGATGCGCTCATGGAAGCAGCCATGGAAGCCGACGCTGATGACGTGGTCACCAACGAGGACGGCTCGATTGACGTGTTCACCTCGTTCGCCGGTTTCTACTCCGTGCGTAATGCCCTGGAAGCGGCCGGTTTCAAAGGTAATGACGCGGAAATCGTGATGTTGCCGACCACCAGCGCCGAACTGGACCTGGAAGGTGCCGAAAAAGTCCTCAAGCTGATCGATATGCTTGAAGACCTGGATGACGTGCAGAACGTGTACTCCAACGCAGATATCCCGGAATCGGTGGCCCAACAGCTCGGCTGATCGACCCCGTCACTGCAGGAAGCCTGGCTTGCCAGCGATGAGGCACTTGAGCCTTGCGCCGGTCTTCAGATTGCCATCGCTGGCAAGCCAGGCTCCTGCAGCTCAGGTGTCGGTCTCCCGTTATGTCTCGCCGACGCTGCCTGTTCCATGCCGGCCTCATTCTCTAAACCCGCAGGCGTTATGACTTTAATTCTTGGTATCGACCCCGGTTCACGCATTACCGGTTATGGCGTGGTACGCGATACCGGCCGTGGCTGCGTGTACGTGGCCTCGGGCTGTATTCGTACCGGCAGCGGCGAGTTACATGAACGGTTGCAAATTGTTTATCGCGGTGTGCGCGAAGTCATTCAGACCTACGGTCCGGTCACCATGGGGATCGAAAAGGTCTTTATGGCCCGCAATGCTGACTCGGCCCTGAAGCTCGGCCAGGCTCGCGGCGCCGCCATCGTCGCCGGTGCCGAAGAAAGCCTGGAAATCGCCGAATACACCGCAACCCAGGTCAAGCAGGCGGTAACCGGGACCGGTTCGGCGAATAAAGAGCAGGTGCAGATGATGGTCATGCACATGCTGAAACTGACCAGCAAACCGCAAATCGATGCCTCGGACGCCCTGGCAATCGCCATTTGTCATGCCCACACCCGCTCCAGTCTGTTACCTCATGGTCTGGGCACGGCTCGCAGTCGCGGCGGTCGCCTTCGCCTCTGATCTGATAGGATCAGCCCACTCATTTTGTCCGTTGAGCGTTTTGCGCCTGTCCTGTCGGCGATCACGCTCACTTTGTTACCCGTAAGCCAGATCTGGCCAACGCTTAAGGATTTGAAACGTGATTGGACGTTTGCGCGGCACCTTGGCTGAGAAACAGCCGCCGCACCTGATTCTGGATGTAAACGGCCTGGGCTATGAGCTGGAAGTGCCGATGACCACGCTCTATCGACTGCCGTCGGTCGGAGAGACGATCGCCTTGCACACCCATTTGGTCGTGCGCGAAGACGCCCAATTGCTCTACGGTTTCATTGGCAAGCGTGATCGCGATTTTTTTCGTGAGCTGATCCGCCTCAATGGCGTGGGCCCCAAGCTGGCGTTGGCCTTGATGTCGAGCCTTGAAGTCGATGAATTGGTGCGCTGCGTGCAAGCGCAGGACACTTCAGCGCTGACCAAGGTGCCGGGCGTCGGCAAGAAGACTGCCGAGCGTTTGCTGGTGGAACTCAAGGATCGCTTCAAGGCCTGGGAAACCGTGCCAAGCATGTTCGCACTGGTACCGAACCAGCCGGATGCACCGATGCCGGTGGTCACCGCCGAAAACGATGCGGTGAGCGCGCTGATTTCCCTTGGCTACAAGCCGCAGGAGGCCAGCAAGGCGATTTCTGCCATCAAGGAGAAAGGTTTGAGCAGTGAAGACCTGATTCGTCGCGCCCTGAAGGGAATGATTTAAGTGATTGAAGCTGATCGTCTGATCGCCGCCACGGGTGGCCCCCGTGACCGCGAGGAAGTCCAGGACCGGGCGATTCGTCCCGTCAGCCTGGCCGAGTACATCGGCCAACCGACCGTTCGCGAGCAAATGGAGCTGTTTATCCAGGCCGCCCGTGGGCGCAACGAGTCGCTCGATCACACGCTGATCTTCGGCCCGCCGGGTCTGGGTAAAACCACCCTGGCCAACATCATCGCCCAGGAAATGGGCGTGTCGATCAAAAGCACCTCGGGTCCGGTACTTGAGCGTCCGGGTGACCTGGCGGCGCTGTTGACCAATCTTGAACCCCATGACGTGCTGTTCATCGATGAGATCCATCGGCTGTCGCCCATCGTCGAGGAAGTGTTGTACCCGGCCATGGAAGACTTCCAGCTCGACATCATGATCGGCGAAGGGCCGGCGGCGCGTTCGATCAAACTCGACCTGCCGCCGTTCACCCTGGTCGGTGCCACCACTCGCGCCGGGATGCTGACCAACCCGTTGCGTGACCGCTTTGGTATCGTTCAGCGTCTGGAGTTCTATAGCACTGCGGATCTGGCCACTATTGTCGGTCGCTCGGCCGGGATTCTCGGCTTGCCGCTGGACCCGGAAGGCGCGTTCGAAATCGCTCGCCGGGCCCGCGGTACGCCGCGGATCGCCAACCGTTTGCTGCGCCGGGTGCGGGATTTCGCGGAAGTGCGGGCCAAGGGGCACATCACCAAGCCGATTGCCGACCTGGCGTTGAACCTGCTGGATGTCGATGAGCGTGGTTTCGACCATCAGGACCGACGCCTGTTATTGACCATGATCGAGAAGTTCGATGGTGGCCCGGTGGGGGTGGACAGTCTCGCGGCGGCCATCAGCGAAGAGCGGCATACCATCGAGGATGTGCTTGAGCCATATCTGATCCAGCAGGGCTACATCATGCGCACCCCGCGTGGGCGAGTGGTGACCCGGCATGCGTACCTGCATTTCGGTTTGAACACTCCTGCGCGCATGGGTGAGATGCCCGTGGCAGACGAGTTTCTGGATGCCATAGACGATTAATGAACCCTTCGCGTTGATTTTTTCGCCGATTGCGTGGTCCCAAAGGCTGGCATCGCGATGATTTCGCAAGAAAACGCGTTCGAAAATGAAAAACAGTTGCCTGGCCGGATTGGCAACCTGAGGAGTAAGCACTAGAGTATGCGCGCGCAAAACGGGCTGGAGTCGTTCGCACATCGTTGTCGCGTTTATTACGAGGACACCGATGCCGGCGGCATCGTGTATTACGTTAATTACCTTAAGTTTATGGAACGGGCTCGAACCGAGCGGCTACGCGAACTGGGCTTTGCCCAATCGCAGCTTGCAGGGGAGGACCTGTTGTTCGTCGTGCATTCCAGCGAAGCGCGCTATCACGCGCCGGCGCGACTGGATGACGAGCTTCTGGTAAGTGCTGAAGTAATCGAATTGAACCGCGTCAGCCTGCGCTTTAAACAGCAAGTCAGGCGGGCTACGGATAATGCACTGCTCTGCGAAGGGCAGTTTTTGGTGGCCTGTGTGCGCACCCATAGTTTGAAACCCCGGGCCATTCCCGAAGCTCTACGTGCGGCCTTTGCCGACGTGAGCGGCGCGGGTACACACTCAGAGCAGGAGATAAAGCGTGGAAGCTAACGTCGTCGACCATACCTCCATGTGGAGCCTGGTCAGCAATGCCAGCGTCGTGGTGCAGTTGGTAATGCTGATCCTGGTAGCCGCATCGGTGACCTCGTGGATCATGATCTTTCAGCGCAGCAACCTGTTGCGCGCCGGCCGCCGTGCCCTGGAGGGCTTTGAAGAGCGCTTCTGGTCGGGTATCGACCTGTCGAAACTCTATCGTCAGGCCGGTAGCAACCCGGACCCGGACTCAGGCGTAGAGCAGATTTTCCGTGCCGGTTTCAAGGAGTTCTCCCGTCTGCGTCAGCAGCCAGGCGTTGATCCGGAAGCGGTCATGGAAGGCGTGGCGCGTGCCATGCGCGTGGCCATTTCCCGCGAAGAAGAAAAGCTCGAGCAGAGCCTGCCGTTCCTCGCCACCGTGGGTTCCGTCAGCCCGTACATCGGTCTGTTCGGTACGGTCTGGGGCATCATGAACTCCTTCCGTGGTCTGGCGGCTGCCCAGCAAGCGACCCTGGCCACTGTGGCTCCAGGTATCGCCGAAGCGCTGGTCGCGACCGCTATCGGTCTGTTCGCAGCCATTCCTGCGGTAATCGCTTACAACCGTTTCGCCGCTCGCAGCGAAACCTTGATCGGCCGTTACTACACCTTCGCCGATGAGTTCCAGGCGATCCTGCACCGTAAAGTGCACACCAGCGAAGAATAAGCAGGTAATTCCCAATGGCTTTAATCGCTCGAGCTCGCAAAAAGCGCAAGCCGGTTGCCGAGATGAACGTAGTGCCTTACATCGACGTGATGCTGGTGCTGCTGGTCATCTTCATGGTGACCGCACCGATGCTCAATCAGGGCGTGAAAGTTGATCTGCCCAAGGTTTCCAGCGAAGCCTTGCCGCAAGACAACAACACTCAGGTCCTGACCATTTCGATCAAGGCTGACAAGACCTATTACTGGAACCTTGGCAGCGAAGTCAACACCGACAAGCAGCAGGACAAGGCGATGACCTTGCCGCAGATGACCGACGCCGTGACCAAGATCATTCGCGCCGGTACAGAAGGTGGCAAGCGTACCCAGGTCTTCATCCGCGGCGATAAAACCGTCGATTATGGCTCCGTGATGGGGGCAATGGGTGGGCTGCAGAAAGCTGGGGTCGGTAATGTTGGCTTGATTACCGAGGCGCCCTGATGCACCAACAGCGAGAGCCGTCCGCCTCGGAAAGCTACTTCTGGCCTAGCGTTTGGGCATTAGCCCTGCACGTTCTGGTGTTTGGCATGCTGTTCGTCAGTTTCGCCATGACCCCGGACTTGCCGCCAGCCAAGCCGATTGTCCAGGCGACCCTGTATCAACTGAAATCGAAAAGTCAGGCAACTACCCAGACCAATCAGAAGATTGCGGGTGAGGCGAAGAAATCCGCCGCACGTCAGACCGAAGTCGAACAGATGGAACAGAAGAAGGTTGAGCAGGAAGCGGTAAAGGCTGCGGAACAAAAGAAAGAAGAGTCAGCTCAAAAGGCCGAGGAAGCGAAAAAGGCCGACGAGGCCAAGAAGGCGGATGAAGCCAAGAAGGCGGATGAGGCGAAGAAGGCTGAACAAGCCAAGAAAGCCGACGATGCCAAGAAGGCTGCAGAAGCAAAAAAGGTTGAAGAGAAACAATTGGCTGATATAGCCAAGAAGAAGGCTGAAGAGGAAGCCAAGAAAGAGGCTGAAGAAGAGGCCAAGAAAAAGGTCGCTGAGGAAGCCAAGAAAAAAATTGTCGAAGACGCGAAGAAGAAAGCCGCGGACGACGCCAAGAAGAAAGCTGAAGCGGACGAGGCGAAGAAGAAAATCACCGAGGATGCGAAGAAGAAAGCTACTGCCGATGCTGCCAAGAAAAAGGCAACTGACGCGGCGCGTAAATCGACCGAAGAGAAAAAGGCTCAGGCCCTGGCTGATTTGCTTTCCGACAAACCACAGCGTCAACAAGCCCTGGCCGATGAGCGGGGCGATGAAGTCGCCGGCAGTTTCGACGATCTGATTCGTGCTCGGGCAGCGGAAGGTTGGGCACGACCTCCTTCGGCACGCAAGAACATGACGGTAGTACTGCAGATTGGCATGTTGCCGGACGGTACGGTGACTTCGGTGACTGTGGCCAGGTCCAGTGGTGATGGTCCGTTCGACAGTTCTGCTGTAGCGGCGGTCAAGAACATTGGTCGTTTGACAGAAATGCAGGGAATGAAACCGAGCGATTTCGCTCCCTATCGTTCATTCAAGATGACATTCACACCTGAGGATCTAGCCTTGTGAGAAACCTTCTTCGAGGATTGCTTGTCGTTATTTGCTGCATGGCAGGGATAGCGGCAGCGGATGAAAAAAACATTCTGGTCACCAGTGGCAGTGACCGGGCCACGCCGATTGCAGTAGTGCCATTCGGTTGGCAGGGCGGCAGCGTGCTGCCGGACGACATGGCGGAAATCATCGGTAATGACCTGCGCAACTCGGGTTATTACTCGCCAATTCCGAAGCAGAACATGATCGGTCTGCCGACTCAGGCCAGCGAAGTCATTTATCGTGACTGGAAGGCTCTTGGTGCCCAGTACATCATGGTCGGTAGCATTGTTCCTGCCGGCGGTCGCCTGCAGGTGCAGTACGCACTGTTCAACGTCGCCACCGAGCAGCAAGTGCTGACCGGCAGCGTGTCAGGCAGCGTCGATCAACTGCGCGACATGTCTCACTACATTGCTGACCAGTCGTTCGAGAAGCTTACCGGCATCAAAGGTGCTTTCTCGACGCGCATGCTGTACGTGACTGCCGAGCGTTTTTCGGTGAGCAACACGCGTTACACCTTGCAGCGTTCCGACTATGACGGCGCGCGCGCAGTGACCTTGTTGCAATCGCGCGAGCCAATCCTGTCGCCGCGTTTCGCACCTGATGGCAAGCGTATTGCCTACGTGTCGTTCGAACAGAAGCGCCCGCGCATCTTCGTTCAGCACATCGATACCGGTCGCCGCGAGCAGATCACCAACTTTGAAGGTCTCAATGGCGCGCCAGCCTGGTCGCCGGATGGCACGAGACTGGCTTTTGTACTGTCCAAAGACGGTAATCCGGATGTTTATGTAATGAATCTGGGGTCGCGTCAGATCACTCGCGTCACCAGTGGTCCAGGCATTAATACCGAGCCGTTCTGGGGTAAGGATGGTTCAACCATCTACTTCACGTCGGACCGTGGCGGCAAGCCGCAGATCTACAAAACCAGCGCAGGTGGCGGCGGTGCGGAGCGTGTGACCTTTATCGGTAACTACAACGCCAACCCGAAATTGTCAGCAGACGAGAAGACGCTTGTCATGATTCACCGTCAGGATGGCTTCACCAATTTCAAGGTGGCGGCTCAGGATTTGCAACGCGGTAGCGTAAAAATCCTAACTGATAGCACTCTGGACGAGTCGCCTACTGTCGCGCCCAACGGCACCATGGTAATCTACGCCACCCGCCAGCAGGGCCGGGGAGTCTTGATGCTCGTGTCCATTAATGGACGCGTAAGGCTCCCGCTTCCTACCGCTCAAGGCGAAGTCAGAGAACCTTCCTGGTCCCCTTACCTGAACTGACGCGGCGCTACACGTTGTACTTAACACATTGGGGTTCATTAGGAGTTTCACGATGGAAATGCTGAAGTTTGGTAAGTTTGCTGCGCTGGCTCTGGCCATGGCTGTAGCTGTAGGTTGCTCGTCCAAAGGCGGCGACAACGCCGGTGCAGGCGCTGTTGATCCAAACGCTGGTTACGGCGCTAACACTGGTGCTGTGGATGGCTCCCTGAGCGAAGAAGCTGCTCTGCGCGCAATCACTACCTTCTACTTCGAATACGACAGCTCGGACCTGAAGCCAGAAGCCATGCGCGCTCTGGACGTTCACGCCAAAGACCTGAAAGCAAACGGCGCTCGCGTTGTTCTGGAAGGCAACACCGACGAACGTGGTACTCGTGAGTACAACATGGCACTGGGCGAGCGTCGTGCGAAAGCCGTTCAGCGCTACCTGGTACTGCAAGGTGTTTCCCCAGCTCAGCTGGAACTGGTTTCCTACGGCGAAGAGCGTCCAGTTGCTACCGGCAACGACGAGCAGTCCTGGGCTCAAAACCGTCGCGTCGAACTGCGTAAGTAATTCGTCATGCGAACGTGCCGTCGTGCTGTAACTGTTTTGGCTCTCAGCCTCATGCCGCTTGCGGTGTGGGCTGCGGTTCCTGTGGTCGATGACAACAACTCCGGTTATAACAATAGCGGGAGCAGTTATCCGCCTGCGGGTTACGGTACGAACGGCGCCTATGCCGGGGGAGGGGTTTCGGCTCCTGTCTCGGCACAGGGTGAGCTGTTCAACCAACTGCAACAAATGCAGGAGCAAATCGCCCGGCAACAAGGTGTGATTGAAGTTCTGCAAAATGATGTTGCGCGCATGAAGCAGGAAAACCTGGAGCGATACCAGGATCTTGATCGGCGTATTGGAACCGGCGGCGCACCTGCCGCGGCTCCTGATAATTCTTCTGCTGGTGGCGATGTCAATGCCGCCGGTGCAGCTGCAGCGCCTGCCACTCAGGCACCTGCAGCAAGTAGCGAACCGGGTGATCCGGCGAAGGAAAAGCTGTATTACGACGCAGCCTTCGACCTGATCAAGGCCAAGGATTTCGACAAGGCCAGCCAAGCCTTCGCCGCATTCCTGCGCAAATACCCGAACAGCCAGTATGCGGGCAACGCTCAATACTGGTTGGGTGAAGTGAACCTGGCCAAGGGCGACCTGCAAGGTGCCGGTCAGGCTTTTGCCAAGGTTAGCCAGCTGTACCCCAAGCATGCCAAAGTGCCGGATTCGCTGTACAAGCTTGCTGATGTAGAGCGCCGACTGGGTCACACCGATAAGGTCAAAGGCATTCTGCAGCAGGTTGTGAGCCAGTATCCGGGCACTTCCGCCGCTCAGCTGGCCCAGCGTGACTTGCAACGTATGTAAGCATGTAGCTTGTAGAAATAGTTACGTCGTTTTGAAGAAACCCGCGCCCATTGCGGGTTTTTTCGTTAGAATTCATACCCTTTTTATGAAACACGCTTCTTGGGATTCGCGCGGTTGCGGGGTTCCTTGAAGTGCCTGACGGAGGCGGACAGCCTGTTTAGCTGTTACGCCCGTGGCGACTATGCAAGACACATTGAGAATCACCGAAGTCTTTTACTCGTTGCAGGGTGAAACGCGGACTGCCGGGCTGCCCACAGTATTTGTGCGTCTGACCGGTTGCCCATTGCGTTGTCAGTACTGCGACAGCGCCTACGCTTTCAGCGGTGGCTCGATCATGTCCCTGGACAGCATCCTCGAACAGGTTGCCGGCTACCGCCCGCGCTATGTCTGTGTGACCGGCGGTGAGCCGTTGGCGCAACCCAATGCCATTCCTTTGCTCAAGCAGCTGTGTGATGCCGGATACCAGGTGTCGCTGGAAACCAGTGGCGCTCTGGATATTTCTGCGGTCGATCTGCGGGTCAGTCGGGTTGTCGACTTGAAAACACCTGGCTCCAAAGAGGCTCAGCGTAACCGCTATGAAAACATCGAGCTGCTGACGCCAAACGATCAGGTCAAATTTGTCATCTGTTCTCGTGAAGACTACGACTGGGCAGTGTCCAAACTGATTCAGTACGGTCTGGATCGGCGTGCCGGCGAAGTATTGTTCTCGCCCAGCCATCATGACTTGAATGCTCGCGACCTGGCTGACTGGGTTGTTGCGGACAACCTGCCAGTGCGCCTGCAACTGCAGCTGCATAAATATCTTTGGAATGACGAGCCGGGGCGCTGAAATGACTGAGCAAATGAATCAACAGCTATCTAATGAGAAGCGTGCGGTAATTCTGCTGTCTGGCGGCCTTGACTCGGCAACTGTCGTGGCCATGGCACGCGCCGACGGTTACAGCTGCTACACCATGAGCTTCGACTACGGTCAGCGTCATCGGGCCGAGCTGGATGCCGCTGCTC
Source organism: Pseudomonas sp. GW821-FHT04C07 (assembly GCF_059420325.1). NCBI lineage: Bacteria > Pseudomonadati > Pseudomonadota > Gammaproteobacteria > Pseudomonadales > Pseudomonadaceae > Pseudomonas > Pseudomonas sp. GW821-FHT04C07. Next base: position 432,203 of record NZ_JBWKTM010000003.1, read on the forward strand.
GGGTCGCCCGGGATCTTGGCGTCGTCGAGCATAAGGTGATCGGTCTGAATCTGAACGGCATTGGTGGCTCGGCTCTGACCGACAGCTCTATCGATGTGCCGCAAGCGCCAAGCGAAGGCATTCCGGTGACTTACGTGCCAGCGCGCAATACCGTGTTCCTCTCGCTCGCTCTTGGCTGGGCGGAAGTGCTCGGCGCGCGGGATATCTTTATAGGCGTCAATGCGGTGGACTATTCCGGTTACCCGGATTGTCGTCCAGAGTTCATCGAGGCATTCGAGCGTATGGCTAACCTGGCGACAAAGGCCGGGGTAGAAGGGCAGGGCTTCCGTATCCAGGCACCGCTGCAGAACTTGAGCAAGGCCGATATCGTCAAGGCAGGTGTACGACTTGGCGTCGACTACGGGCTGACGGTGTCCTGCTATCAGGCGGATGATAACGGTCGCGCATGTGGGAAATGTGACAGTTGCCGTCTGCGTGCTGAAGGCTTCTCTGCGGCGGGAATCAGCGACCCAACACGTTATTTTTGATTTATTTCATTTAGGGTGTTGAATTCCCGTTAAAAATCAGTATTATACGCGCCACCACACAGCGGGTCGTTAGCTCAGTTGGTAGAGCAGTTGGCTTTTAACCAATTGGTCGTAGGTTCGAATCCCACACGACCCACCATTTTAGATGTAGATGTTTGAAAATCTGGAAGGCCCACGAAAGTGAGGATTTCCAGATTTTTTTTTGCCCTGGATTTTATCGCTGTCCAATCAGGGCGCTTCACTGTTTTACGCAGGTCAGAATCATCTTTTGAATCCAGCGGATATTCTGTAGCCTTGCGCAGCTGCAATACTGTCCATGCCTGATGGACCCACTCTCCCGGCGGTACCCTGAACGGTCCAGAGCCGGTGGTATACTCGACTTTCGCGCACTAGCGCTTGCAGGTCTTGCGAACATGACGCAAATTTCCGAACGCCTTCTGGTTCAAGCCCACCTCGACGCCAAACAGCCCAAACCGCTAAGCGCCGAAGAGGAAGCCTATTACCGTGCTGCCATCGCTGCTGAGCTCAAGGCTCAGGACGCTGTACTGGTTGCCCACTTCTATTGCGATCCGGTCATTCAGGCTCTGGCCGAAGAAACCGGCGGCTGTGTGTCCGACTCGTTGGAGATGGCCCGCTTCGGCAACGCCCATCCGGCCAAGACTGTGGTGGTCGCCGGAGTGAAATTCATGGGCGAGACCGCGAAAATCCTCAATCCGGAAAAGCGTGTGCTGATGCCGACCCTGGAAGCGACCTGCTCGCTGGACCTGGGTTGCCCGGTGGACGAGTTCTCGGCGTTTTGTGATCAGCACCCTGAGCGCACGGTGGTGGTGTATGCCAACACTTCAGCGGCCGTCAAAGCCCGCGCTGACTGGGTCGTGACTTCCAGCTGTGCACTGGAAATCGTCGAGAGCCTGATGGATAACGGTGAGACGATCATATGGGGCCCGGACAAGCATCTGGGCACTTATATCCAGCGCCAAACCGGTGCCGACATGTTGCTCTGGGACGGTGCCTGCATCGTTCACGAAGAGTTCAAGTCCAAGCAGCTCGAAGACATGAAAGCGCTGTATCCGGATGCGGCGATTCTGGTTCACCCCGAGTCGCCAACTTCGGTCATCGAACTGGCCGATGCAGTGGGTTCTACCAGTCAGCTCATTGCAGCTGCGCAAAAACTGCCAAACAAGACGTTTATCGTGGCCACCGACCGCGGCATTTTCTACAAAATGCAGCAGCTGTGCCCCGATAAGGTCTTCATCGAGGCGCCAACGGCCGGTAACGGTGCGACATGCCGCAGTTGCGCGCATTGCCCGTGGATGGCGATGAATACCCTTGAGCGCACGCTACAGGCCCTGCGAGAGGGGGCCAACGAGATCTTCGTTGACCCGGCGCTGATTCCCCAGGCCATTCGTCCGCTCAAGCGCATGCTCGATTTTACCCAGGCTGCACGCATGAAGCTGGCGGGCAATGCCTGATCCCTGTAGGAGCCGAGCTTGCTCGCGATGACGGCCTGACAGCCGGTCTGGCTCCTGCGGATGTACACAGATCAAATGTGGGAGCGGGCTTGCCCGTGAAGGCGGCCTGACAGCCGGCCTGTCTCCTGCGGATATACGCCGATCAAATGTGGGAGCCGAGCTTGCTCGCGATGGCGGCCTGACAGCCGACCAATCTCTTGCTGGTGTACATATCCGTTTCTGCAGTAACGGCCACTTTAGGTTCCGCCCTTACGGCGGGTCACTTGGAAAAGCCCCAAGTAACCAAGGGCTTTTGCCCCTTTCGTTCGGCCCTTCGCCTAGGCTCAGGGTGCCCTCGCTCCGGTCCTGCTCCGTGGGCCCGCCGCCATCGGCCATCCATGGCCGGGGGCGGCTAACCCGGCATCCATGCCGGGTTGCCCACTGCGCAGAACCTCTACTCGGCCTCTCGAGGGGGCGGTGCATCAAGATCAAAAGCGAGGCGGCCGACCGGCCGGCCTGAGCTTACGCGCACGCGATTCCCTGTAGGAGCTGCCGCAGGCTGCGATCTTTTGATCTTGCCGTTGCTGTTGCTTTGCTTTGGATCTGCCTGCCCCTTTCCCAGAGGCCGAACGCAGGCGTTGCGTGAAACGGATATGTACCCAATCCCAGGCAGCCGTTACCGCAGAAACGGATATGTACTCAAAATCAGAAGATCGCAGCCTGCGGCAGCTACAGGTTTTATGTACATCGACCTAAAGCTACTTCGTCTTCTTCGGAATCCGCACCAACTGGCTGTTTGAGTAGATGTCGTGCCAGCTGCGTTTCTGTTTGTCGAACAACGACCAGATGAAACCCAAACCTACACAAAGCAGCGAAGCAATCGACACGACAAAGCGCAGCAAGGCCTGCCACAGGCTGATAGCTGTACCGTCGGGGTTCTGTACGCGAATGCACCAGACTTGCATGCCAAGGGTCTGGCCAGACCAGGACCAGAATTTGGCGAAGAAGCCGAACAGGACGAAAAACAAAATCGTTGATAGCAGCGGATCACCGTCCAGTGCACCGGCATCTGTCAGGGCGCGCATTTTAGCTTCGCCAATGATCGCCATTTGCACCATCTTGTAAATGCCTCCGGTGACGATCAGTAGGGCGGTGCACAACAGGAAGTCATAGAACATCGCTGCCAGGCGGCGGCCCAGGCCTGCGGCGGGAAAGTCGCCTTGAGGGCTTAGCAGGTGTTTCGACATGACAGGACTCTCGGCTGAAAAAAGCCATTTTACGGAATTGCACGCACAAAAAAGCCCCTGATGTCAGCATCAGGGGCTTTTTGTTGCAGTCGGGATTAACCTTCTGCTTGTACTTCGTCAGCCTGCATGCCTTTCTGGCCTTGCACAGCAACGAAAGTCACTTTCTGGCCTTCTTTCAGGCTCTTGAAGCCGCTGCCCTGAATCGCGCGGAAATGGACGAACAGATCCGGACCGCTTTCTGGAGTGATAAAACCAAAACCTTTTTCGTCGTTAAACCACTTGACGGTACCGCTCTGACGTTGGGACATTTCTTATTTCCTTTGACGCAAAAATTAATGACAGCCTCTTTCTAATGAAAGAGTACTGGGGCTGGTTGCAGGAAAGTAAGAGACGTCGAACGGGTTGTAGCAAACTTATGGCTACTGCCCAGGTCACGGTTCCAAGCGACCCATGCAAACACAGTGAAGAAACTCTACGCCAACTAAGGGAGAAAAAACAAGCCCTCAGAAGCCGCGGTTTTACTCAGCGTGGGGTCGTTTACAGACTGGCGATGTCGCTTATTCGATAGAGCTGTTCAATTGTTTTCGATCGTTATAAACCAAGTTCATTATCGAAATTTATAGCCAACCGCATGCACTGTTTGGTGGCGGTTGCGTTACAGATTAGTGCACTGTTAACGCAACCGCGTTACTTATAGAAACAGTCAATCAACCGCGATAGTAGCGTTGTGGAACAAATGGCATTTTGCTTACATTCATAGGCACCTTTTTCCCACGTACAATTGCCCAGACGGATGTATCAAGTGCCATGTAGTGGCTGTCGAGGTAACCCATGGCCAATGGGCCACCCAATGATGGTCCAAAGCCGCCGCTGCACACGCTGCCGATCACTGTGCCTTCTTCGTTGACGATTTCTGCGCCTTCACGCACTGGCGTGCGCTCCTGAGGTAACAGGCCGACCCGTTTGCGGCTCGCACCGGCTTGCTGCTGAGTGAACACGGTTTCTGCGCCAGGGAAGCCACCGGCACGGGAGCCATCGGCGCGACGAGCCTTGGAGATGGCCCAGAGCAGGCTGGCCTCGATAGGCGTGGTCTCGGTGTTCATATCGTGGCCATAAAGGCACAGGCCGGCTTCCAGGCGCAGCGAGTCGCGAGCACCGAGGCCGATTGCTGCCACTTCCGGTTCGGCCAGCAGTGCGCGGGCCAAGGCTTCTGCATTTGTGGCCGGTACGGAGATTTCGAAACCGTCTTCACCGGTGTAGCCGGAACGGCTGACGTAGCAGTCCACGCCCAGCAACTTCACGCTGGTGAATTGCATGAAGGTCATTTTCGACACGTCAGGTGCCAGGCGTGCCAGTACCGTTACCGCCGCCGGGCCTTGCAGCGCGAGCAGGGCGCGTTCTTCAAACAGTGGCTGAATCTCGCACTGGTCGCCGATGTATTTGCGCAGGTGCGCGAGGTCCTGATCCTTGCAGGCGGCGTTGACCACCAGGAACAGTTCATCGTTACCGAGGTTGGCGACCATCAGGTCATCGAGTATGCCGCCGGTTTCATTGGTAAACATCGCATAACGTTGCATCCCCACCGGCAGGTCGATGATGTCCACCGGCACCAGGGTCTCCAGTGCCTTCGCGGCGTTGGCGCCGGTCAGGCGAATCTGGCCCATGTGCGAGACATCGAACAACCCGGCCTGATCACGGGTGTGCTGGTGTTCTTTCATCACGCCCAGCGGGTATTGCACCGGCATGTCGTAACCGGCGAATGGGACCATGCGCGCGCCGAGCTCCAGATGCAGGGCGTGCAGCGGGGTTTTCAACAGTTGTTCGGTGGACATGTTCAGCTCCTGAAAAAATGTACTGATGCAGCCAGGCTCGCATCAGCACTCAATGATGTTGACCGCCAAACCGCCGCGGGCGGTTTCCTTGTATTTGCTTTTCATATCGGCGCCGGTCTGGCGCATGGTGCGAATGACCTTATCGAGGGAGACGTAGTGTTGACCGTCGCCGCGCAGGGCCATGCGCACCGCATTGATGGCTTTTACCGAGCCCATGGCGTTGCGCTCGATGCACGGCACCTGAACCAGACCGCCAATGGGGTCGCAGGTCAGTCCGAGGTTGTGTTCCATGCCGATCTCGGCGGCGTTTTCCACTTGCTGCACGGTGCCGCCCAGCACTTCGCAGAGTGCCCCGGCGGCCATTGAGCAGGCGACACCGACCTCGCCCTGGCAGCCGACTTCGGCGCCGGAGATCGAGGCGTTTTCCTTGTACAGAATGCCAATGGCCGCCGCGGTGAGCAGAAAGCGCACCACACCGTCTTCGTTGGCTCCCGGGATAAAGCGCATGTAGTAGTGCAAAACCGCAGGAATTATCCCTGCTGCGCCATTGGTCGGTGCAGTGACCACGCGACCGCCGTTGGCGTTTTCTTCGTTGACCGCCAAGGCGTACAAATTGACCCAGTCGAGTACCGACAGTGGATCGCGCAGGGAGGCTTCGGGGCTCTTGCACAATTGCCGATGCAGCGCTGCCGCACGGCGTTTGACCTTCAAGCCGCCGGGCAGAATTCCCTCGTTGCGGCAACCGGCGGCGACGCAGTCCTGCATCACTTGCCAGATATTCAGCAAGCCGGCACGGGTTTGCGCTTCCGGGCGCCAGGCGCTTTCATTGGTCAGCATCACCTGGCTGATGGACAGGCCGTAGGTGGTGCAATGACCGAGCAAGTCCTTGGCACTCTTGAACGGGAAGGTCAGCGGCGTGGTGTCTTCGACAATGCGGTCAGCGCCCGCAGCATCTTCATCGACGACGAAGCCACCACCGACCGAATAATACTCGCGGCTGCGAACCTGCAAACCGGCGGCATCGAAGGCACGAAAGATCATGCCGTTGGGGTGATAGGCCAAGGGTTTGCGGATCATCGCCAGGTGGAGTTTTTCGTTGAATTCTATGCTGTGTTCACCGAGCAGGTTCAAGCGTCCGTTGCTGCGAATCTCGTGCAGGCGGGCAGCAATGGTCTCGGTATCCACGGTATCCGGGTGTTCACCTTCCAGGCCCAGTAACACGGCCTTGTCGCTGCCGTGGCCCTTGCCGGTAGCGCCGAGCGAGCCGTACAGCTCGACTTTGACGCAGGTGGTTGCCGCCAGCAGGTTTTCACGACGCAGGCCTTCGACGAAGCGCGCAGCGGCACGCATCGGGCCGACGGTGTGGGAACTGGAGGGGCCGATGCCAATCTTGAACAGGTCGAACACGCTTAACGACATGGTTGTTCTCCGGTTTCTTGTAATGAGGATCGACGCAGATTCTGAGAATTGGCAAAGATCCTTGTGGGAGCGAGCTTGCTCGCGATAGCGGTGTGACAGGCAGCATTGATGTCGACTGACACGGCCCCATCGCGAGCAAGCTCGCTCCCACAGGGTATTGTGGTGACCATGAGGGGGCGAGCAAGTCGCCCCCTCATTGGTTTAAGCGTAGCTTTCGATCGACGGGCAAGCGCAGATCAGGTTGCGATCGCCGAACACGTTGTCGACCCGACCGACCGGTGGCCAGTACTTGCCTTCGATCAACGATGCAACCGGGTACACCGCCTGTTCACGGCTGTACGGATGCGTCCACTCACCAACGATTTCCGCCGCGGTGTGCGGCGCGTTTTTCAGCGGGTTGTCGTCCTGGTCCAGGGTGCCGTTTTCCACCGCGCGGATTTCTTCGCGGATGCGGATCATGGCGTCGCAGAAGCGGTCCAGTTCTTCCTTGGATTCGCTTTCGGTCGGCTCGATCATCAGCGTGCCGGCCACCGGGAAGGACATGGTCGGGGCGTGGAAGCCGAAGTCGATCAGGCGTTTGGCGACGTCGTCGACGCTGATGCCGCTGCTGTCTTTCAATGGGCGCAGGTCGAGGATGCATTCGTGGGCCACCAGACCATTGCTGCCGGTGTACAGCACCGGGTAGTGCTCTTCGAGGCGCCGGGAAATGTAGTTGGCGTTGAGGATCGCCAGCTGCGAGGCACGCTTGAGGCCCGCGCCACCCATCATCCGAATGTACATCCAGGTGATTGGCAGAATGCTCGCGCTGCCGAACGGTGCCGCGCAGACCGCGCCTTCCTTGCGCTCCATGGCCGCGTGACCCGGCAGGAACGGCGTCAGATGGGATTTCACGCCAATCGGGCCGACACCCGGGCCGCCACCGCCGTGGGGGATGCAGAAAGTCTTGTGCAGGTTCAGGTGGGACACGTCGCCGCCGAACTTGCCCGGTGCGCAGAGGCCAACCATGGCGTTCATGTTGGCGCCGTCGATGTACACCTGGCCGCCGTGGTCATGGATGATCCCGCAGATTTCGCGGATGCCTTCTTCGAACACGCCGTGGGTCGAGGGGTAGGTGATCATCAGCGCGGCGAGGTGTTCGCGGTGCTCGATAGCCTTGGCGCGCAGGTCTTCGATGTCGACGTTGCCGCGGGCATCGCACGCGGTCACCACCACGCGCATGCCGGCCATGTTGGCGGTCGCCGGGTTGGTGCCGTGGGCGGACGAGGGGATCAGGCAGATGTCGCGACGGTCTTCGCCACGGCTCTGGTGATACGCGCGGATCGCCAGCAGACCGGCGTATTCACCCTGGGAACCGGCGTTGGGTTGCAGGGAGATGGCGTCGTAACCGGTGGCGGCGCAGAGCATCGCTTCCAGTTCATCGGTCAGCTGCTGATAGCCGGCGCTTTGCTCGGCCGGGGCGAACGGGTGCAGGGCACCGAATTCGGCCCAGGTCACCGGGATCATTTCGCTGGCGGCGTTGAGTTTCATGGTGCACGAACCCAGCGGGATCATGGTGCGATCCAGGGCCAGGTCCTTGTCGGCGAGTTTGCGCAGGTAGCGCATCAGCTCGGTTTCCGAGTGATAACGGTTGAACACCGGGTGGCTGAGGATCGGCGATTGGCGCACCAGTGCAGCCGGGATGCGGCTTTCGACCGAGGCGGCGAGGGCGGCGAAGTCCGGCAGGGCCTTGCCGTCGGCCAGCACGCTCCACAGGGTTTCAACGTCAGCCTGGCTGGTGGTTTCGTCCAGCGACAGACCCAGACGTTCGCCATCCACCACCCGCAGGTTGATGCGCTGGGCGCGGGCCTGGTCGTGCAGGGCGGCGGTGTTGGCGCCGGTGGCCAGGGTCAGGGTGTCGAAGAAGTGTTCCTGCTCGACGTTCAGGCCCAGATCGCTCAAGCCTTGGGCAAGGATCGCGGTCAGCTGATGGATGCGCTGGGCGATCTGTGTCAGGCCTTTAGGGCCATGGTAGACGGCGTACATGCTGGCGATGTTGGCCAGCAGCACCTGCGCGGTGCAGATGTTGCTGGTGGCTTTCTCGCGGCGGATGTGTTGCTCGCGGGTCTGCATGGCCAGGCGCAGGGCCGGCTTGCCGAAACGGTCTACGGACACGCCGACCAGACGGCCGGGCATGTCGCGTTTGAACGCATCGCGGGTGGAGAAGTACGCCGCGTGCGGGCCGCCGAAGCCCAGCGGCACGCCGAAGCGTTGGGCGCTGCCGATGGCCACGTCGGCGCCGAATTCGCCTGGCGGGGTCAGTACGGTCAGGGCCAGCAGGTCAGCGGCCACCGCGACCAGGGCGTTGGCCGCGTGGAAGCGTTCGGTCAGTTCGCGGTAGTCGAACAGGTCGCCGTTGCTGGCCGGGTATTGCAGCAGGGCGCCGAAGAACGCACTGACGTCGGTCAGCTCGCGTTCGTCGCCGACCACCACCTCGATGCCCAACGGCTCGGCGCGGGTGCGCAAGACGTCGAGGGTCTGCGGGTGGCAGTGGCGGGAAGCGAAGAAGGCGTGGCTGCCTTTGTTCTTGCTCAAGCGTTTGCAGAAGGTCATGGCTTCGGCAGCGGCGGTGGCTTCATCGAGCAGCGAGGCGTTGGCGATCGGCAGGCCGCTGAGGTCGCTGATCAGCGTCTGGAAGTTCAGCAGCGCTTCCAGACGACCCTGGGAAATCTCCGGTTGATACGGGGTGTAGGCGGTGTACCAGGCCGGGTTTTCCAGCAGATTGCGCAGGATCGGCGATGGCGTATGGCAGTTGTAGTAGCCCTGGCCGATGTAGGTCTTGAACAGCTGATTTTTGGCGGCGATGGCTTTGATCGAGGCCAGGGCGTCGGCTTCGCTAAGGCCGGCGCCCAGGTCCAGCACGCTGGTGCCCTTGATGCTGTCGGGGATGACGCTGGCGCTCAGGGCTTCCAGGGAGTCGAAGCCCAGGCTGTTGAGCATGGCTTGCTCGTCGCCCGAACGCGGGCCGATGTGGCGCGCGATGAATTCGTTGGCGGTGCTCAGGTTGACTTGAGTCATGGCGCTATTCCTCAGGCTTCGGCGTTGGCTTTGATCAGACGGTCGTAGGCGTCTTGATCCAGCAGGTTGGCGACAGCCGAGGCGTCGGTCGGCTTGAAGCGGAAGAACCAGCCTTCGCCCAGCGGATCTTCGTTGACCAGTTCAGGGCTGTCGTTGAGGGCCGGGTTGGTTTCAACCACTTCACCGTCCAATGGCATGTAAACGCCGCTGGCAGCCTTTACCGATTCGACGGTGGCGGCTTCGGCGCCTTTGTCGTAGGACTGCAGTTCTGGCAGTTGCACATAGACCACGTCGCCCAAGGCGTTCTGTGCGAAGGCGGTGATGCCGACTGTAACGCTGCCGTCAGCTTCGGTGCGCAGCCATTCGTGATCTTCAGTAAAACGCAACTCGCTCATGGAAACTCCTCAGGGGCCAGACTCGTCTGGTAGACGCGATTGAATGCTCGTGCAGGGCAGAGCTGAATGAGTAATTGCTTAGCAAAATTGCGGCCAATGTTTTTTATTCTTTATAAATCAATTGCTTGGGTGTTTTTGAGTGGGCAAATAAATCCATAGCTGTAGCGAAATCGCTACAGCGGAAGGCGAAGAAAAAAGCCTATGAGGATCAAAGCCTTGCATGGCGGAGATTACCGAGGGGTGTATCGATATCATTCCACTGTAGCGCTTTCAGTACAGGTGGAGGTCGTTTTTGATGCGTCGTCCTTCGTAGGAGCGAGGCTTGCTCGCGATGAACGATAACGCGGTACGTCTGGCGCACCTTATTGTCTGAATCGCGGGAAAGCCTCGCTCCTACAGGGCGCAGATGGCTTCAGACCTTGCCGGGAATGCCGTATTTGCGCAAACGATGGGCGATGGCGGTGTGGGAGGTTTGCAGGCGGCTGGCCAGTTGGCGGGTCGAGGGGTAATTGACGTAGAGTTTTTCCAGCAGGGTTTTCTCGAACTCTTCCATGGCCTGTTCCAGGCTGTCGACTTCGGTGTCGCTCTGGCGCGCCACGGAAGTGCCAGCGATGTCCAGATCACCGATGTCCACCAGCGTGCTTTCGCAGATCGCTGCGGCGCGGAAGATCACGTTCTGCAATTGCCGGACATTGCCCGGCCAACGGTTACCCAGCAGCGCCGGATAAGTGCCGGGAGCCAGGCGACAGACCGGACGCTGAATCTGCGCACAGGCCTGCTGCATGAAGTAGCGCGCCAACAGCAGAATGTCCTGGCCGCGTTCGCGCAGCGGCGGGACTTCGACATTCAGCACGTTCAGGCGATAGAACAGGTCTTCACGAAAGCTGCCTTCGCTGACCATTTTTTCCAGATCGCGGTGGGTGGCGCTGAGGATCCGCACATTGACCCTGACCTCACGATCACCACCAACCCGGCGGAAGCTGCCGTCGTTGAGAAAACGCAGCAGCTTGGCTTGCAGATAGGGCGACATCTCGCCGATTTCGTCGAGAAACACCGTGCCCTGGTTGGCCAGTTCCATCAGCCCCGGCTTGCCGCCGCGCTGGGCGCCGGTAAAGGCGCCGGGGGCGTAGCCAAACAGCTCACTTTCGGCGAGGTTTTCCGGGAGTGCCGCACAGTTCAGCGCCAGAAACGGCGAACTGTGGCGTGCACTGATGGCGTGACAGGCGCGGGCCACCAGCTCTTTGCCAGTACCGGTTTCGCCCTGGATCAACAACGGTGCGTCGAGGGCCGCCACCCGCTGGGCGCGGGCCTTGAGGGTACGGATCGCCGGGGACTCGCCGAGCAGTGCGTCGAAGCCTTCGGCATGGTCGTGATGCAGCGCGGACAGGCGTTCACCGATGCGATTGGGCTGGTACAGCGTCAGCAGAGCCCCGGCGTCGGTGATCGGTGTGGCGTCGAGCAACAGGGTCTGGCCATTGACGGTGATTTCGCGCAATGGCAGACGGAAGCCATGTTCGAGCAACGCATCCAGCAGCGTCGGATCGGCAAACAGTTCGGTGATACTTTCCCCGGCCGGTTCGCGGCCGTACAAGGCAACGAGCGCCGGGTTGGCCAGCAGGACGTTGCCAGCGCTGTCCAGAGCCAGCACCGGGTCGGTCATCGCCGCGAGCAAAGCGTCAAGCTGCAGATGACGGCGCTGGCCGGGGAGGATGTCGACCACTGTCACCGCTTGCACGCCACGCACGCTGAACAGTGCATCACGTAGCTCTTCCAGCACCTGCGGGCTCAACGTCGGGGCGTCGATGTAGACGTTGGGTGGAACCATTTCCACCGCATCCAGATTGAGATTTCGCCCGCCGAGCAAGGCCAGGACTTCCTGGGTGATGCCGACGCGGTCGATGAAACTGACGTGGATACGCATGGGGCGGTTGACGGTTCTGCAATGCGAGGGGTGGCAAGTATGCCTTGGAGGAGGGTAGTTGGTGAAATGTCGAAATTATCGTCGGTTTCGAAAACCACTACACACCCCAGCCCTCTCCCCAAGGGTGAGGGGTGGATGTCCCTTGCGCCGATAATTTCGGAGCAGGTTTACTCCAGATGCTCCGGCTTGACCGGGTCACCGGATTTGACACCGAGTTGCTTGCGCACGTCCTCGAACATCTCGTCGTAGTATTTGTGCATCGAGATGATGTTGGCGGTCTTGGGCATGCCGTATTTCTGTGCGATATGGGTGGCGTGGCGAGCAAAATCGAAGGCCTGGTCCTTGGGCAGAAAAAACGACTCCTTGAGCTCCTTACCCTCGACAGTCCCGTGCAGGGTGAAGAGCATGCCTATGCCTTCCTTGGGATCCTGGACCACTTCATAGTCGATACACAGGTCATAGCTGACGTCGCCTTTTTGCAGCGCGTGGCGCTCGATGTGCAAATGCCCGGGTTCGAATATGGCCATGGGTGTCTCTCCTTCAAGGCTGAAGAAGGGCAGACCACCGGTCTGCCCTCGAAATTCTTGCAGCAAGCTTCTCGGTAGTCGCTGATCCCGGGTTTCGCCGTGCTGATGCGAGTACCGGCCTGCCCTGGACGATCGCTTCGATGTCCGAGAGTGAACCGATCACCGCGACTTTGCCAGTGTTGTGGGCGAACTTGCAGGCAGCCTGGACTTTGGGGTCTGCCTGTTGCGGTCATGGTTTCACCGCGACGCAGGATCGCCTTGATCGTGTGCATAGGGTTTTGCGCTTGCTCCAGGGCGATATTGGCCGGATGACGGCAGCCACAGTGTTGCCTTCGCCGAAGATCGGGGAGAAATATCCAGGGGTACTGAACGGCAGGACGAAGTAACCCAATAACTGATGTGGATCGGTGCATGGATACATTTCATTGTTTATGAACGGTTTATGGTTATTTCAACGGTATGACAGTGGATGCTGTGGAAGCCTTTTCCAGAGGCTGTGGCTAATATGAAAGCTGAATGGATTCAACTGCCTGGAAATATGAACTTAGTCCGTTTTATCAAATGTGCGCTGTCTGATAGCGATTTCCGCTGGGTGATTGATTTATCAGCAACACACCACAGAACTGCAAAGCGATGGCTGGCGCATAGAATAATTAGTTCTAAGCAAGACAGGGTTTGTGGCGTTACCTGATAAACGTTATTACCCTGTGATTACTTGGTTGGATGAATACGTGTTGTAGTTTCGCTCGTTTGAAAACACTTGAACGCCGAGGTAAAAATGACCCAGCCGACGCAAAAGCTTCGACTCAGCGCGTTAATCGCTCTGGTAGTGGGTTCGATGATCGGCAGCAGGATCTTTTCGTTGTGACTGAGCGCGATGTTTGCAGTGCAGAAGAAGTGACACTTTTTCTGCCTTACCGGCCGCCGTATGACTGGTCGGCGATGTTCGGTTTCCTCGCTGCACGGTCGATTGCCGGGTTGGAGACCGTGGCCGATGGCGTGTATTCACGCAGCATCAGCCTGAAAGGTGTCCATGGCACGCTCAGCGTGCAACCGGGGACGGGAGATGCACTTGAGGTGACGGTGCGTTTTGCGGACCGGGCCTCTATGCCGCAGATTCTGGGGCGATTGCAGCGCATGTTTGATTTGGCGGCTGAGCCGCGGATGATCAATCAGCAATTGGCGCGTGACCCGTTGATGGGCCGGTTGACGGCCGCTCGCCCGGGGCTGCGCGTACCTGGAGCATGGGACGCTCTGGAGTTGGCGATCCGGGCGGTGTTGGGCCAGCAGATCACCATCGGCGCGGCGATTAAACTGGCAGGTAAGCTGGTGGCGCAGTATGGCGAGCCGCTGCGCGCACTGAACCCGAAACTGCCGGGGTTGACCCATGTCTTCCCGGAGCCGGCGGTCATGGCCGCAGCTGATCTCGCTGCATTGGGGATGCCCAAAAGTCGTGGCAGGACGTTGTCTGGGGTCGCGCAGGCCTTGCTGGATGATCCGCAGATATTCGAACCCAAGGCCAGCCTGCAGGACAGTGTGGCGAGATTGCTGGAGTTACCCGGTATTGGTGACTGGACGGCGCAGTACATTGCCATCCGCCAGTTGCGCGAGCCCGATGCGTTTGCATCGGGCGATGTGGGGTTGATCAATGCCTTGGCGGCCCTCGAAGGCAAGCCGGTCACGGCCCGACATCTATTATTGCGAGCCGAAGCCTGGCGGCCGTGGCGGGCCTATGCGGCACAGCATCTTTGGACGTCGCTCAGCTGATCATCGATTGCCGTTCAACGGATCTCTGGCCTGGCAATCAAACCTTGCAATGCCTCGACACTGACCTTCGGATCCGGACTGCATGCTGTGCCTGTACAAGCGGGCTTGCTCGAGAAAGTCACTTTAAAATCACCACCATTTCGCCCGATGTGAACCTGACTCACAGGCTGGAGATGCCCACTGCAATGGTGAGCCGGTAATCTTCAACGGCACTTGCAGGCGATGGGCTGGCCCCCAGGTTGTCTGCTCGACCAGCATGCCTTGATCCTCTGCATCTTCTGCCCGCAGAGGCTCTTGCGCGTTGCCAGGCCCATGCTCCACCAACAACTTCGCGGTGCGCGCCAATGACAATCGGGCCGAGCTGCCGTGGCCATGATTCAAGCGTTCTGTCAGCGCGCGAATCGCGCTGGCGGCCATCAGGTAACCGGTCCCATGGTCCAGTGCCTGGACCGGCAACGGCGTGGGTCTGTCGGTCTTTTTCCAGAGCATGCCAGCGTCGGCAATTCCGCTGCTCATTTGTACCAGGCTGTCGAAACCCCGGCGGTTTTGCCAGGGGCCACTCCAACCGTAGGCGTTGAGGCAGACATCAATCAGGCCAGGAGCGATGTTCTGGCGTTCAATCTGCCCGTAACCGAGACGTTCCAGTGCGTCGGCGCGGTAGCCGTGGAGGAGGATGTCGGCCTTCCCCAATAGACTTTCGAATACGGCGCGATCGACGCTGTCATGGAGATTCAGTCGGGCACAACGTTTGCCCAAGGTCACCTCTGGTATGACACCGGGCTCATCCCAATCCGGCGGATCGATGCGCAGCACATCGGCGCCAAGCCCGGCGAGGAAGCGGCTGGCAATCGGGCCTGCGAGCACGCGGGTCAAGTCCAATACCTTGATCCCGGCCAGTGGTTGCGCCACCGAACCTTGCCATTTTTCTGCGGCTTCACGGCTGCTCGGTGCGAAATGGATCAGCGGCTCGGCATTCACCGCCACACCTTGGGGATGCACTTGCCATTGCGCCCAGGAGCGCATTTCGGCGGCGCAGCCTCCGGCGTCGACGAGCGCTTGTTCCAGCTCGGTTTTTCCCCATTGTTCGACCTTGGCGGCCATCGCCGCCCGATCAGCGCACTGGCCCAGGACGCGTTCGGCGCTGGCGCGGTGATGCGGTGCATTGGTGTGCAGACGGATCCAGCCGTCGCGGGTGGCGTAGTCACCGGCTATCGGGTCCCACAGTGGCGGGACGCTCCAGCCGACTGGACGCAGTGAGGTGGCGAACCAGAACGACGCCAGACGCCGGTCGACTTCCAGCGCGGGCAAGCGGCCGGTCTGGCTGCGAAGCAGTTCGGCAACGGCAAGGCCTGCGGCAGCGATGCTGGCAGCAGCCAGATCGGTGACGGCAAACGCCGAGGGCAGGGCGCCGAGGGAGGTGAAACGGATGGTTTCAGGGGGTTGCGGCAAGCCAAGTGCAGCATGAATGGACGTCAGAAAATCAGTCATCAAAGGCCCTCCGGAAGAGGGGGAATCATAGATTAATGATCAAAAGATCAAAAGCTGCGCGGGTATCTGTAGGCGCGAGGCTTGCCCGCGAAATGGGCGTTGCGGTGTATCAGACCAACCCGCTCATCGTTGATCGCGGGCAAGCCTCGCTCCTACGGGGGTTACCCCCGAAAGTTGTGGCGAGGGGGCGGTGGATCAGGACGTCTGCGGCACAGTTTCCGGTCGTGACCAGATCCACAGATTACCCAGGCTCATGCCGGCAATGGCCAGGTAGATCGGCCAGCCGTGGTCGAGCATCACCAGCATTAGCCCGGCGCATAGCAGCATGCTGAGGGTGGCGCTGACCTTGGCTCTACGGGCGATGATTTTGCCGTTGCGCCAGTTGTTCAGGATCGGCCCGAACAGCCGATGGTTTTCCAGCCAGGCACTCAGGCGCGGCGAGCTTTTGGTCGCAGCCCAGGCGGCCAGCAGGATGAACTCGGTGGTCGGCAAACCTGGCACGACGATGGCGATCAGGCCCAAGGCCAGACTGGCGTAGGCCAGCAGGCCAAAGAGGAGGCGGGCGGGTTTTGAGGTGGGGAGGGATTGGCGGGTCATAGGCTTGATTGTATCGGTTCTTTTGAAACATCTCCGAACCCTGTAGGAGCGAGCGGTGCGGCGATCCGACTTGCCCGCGATCAATGCGCTGCGGTGTATCAGACAGACTGCGTCATCGTTCATCGCGGGCAAGGGCTAGGCGCCCCCCTGCTCCTACAAAAGCATGTCCGGTTCAGGCTAGTTCGGGTGCCGTGGCGTACGCCTGTTCCAGCAATACGGTGAAGCGGTTGAATGCGTCGATCGCGCCTTTCTCTACATCGACTTCTTCTTCGGCGCTGAGCTCAAGCCCGTCGAGGGTTTTGATGAAGCTCTTCCAGCCTTCGGCACGACCGCCAGCCGGCTCGCCCAGGTGGCGGGCACCGAAGGTGTCGCTCAAGCCCAGGCTGACGGCACGTTTGATCAAAAACGCTGCGCCAAGTTTCGAGCCCTCGGAAACGAAGATCCAGCCCAGGGCTTGGGCTTTACTCGGGTTTTTAACCGCGCCAGCAACCGATGCCGGTACATCTGTCTCGAGATCGGCAAGGTCGGCCCTGGCCTGCTCGGCACGGCAGCGGGCTGGCAGGTCCGGGACGATGCTGATCAGTTCAGCGTCGTTGTACAGCGCCACCAGCTCCGACTGGAACAGGTACTGGGCGACGACGAAACGGGCGAAGCTGGCTTGGGTTTCAAACGGCGCGTGTGCTTTGACCAGCGCGTCGAGTCGGGCATGAGGTTCGTTTGTGATCTGGTTCAGACGCTGGGAGCGCAGGCTTGGGCGCTGGGTTGAATCCTGATTGGTCATGAAGATGTCCTTGAGAATGAGAGGCGCTTTGTAACTAGACGAACGGAAAGACGTGGCAGCGTAAAAATCCTCATTGCGTCATGGATAAGAGCGACGCAGTGAGGACCCCGGATCAGATATCCCAAATCAGGTTGACCGCGAAGTTGCGACCCGGCTGGGTCAGGCGGTCGAGGTTGGCCGGGCTGATCACGGCGGCTTCGCCGACGCTGTCGAAGCCGCGCACGTCATCCCACAGCCAGTACTTCTTGTCGGTCAGATTGTAGAGGCCAGCGTTGACGGTGACCTCGTCGGTGACCTTGTAAAAAGCGCTGAGGTCGAGAATGCCGAAGCCAGGCGATTTGAACTGGGTGCTGACGCCGTCAGGCGACTTGAAGTTGCTGTTGTCGACGCGATCTTTCTTCTTGACCACCGTCCAGCTGAGCAAGGCGCCATAGTTGTCCTGATCGTAGCCCAGGCCAAACACGCCGGTCAGCGGGTTGATGCTGTTGATTGGCTCGCCGGTGTCGTTGTTGCGACCGTAGGCGTAGGCCACCGAGCCCTGGCTGTAGAGGCCTTGTGGTGCGCCAAAGGCATCCAGTTGCAGGCGACCCTTGACCTCGATGCCCTTGATGGTGGCGTGCTTGATGTTGCTGCTCTGGAAGGTCAGCTCGGTGTAGCCCGGGGTGACGGCGTCTTCATTGATGAAGTCGCGATACTGGTTGTAGAACACCGCCACATCGAACGAGCCGGATTCGAAGTTGCCGCGCAGGCCGGTCTCGTAGCTTTTGCTTGTTTCCGGTTGCAGATCAGGGTTAGGCGCCACGCGGTAGCCGGTGGTGGTGTTCTCGAAGCGTCCGTACAACGCCTTGGCGGTCGGGGTGCGGAAACCTTCGGCGTATTGACCGTACCAGGTGTACTGATCGGTCAGCGCGTAGGTCAGTCCAAACTTGGGCGACACACGCTGCCAGGTTTTGTTCTCGTCACTGACGGCGCCTTTGCCATCGGCGGCGACGGTGTTGAGAAATTCCTGGGTGATGTGCGGCTTGAGCTGGGTGTAGTCGTAGCGCAGGCCCGGCAGGAAGGTCCACTGGTTCCAGTTGATTTGATCCTGGGCGAACAGGCTGTAGGTGTTGATGGTCGGGTCCGGGAAGTCGCTGGACTTCTTCAATACATCCGCCGGGCTGATTGCACCGATGGCCGTGCAGCCACGACCGACCACCAGGCAAGTAGCGCTACCGCTGCGCGAGCCGGTGACTTTCTGCTGCTTGAGGGTAGTGCCGTAGGTCAGCAGGTGATCGGTCTCACCGATGCTAAATGCCTTGTCCAATTGTGCGTCGAACACCCACTGCTGCTCTTCAAAGAGCGTGTCGCGCGAGCGCATCACATTGCGGCTGAACGGGAAGTAGTTTTCCAGGGTGCTTTGGTCGGTCTTGGCAATCTGGTAGTTCAGGCTCCACTTGAGGTGATCGGCCACTGTGGTCTCGAGAGCGAAGTTGTTCTCCAGGCCGAAACGCTCTCGGGTAACGGTGTCGTTACCGGTACGCGAACGATACATACCCAGTGGCTGGCCCGCGTTGAACGGACCACCGACGGCGCTTTTCTGATTGATGTCGCGATCGTCCTTGTACTTTTCGTAGGTCAGGCCCAGACGCGAATCTTCGTTGTAGTTCCAGCCAAGTTTTGCCAGCACGTTGGTGATGCGCACGTCTTCGGGGTTGGCGGCAGTGCGCTCCAGCCCGGTGCCGTTGTTGCTGGCGAAGGACTCGGTTTCATGACCGTCGCGCTGACTCAAGTGCAGCAGGCCATCGAACTGATCGACGCGGCCGGCGAAAGTGCCGGACTTCAGCCAGCTCTCGTCGGAAGAGTTGTAGCCGGTCTTCAGGCGTACGCCGAAGTCCTGGCCGGGTTTGATGATGTCGTCCGGGTCGAGGGTGAAATAGCTGACCGCGCCGCCGATGGCGTTACTGCCGTAGAGCACTGACGCCGGGCCGCGGAGTATCTCCACGCGCTTGACGATTTCCGGGTCGACGAAGTTGCGCTGGGTCTTGGCATAGGGGCCGTTGAAGAAGCCGTTGGGGACTTCGACGCCGTCGACCTGGGTCAGAATCCGGTTGCCATCGATGCCACGGATGTTGTAGCCGGTAATGCCGCCACGTTGACCGGCACCGCCCACCGAAACACCCGGCTCGTAGCGCACCAGTTCCTTGATGGTGTTGACGTTCTGGCGGTCCAGCTCCTGACGGTCGTGAACCGTGACGGTGCTCGGCACGGTGGTCACGTCCTGTGCCTGACGAGTGGCACTGATGGTCACTTGTTGCAGGGCCAGTGCGCCGCTGGTACGCCTTTCCAGAACGATGTTGTTGTTACCGAGCTTGCGATAGCTCAGGTTGGTGCCCGACAACAGTCGGTCCAGCGCTTTTTCCGGCGCCAGTGAACCGCGCACGCCAGGCGATGCGACGCCTTCAGCGAGCTCTGCGGGCAGCCCGACTTGCCAGCCGGTGACGGCGGTAAAGGCGTTCAGTGCCGACACCAGCGGCTGCTGGGCGATGGCGAAAGTGTAATCGCCCATGTTGTGGGTCGGTTGTTGGGCTGCTGTGGCGGCCATGGCCGGGGTGGCTGGTGCGCTGGCCAGCAGGATGGCGGCGGTGAGCAAGGACAGCGTGCCGTTTTGCAGGCGTGCAGAAGATGAAGGGGACCGGCTGTTGAGGCGAGGGGACATCGATAGCGCTCCGTGTCGCACGAATCTTATAGGTGCAGATCAGCATTAAAAATGCGAATCAATTGCATTGGCTATAACGAGACGTTCTACCGATGGCTATCGAGTAAAAATAAGTTCGAATCAGTTGAGGATTACCAGTGCCGGGAATTCCTGGAGCCTGGCGGAAGTGATGTGGGCCAGGGAGCGAAGCACCTCCAGCGGCTGGTCGAGACGGTAGTTGCCGGTTACCGCAACATCGGCAAGCTGTGCGTTGTTGTTGATGATCCAGCCCGGGTAGTAACGACGCAGTTCAGCCAGCACCTGGCTCAGCGGGCAGTTTTCGAACACCAGGCGTCCCTGGACCCAGGCCAGGTCCTTGTCGAGGTCCAGCCTGGCGGGCCGATCAAAACCGTTCGGGCCGATGCGGATGCTGTCCCCGGCGGAAAGGCGTATTCGCGCGTCGTCACGGGTCGTCTGGAGATCGACGTCACCGCGCTGAACCCTGACCTGGGCCACTCCGTCCAGATAACGCACGGCAAATGCGGTGTCGCGCACGCTGGCCCTGACCGGGCCGGCATCGATTTCCAGCGGCTGACCACGATTGGCCGTCACGTCGAAAAACGCCTCGCCCTGAAACAGGCGGGCAACGCGCTGCTGTTCGTTGATGGTGCTGGACAACGCCGAGTTGGTGTTGAGCAGGACCTGGGAGCCGTCCTCCAGTTGCAGGCGCTGGCGCTCGCCGACCACGGTCAGATGATCGGCCTGCAAACGCAGTGTCAGGTTGCTGAAACTGAATAAACCGAGCACCAACACGGCCGCTGTGGCGAGCGGCTTCCAGTGCGGGCGCAGGCGCGAGAGGATCGACTTTTTATGCTGTGCGCTCAGGCTTTGAGCGCACTGTGCTACCTGCGGACCGTCCCAGATGGCTTGGGCTTTGGCAAAGGCCTGGGCGTGCAACGGCGAGGCCGCCAACCAGTCGTGGAATTGCCGGGTTTGCTCTTCGCCCGGACGTTCCAGCACGATCAGCCAATCCAGCGCCTGGTCCATGGCACTGTCGCTGGAGGTGTCCGGCGCCATGGCTGGCGGGCGGAATCGTTCGGTGTCCGTCACGGGCGTTCCTTGGTGGTGTCTGCAGCACGACTGCTTTACTGGATGGATATCTGGAAAGAGGGCTAAGGGTAACAAACTGATTTGTCTGACACCCATACTGTATTAAAGAGTAATCCGGCAGACCGATCAGCTGTTTAAGCGTTCGGCGACGCCGATGCAGATGGCCATGATCAGTTTGAGTTCTTTTTGTACGGTGCTCAGGGACACGCCGAGCTTCTCGGCGATTTCCAGGTAGCTGTGTCCGTGCAGGCGACTGAGAATGAAAATCTGCTGCTGGCGCGGGCTGAGTTGGCTGAGGCTGATGTTCAAGCGTTCGAGCAACTGTTCGGCATGGGCGGCATCTTCGGCACTGCTCAGCGGCGCGGCGACGCTTTGCACCACATCCAGCGGGACGTCCTCAAGCAGGGTCCGGGCCTGGATGCGCAGCGAGCGCAGATGATCCAGAGCAAGGTTGCGGGCGGTCTGAAAAACGAAGGGTTCCAGGTGGTCGATCGCCCGTTCGCTCAAGGCGCGGGTCACGCGCAGGTAGGTTTCCTGCAAGAGGTCTTCGGCGGTGCTGTGGTTGTTGACCATCCGCTCCAGCGTGCGCAGCAGAGAGACTCGCTGAGCGAGGAAGACGTGGTTGAAGCGCGATTGACTCACGGTAGGACCTGATCCATTTTGCAGTTAATGATAATGCTTATCATCTGCGCGAATGGTCAAGTACTACTTTGTGAGAGAGTTACTGACGGCCCAGCAGGTAAGCCTCGTAATCGGGAATCCGGTACGAGTGCGGTTGATCCATCAGCGGACTGCTGAGCAGGTAGTCGGCGCTGCATTCATTGCAGGCCACCGGGATGTTCCAGACCGCCGCAACCCGCAGCAACGCCTTGATGTCCGGGTCGTGTGGTTGTGGCTCGAAGGGGTCCCAGAAAAACACCAGCATATCCACCCGCTGCTCGGCGATCCGTGCACCGAGTTGCTGATCGCCGCCTAACGGGCCGCTGATCATACTTTCCACGGGCAGGCCCAGACGTTTACTCAGCAGCAGGCCGGTGGTGCCGGTAGCGACCAGTTCGTGTTGGGCGAGCTTGTCCTTTTGCCGTTCGGCCCAGTCCAACAGGAAAATCTTGCAGTGGTCATGGGCGACCAGGGCGATACGCTTGCGCGCCGCCATGGTTTTCTGGGTGAAGCTGATACCGATCATCGGTTGCTGTTCCATAGGCGATTCGCTTTATTGGGCGTTGCAGAGCGCCCGAAGGCTGCGATTTTTTCAGCGGTCATGCGGACGTCAAGATCAAAAGATCGCAGCCTGCGCCAGCACCTACTCCGCGTTGCAGAGGGCCAGGCAGTTATCGAGCATGCGGTTGGAGAAGCCCCATTCATTGTCGTACCAGGCCAGCACCTTGAGCAGCTTGCCGCTGACCTTGGTGTGGTTGGCGTCGAAGATTGACGACAGCGGATTGTGGTTGAAGTCGCTGGAGACCAGCGGCAGGGTGTTGTAACCGAGGATCTTCGAATGCTGGCTGGCGTCTTTGAGCAGCGCGTTGACCTCATCGGCTGTCGCTTCGCGTTTGAGCTGCACGGTCAGGTCCACCAGCGACACGTTGATCACCGGTACGCGCACCGACATACCGGTCAGTTTGCCCGCCAGCTCCGGCAGCACCAGGCCCACCGCTTCGGCGGCGCCGGTCTTGCTCGGGATCATGTTCTGTGTGGCCGAACGGGCACGGTACGGGTCGACGTGGTAGACGTCGGTGAGGTGCTGGTCATTGGTGTAGGCGTGGATGGTGGTCATCAAACCGCTTTCGATGCCCAGTTCGCGGTGCAGCACCTGGGCCACGGGGGCCAGGCAGTTGGTGGTGCACGACGCGTTGGAAATGATCTGGTGCGATTGGCGCAGAATGTCGTGGTTGACCCCGTAGACAACGGTGGCGTCGGCGCCTTTGGCCGGTGCCGAGATAATCACTTTGCGTGCGCCGGCAGTAATATGGGCAGCAGCTTTGGCGCGGTCGGTGAACAGGCCGGTGCATTCGAAGACCACGTCGATCTTCTCGGCAGCCCATGGCAGTTCGGCCGGGTTGCGGATGGCGCTGACCGCGATACGATCACCGTTGACTGTCAGGCTTTCCTGATCGTGCTGCACATCGGCATCAAAGGTGCCGTGGACGGTGTCGTACTTGAGCAGGTGCGCGTTCATCGCGCTGTCCCCCAGATCGTTGATGGCGACGATCTGCAGATCCTGACGATAGCCTTGGGTATAAAGTGCTCGCAGGACGTTACGGCCAATACGGCCAAAACCATTGATTGCAATTCGTAGAGTCATTTGAAAAGCGCCTGCTGTAATTTTGTTGTTGGAATTACAAGATTATTCGTAAAAAAATAGAAAACAAGCCTTTTTAGTGGCAATATTTTGTTTTATCTACAACGAGTGGCCTGAATCAACTGGTCCGAATGCTTGAAAAGCACGTCTGCAATGCCAAGCGCAGACACCTTCAATCAGCATAGACAATCAGGTCGCCACATCCGTTAGCCTGGAGTTCTACATATGCATCCCCGCGTTCTTGAGGTCACCGAACGGCTTATTTCCCGCAGTCGCGCTACTCGCGAGGCTTACCTGGCCTTGATTCGCGGTGCCGCCAGCGATGGCCCGCAACGCGCCAGACTGCAATGTGCCAACTTCGCCCACGGCGTGGCGGGTTGCGGCACTGAAGACAAAAACACTCTGCGGATGATGAACGCCGCCAACGTGGCAATAGTTTCGTCATATAACGACATGCTCTCGGCGCATCAGCCGTACGAGCACTACCCGGAACAGATCAAACACGCGTTGCGCGAGATCGGCTCGGTCGGCCAGTTCGCCGGTGGCGTACCGGCCATGTGTGATGGCGTGACCCAGGGTGAACCGGGCATGGAGCTGGGCATTGCCAGCCGCGAAGTGATCGCGATGTCGACTGCCGTGGCGCTGTCCCACAACATGTTCGACGCGGCGATAATGCTCGGTATCTGCGACAAGATCGTTCCCGGCCTGATGATGGGCGCGCTGCGCTTCGGTCACTTGCCGACGATTTTTGTCCCGGGCGGGCCGATGGTCTCGGGGATTTCCAACAAGGAAAAAGCCGACGTCCGCCAGCGCTACGCCGAAGGCAAGTGCAGCCGCGAAGAGCTGCTGGAATCGGAGATGAAGTCCTACCACAGCCCTGGCACCTGCACTTTCTACGGCACCGCCAACACCAACCAGTTGCTGATGGAAGTCATGGGTCTGCACTTGCCGGGCGCATCCTTCGTCAACCCGAACACCCCGCTGCGTGATGCCTTGACCCGCGAAGCCGCGCACCAGATCACCCGTCTGACCAAACAAAGCGGTAACTTCACGCCGCTGGGCGAGATCGTCGACGAACGTTCGCTGGTCAACTCCATCGTGGCACTGCACGCCACTGGCGGCTCGACCAACCACACGCTGCACATGCCGGCCATCGCCATGGCGGCGGGCATTCAATTGACCTGGCAGGACATGGCCGACCTCTCCGAGGTGGTGCCGACTCTGTCCCACGTCTACCCCAATGGCAAAGCCGACATCAACCACTTCCAGGCCGCGGGCGGAATGTCGTTCCTGATCCGCGAACTGCTGGAAGCCGGTTTGCTCCACGAAAACGTCAACACTGTGGCCGGCCATGGCCTGAGCCGCTACACCCAGGAGCCGTTCCTGGAGAACGGTGAACTGGTGTGGCGTGAAGGTCCGATCGAAAGCCTCGATGAAAACATCCTGCGGCCGGTGGCTCGCGCGTTCTCGCCAGAGGGCGGTTTGCGGGTGATGGAAG
This sequence comes from Pseudomonas sp. GW821-FHT04C07, assembly GCF_059420325.1. NCBI lineage: Bacteria > Pseudomonadati > Pseudomonadota > Gammaproteobacteria > Pseudomonadales > Pseudomonadaceae > Pseudomonas > Pseudomonas sp. GW821-FHT04C07. The sequence continues at coordinate 456,796 of NZ_JBWKTM010000003.1, forward strand.
GCAACCTCGGCCGTGGCGTGATGAAGGTCTCGGCGGTTGCGCCAGAGCACCAGATCGTCGAAGCACCGGCGATGGTGTTCCAGGATCAGCAGGACCTGGCCGATGCCTTCAAGGCAGGTCTGCTGGAGAAAGATTTTGTCGCGGTGATGCGCTTCCAGGGGCCGCGTTCCAACGGTATGCCGGAACTGCACAAAATGACCCCGTTCCTCGGTGTTCTGCAGGACCGTGGCTTCAAGGTTGCGCTGGTCACCGACGGGCGTATGTCCGGTGCTTCCGGAAAGATCCCGGCGGCGATCCACGTCAGCCCCGAAGCCTTTGTCGGTGGCGCGCTGGCGCGAGTGCTCGACGGCGACATCATTCGTGTCGATGGCGTCAAAGGTACCTTGCAGCTTATGGTGGACGCCGATGAATTCGCGGCACGTGAGCCGGCCAAAGGCCTGCTGGATAACGGCATTGGTTGCGGTCGTGAATTGTTCGGTTTCATGCGCATGGCCTTCAGCTCGGCAGAGCAGGGCGCCAGCGCCTTTACCTCTGCACTGGAGACCCTGAAGTGAAGCTAGCGCTGGTCGGTGACATTGGCGGAACCAATGCACGTTTTGCGTTGTGGAAAGACCAGCAACTGGAGTCGATCCAGGTGCTGGCGACGGCGGACCACACCAGCCCCGAAGAGGCCATTGGCGTCTATCTGAGCGGGCTGGGCTTGCCCCTCGGTTCGATCGGATCGGTATGCCTGTCGGTGGCCGGCCCCGTGAGTGGTGACGAATTTCGCTTTACCAACAACCACTGGCGGTTGAGTCGTAAAGCTTTCTGCCAGACCTTGCAGGTCGATCAGCTGCTGTTGGTCAATGACTTCTCGGCCATGGCGCTGGGCATGACCCGCCTGCAACCGGGTGAATATCGGGTGGTTTGCGAAGGGACTCCCGAACCGTTGCGTCCGGCGGTGGTGATCGGGCCGGGCACAGGGCTCGGGGTCGGTACCTTGCTAGACCTTGGCGTAGGCCGCTGGGCTGCGTTGCCAGGCGAAGGCGGGCATGTCGACTTACCGTTGAGCAGCCTGCGGGAAACCCAGTTGTGGCAACACATCTACAGTGAGATCGGTCATGTCAGCGCCGAGACCGCGCTGAGCGGCAGCGGCTTGCCGCGGGTTTATCGGGCGATTTGCGCGGTGGACGGGCATGAGCCGGTCCTCGATACGCCGGAGGCGATCACCGCTGCGGGGCTTGCGGGGGATCCGATTGCGCTGGAAGTACTGGAGCAATTCTGCTGCTGGCTTGGTCGCGTCGCCGGCAACAACGTGTTGACCACTGGCGGGCGTGGCGGGGTGTATATCGTGGGTGGCGTGATACCGCGGTTTGCCGACTTCTTCCTGGAGAGTGGATTTGCTCGTTGCTTCGCCGACAAGGGCTGCATGAGCGATTATTTCAAGGGCATTCCGGTGTGGCTGGTGACAGCGCCATATTCCGGCCTGACGGGTGCCGGCGTGGCACTGGAGCAGGCGGTTTCCTGATGATCGTTCCCACGCTCCGCGTGGGAATGCCGCCATGGACGCTCCGCATCCGCTTCGAGATGTGACGCAGAGCGTCACGGGATGCATCCCCACGCAGAGCGTGGGAACGATCCAGATCTGTGATCCATAAGGCATAATCCGCTCCATCCATAACAACAAGGACGACCCACGTGAGCTCAGTCAGTAAGTCGATTTTGTTGGTCGATGACGATCAAGAGATACGCGAGTTGCTGGACGCCTACCTCAGCCGCGCCGGCTTTCAGGTGCGGACCACGCCGGACGGCGCCGGGTTTCGCCAGGCCTTGAACGACGCACCGAGTGACCTGGTGATCCTCGATGTGATGCTGCCGGACGAAGACGGCTTCAGCCTGTGTCGCTGGATTCGCCAGCACCCGCGTCAGTCCCAGGTGCCCATCATCATGCTTACCGCCAGTTCCGACGAAGCCGACCGGGTGATCGGGCTGGAGTTGGGCGCCGACGACTATCTGGGCAAACCCTTCAGCCCCCGTGAATTGCAGGCGCGGATCAAGGCCTTGTTGCGCCGGGCCCAGTTCGGTCAGGAGCGCTCCGGTGGTGAAGTCTTGTCCTTCGATGACTGGCGACTGGATATGGTCAGCCACCGCTTGTTTCATACCGACGGCGAGGAAGTGATTTTGTCCGGTGCCGATTTCGCTTTGCTGAAACTGTTCCTGGATCACCCGCAGGAAATCCTCGATCGCGACACCATCGGCAACGCCACCCGCGGCCGTGATCTGATGCCGCTGGACCGTATCGTCGACATGGCGGTCAGTCGCTTGCGCCAGCGTTTGCGCGACACCGACAAACCACCGCGCCTGATTCGCACGGTGCGCGGCAGCGGTTATCAATTGGCTGCCAATGTGGTTGCCAGCAATGGTCACTGAGTTCTTCGCCAGAATCGCTCGCCGCGTGCCGGTGCCACGTTCGTTGCTTGGGCGAATGTTGTTGCTGACGTTACTGGCGGTGCTGTTCGCGCAGACGCTGTCGAGTGTGATCTGGGTTTCGCAATTGCGCGCTACCCAGCTTGAAGGACTGGTCACCAGCGCCCGCAGCCTGGCGCATTCGATGACTGCCAGCGTCAGTTACTTCCGGTCGTTGCCGGTGGCTTACCGACCGTTGGTGCTCGACCAGTTGCGCAGCATGGGCGGCACGCGATTCGTCGTGACCCTCAACGACAAACCCTTGGGTATGGAAGTGCTACCGCCGACGCCGCGCAAGCTAGCGGTGCTCAAGGCGGTGGATGAGGTGCTGCGCCAGTCTTTGGGCAATGATGCGGTTATCTCGGTGCAATTCGTCAGCGCCGAAGACTTGCGGATATTCAATGGCGGTTTGAAACTCGATGAGTTGCCGCGCTCCTGGGCCCATTACGCGCTGACCCTGGAACCGGTCAATCCGCCGGTGCTGGTCACGCAAATTCAGTTGGCCCCGGGCGAATGGCTATACATCGCCTCGCTGTTGCCCGAACCCTACACCAGCCTCGAAGAGCAAGGGCTGCCTTCGCAGCAGGTGTGGTTCATTCTGCTGACCAGCGGCTTTCTGCTGCTGTTCATCGGCCTGTTGGTGCACTGGCAAAGTCGACCGCTCAAGCGTCTGGCGCGGGCCGCGCGGGACATGTCGTTGGGCGCCGAAGTCGAGCCGGTAGCCGAGGGTGGTGGCAGCGAAGTGGTCGAGGTCGGTCGCGCCTTCAATACCATGCGTGAGCGCATCAGTCGCTACCTGACCGAGCGCAGCCAGTTGTTCAGCGCCATTTCCCATGACTTGCGCACGCCGATTACCCGTCTGCGGCTGCGGGTCGAACTGCTGGAAGATGAACAGCTGCAAGCCAAGTTCGGTCGGGATCTCGATGAGTTGGAGTTGCTGGTCAAAGGCGCGCTGCAATGCGTCAAAGACACCGATATTCACGAAAACATCGAGCCAGTGGACCTCAACCATGTGCTCGATTGCCTGGTCGAACCCTATCTGAGTCCCAACGGCAATGGCCGGGTGACCCAACAGGGGCGGGCGCTGGCGACCTATCCTGGCAAACCGCTAGCGCTCAAGCGCTGTATCGGCAACCTGATCGACAACGCGTTGAAGTACGGACAGAAGGCCCATCTGCATATCGACGACGATGACGCCGCGTTCATCCTGCATGTCGACGATGAGGGGCCGGGGGTGCCTGAACAGCGTCTGGAGCAGGTCTTCGAGCCGCACTTTCGTCTGTCGGGTCAGCAGCAGGGTTACGGCCTGGGGCTGGGCATTGCCCGCAACATCGCTCATAGCCATGGTGGCGAAGTGAGCTTGCAGAATCTGCGTGAGGGTGGGTTGCGGGTGACGTTGCATTTGCCCCGCAGTGTGGATTGACCGGTAATTTGTAGCAGCTGGCGAAGCCTGCGTCCGGCTGCGCAGCAGTCGTAATCCGGCCATCTCCGATCATCCTGACGTATTGTAGTTTGCCATTTTGCGACCGCTGCGCGGCCGAACGCAGGCTTCGCCAGCTGCTACGAAAAGCGGATCCTCTTGTGTCACTGAGCGGTGACATTCGGCCGGTCCTTCGTTACCTGCGCTGTACCACGCGTTGTTTAGACTCCAGTCAGTCATAACAACAAAAAAAGGTACCCAATGGACACCACTCCTCCAACGTTCAGCAGTTGGCTGAATTCGCCTGCCCACCACGCCTGGCTCGCCGCCGAAGGCCAGCGTCTGTTGTCATTCGCCAAAGCCGCGAAAGTTGTCGAAGGCTTTGGCAATCTCGACTATCAGGGCTGCCTCCCGGCCAATGCCCAAGCCGAAACCATGAACACCGCGCGCATGACCCACAGCTTTGCCATGGCGCACATTCAGGGCATATCCGGGTTTGCTGAACTGGTCGATCACGGTATCGCCGCCCTGAGCGGACCGCTTCGGGACGCCAGGCACGGCGGCTGGTTTGCCGCGCCGTCCCACCGCGACGGCAACACGGGCAAAGCCGCCTACCTGCATGCTTTTGTAGCGCTGGCTGCCAGCTCTGCGGTTGTCGCCGGGCGGCCGGGTGCACAGGCCTTACTGGCGGATGCGATCACGATTATCGACGAGCACTTCTGGAGCGAAGAGGAGGGCGCCATGCGCGAATCCTTCAATCGTGACTGGAGTGACGAAGAAACCTATCGCGGCGCCAACAGCAATATGCATGCAACCGAGGCTTTTCTGGCCCTGGCGGATGTCACCCAGGACAGTCGCTGGCTGGACCGCGCCTTGCGCATCGTCGAGCGGGTGATTCATACCCATGCTGCGGCCAACGAGTTCATGGTTATCGAGCATTTCGATCGACACTGGCAGCCGCTACGCGAATACAACCAGGACAAACCCGACGATGGTTTCCGGCCCTACGGCATTACCCCCGGCCACGGTTTCGAATGGGCGCGGCTGGTGCTGAACCTCGAAGCAGCTCGTCATCGGGCGGGGCTGCTGACACCGCAATGGTTGGCGACGGATGCCCAGGGCTTGTTCGACAGCGCCTGCCGTTATGGTTGGGCAGTCGATGGGGCGCCGGGCATCGTCTATACCCTGGACTGGGACAATCGCCCGGTGGTTCGCCATCGATTGCACTGGACACATGCCGAAGCCAGTGCCGCCGCCAGCGCTTTGCTCAAGCGCACGGGTGAGCCTCGTTACGAAACCTGGTATCGGCTGTTTTGGGAGTTCAGCGAAACCTGGCTGATCGATCGAGACAATGGTAGTTGGCATCACGAACTGGACCCGCAGAATCGACCCAGTGCCGATATCTGGGCCGGCAAACCCGATCTCTATCACGCCTGGCAAGCCGTTCTGCTGCCCCGTCTGCCTCTGGCGCCGAGCATGGCAACTGCCCTGGCGCAGTTAACCCTGAGCGTTGCTATGTAACCATGTCGTGACATTTACGCGTCCCTTCGTTACCTGCGAAGGCTAAAGCCCTGGTTAAAATCCTATGCAGCGCAAGCACCAGACTTGCATGCATAACAACAAGAAAGGTACTTCAGATGAATGCGATTTCTCGCCTCGCCACTGTCATTTCTCTCGCCTCATTGTTTCCCCTCAGCGCCCTTGCTGCCGAATCCAAAGGTTCCGTGGAAGTTGTGCACTGGTGGACTTCTGGCGGTGAAAAAGCAGCGGTCGATGTCCTCAAGGCTCAAGTCGAAAAAGACGGCTTCACCTGGAAGGACGGTGCAGTTGCCGGCGGCGGTGGCGCTACAGCCATGACCGTGCTCAAAAGCCGCGCCGTGGCGGGTAACCCGCCGGGTGTCGCGCAAATCAAAGGCCCGGATATCCAGGAGTGGGGCAGCACTGGCCTGCTCAGCACCGACGCCCTGAAAGGCGTTTCCAAAGCGGAAAACTGGGACAGCCTGCTGTCGGTCAAGGTCGCCAATACCGTCAAGTACGAAGGCGATTACGTCGCTGTGCCGGTGAACATCCACCGGGTCAACTGGCTGTGGATCAACCCGGCCGTCTTCAAGAAAGCCGGTATCGAAAAAGCCCCGACCACCCTCGAAGAGTTCTATGCCGCTGGCGACAAACTGAAAGCCGCAGGCTTCATTGCCCTGGCCCACGGCGGTCAGCCTTGGCAGGACAGCACCGTGTTTGAAGACGTGGTGCTCTCGGTCATGGGCGCTGATGGTTACAAGAAAGCCCTGGTCGATCTGGACCAGAAAACCCTTTCCGGCCCTGAAATGGTCAAGTCCTTCACTGAGCTGAAAAAAGTCACCGGTTACATGGACCCCAACCGCGCGGGTCGTGACTGGAACATCGCCGCCGCCGACGTTATCAATGGCAAGGCTGGCATGCAGATGATGGGTGACTGGGCCAAAAGCGAATGGACCGCCGCCCAAAAGGTAGCCGGCAAGGACTATCAGTGCGTGCCGTTCCCGGGCACTGAAAAAGCCTTCACCTACAACATCGACTCCCTCGCGGTGTTCAAGCTCAAGGCTGATCGCACCGGCGATATCGCTGCTCAGCAGGACCTGGCCAAGGTCGCGCTGGGTAAAGACTTCCAGAAGGTCTTCAGCATCAACAAAGGTTCGATCCCGGTTCGCACCGACATGCTCAATGACATGAGCACGTTGGGTTTCGACTCCTGCGCCCAGGCGTCGGCCAAGGATTTCCTGGCTGACGAGAAGACCGGCGGCCTGCAACCGAGCATGGCGCACAACATGGCCACGTCCCTGGCGGTACAGGGCGCGATCTTCGATGTGGTGACCAACTTCATGAACGACAAGAGCGCTGACCCGGCCAAGGCCAGCGCCCAATTGGCATCGGCCATCAAAGCCGCCCAGTAGTCCCTGACGCCGCGTGACCCTGTGGGAGCGAGCTTGCTCGCGATAGCTGACTGACATTCAACAGAGATGTTGACTGTTATTGCGTCATCGCAAGCAAGCTCGCTCCCACAAGGGGTCACTGTGCGCATTCACTTCTCTTCACCTGGATTATCCCGATGAGCTCTGTGGCGGTTTTCAGCAAAGCCTCACCGTTTGACGCACTGCAGCGCTGGCTCCCCAAACTGGTTTTGGCGCCGAGCATGTTGATCGTCCTGGTTGGCTTTTACGGTTACATCATATGGACATTCGTTCTGTCCTTTACCAATTCCAGCTTCATGCCGAGCTACAAGTGGGTAGGCCTGCAGCAGTACATCCGGTTGATGGAAAACGACCGCTGGTGGGTCGCGAGCAAGAACCTCGCGGTCTTCGGCGGTATGTTCATCGGCATCAGCCTGGTGCTCGGCGTGTTTCTGGCGGTGCTGCTGGATCAGCGCATTCGCAAGGAAGGCTTCATACGCACCATCTACCTGTACCCGATGGCGCTGTCGATGATCGTCACCGGTACCGCCTGGAAATGGCTGCTCAACCCAGGCCTGGGGCTGGACAAGATGCTGCGTGACTGGGGCTGGGAAGGCTTTCGCCTGGACTGGCTGGTGGATCAGGATCGCGTGGTCTACTGCCTGGTGATCGCCGCTGTGTGGCAAGCCTCGGGCTTTGTCATGGCGATGTTCCTGGCCGGCCTGCGCGGTGTCGATCAATCGATCATCCGTGCCGCTCAAGTCGATGGTGCGAGCTTGCCGACCATCTATTTGAAGATCGTCCTGCCGAGCCTGCGTCCGGTGTTTTTCAGCGCCTTCATGATCCTCGCGCACATCGCGATCAAGAGCTTCGACCTGGTGGCGGCGATGACGGCGGGCGGTCCGGGTTACTCCTCCGACCTGCCGGCAATGTTCATGTATTCCTTCACCTTCAGCCGTGGCCAGATGGGCATCGGTTCGGCGAGCGCGATGATGATGCTCGGCGCGATCCTGGCGATTCTGGTGCCGTACCTGTACTCCGAACTGCGAGGCAAACGTCATGAGTAATCAGCCTGGCAAACCTGCCATCAGCTTTAGCCGCATAGCGATCTACGCGACCTTATTGTTGGCCGCAGCGGTGTACCTGATTCCGCTGGTGGTGATGCTGCTGACCAGCTTCAAATCCCCGGAAGACATCCGCACCGGCAACCTGCTGAGCTGGCCGCAAGTGATCGACGGCATTGGCTGGATCAAGGCCTGGGACGTCGTGGGCGGCTACTTCTGGAACTCGGTGAAAATCACGGTCCCGGCGGTGCTGATCTCGACCTTCATCGGCGCGATGAATGGTTATGTGCTGTCGATGTGGCGCTTCCGTGGTTCACAGCTGTTCTTCGGCCTGCTGTTGTTCGGTTGCTTCCTGCCGTTCCAGACCGTGCTGCTACCGGCATCGTTCACCGTCGGCAAACTCGGCCTGGCCAATACCACCACGGGCCTGGTGCTGGTGCACATCGTCTACGGGCTGGCGTTCACCACGTTGTTCTTCCGTAACTACTACGTGAGCATTCCGGATGCGCTGGTGAAAGCGGCGCGGCTCGATGGTGCGGGGTTCTTCACCATCTTCGGGAAGATCCTGCTGCCAATGTCGATTCCGATCGTGATGGTCTGCCTGATCTGGCAATTCACCCAGATCTGGAATGACTTCCTGTTCGGTGTGGTCTTCGCCAGTGGCGATGCCCAGCCAATCACCGTGGCCCTGAACAACCTGGTCAACACCAGCACCGGGGTCAAGGAATACAACGTTGATATGGCGGCGGCGATGATCGCCGGGCTGCCGACACTGCTGGTTTACATATTCGCTGGCAAGTATTTCCTGCGTGGGCTGACGTCTGGCGCGGTCAAGGGGTAGAACATGGCAACTCTCGAATTACGCAATGTTAATAAGACTTACGGCAGCGGTTTGCCGGACACCCTGAAAAACATCGAACTGAAGATCGATGACGGTGAGTTCCTGATCCTCGTCGGCCCGTCCGGTTGCGGCAAGTCGACCTTGATGAACTGCATCGCGGGACTTGAAAACATCAGCGGCGGGGCGATTCTGGTGGACGACGCTGACATCAGCGGCATGAGCCCCAAGGATCGTGACATCGCCATGGTGTTCCAGTCCTACGCGCTGTACCCGACCATGAGCGTGCGCGACAACATCGCCTTCGGATTGAAGATCCGCAAAATGCCGGCGGCCGAGATCGAAGAGGAAGTGGCCCGCGTCGCCAAGCTGCTGCAAATCGAACACCTGCTCAGCCGCAAACCCGGCCAGCTCTCCGGTGGTCAGCAACAGCGTGTGGCCATGGGCCGCGCACTGGCTCGGCGGCCGAAGATTTATCTGTTCGACGAACCGCTGTCCAACCTCGACGCCAAGCTGCGGGTCGAGATGCGCACCGAAATGAAACTGATGCACCAGCGCCTGAAAACCACCACGGTCTATGTCACCCACGATCAGATCGAAGCCATGACCCTGGGCGACAAAGTGGCGGTGATGAAGGACGGGATCATTCAGCAATTCGGTACGCCGAAGCAGATCTACAACGATCCGGCCAACCTGTTCGTCGCCAGCTTCATTGGCTCGCCGCCGATGAACTTCATCCCGCTGCGTTTGCAGCGCAAGGAAGGCCGTCTGGTGGCGCTGCTCGACAGCGGCCAGGCGCGTTGCGAGCTGCCGCTGGATATGCAGGATGCGGGTCTTGAAGAACGTGAAGTGATCCTCGGTATGCGTCCGGAACAGATCGTTCTGGCAGCGCACGAGCCGAACGGCTTGCCGATTATTCGTGCTGAAGTCCAGGTCACCGAACCCACCGGTCCGGACACCCTGGTGTTCGTCAATCTCAATGAAACCAAGGTTTGCTGCCGTTTGGCGCCGGACGTCGCGCCGCAAGCGGGAGAAACCCTGACGCTGCAATTTGATCCATCCAAAGTGCTGCTGTTCGACGCCAAAACCGGTGAACGTCTGGGGGTTGCCGGTCAGCCGCAAGTTGAGGCTCGTAGCACCAACGTGGCGCAGTTCAAGGGCCACTGAGTTCGTGGCGGGGTGGTCTGTCACGCGTCGCAATCGATGTAAACCGCGTTAGATAAAAACAGTTAATAACAATAAAGACGAGGATGTAGGGATGAAAAAAAGAAACGCCAATAGCCAGCTTATCTGCCAGTTGTCAGCCGTGGCGGCGATGAGTCTGGTCGGTAGCGTACAGGCTGCAGATGCGTTCAGCGAAAACTCGAAGTGGATGACCGGTGACTGGGGTGGGGAACGGACGGCGCTGATAGAGAAGGGCTACGACTTCACGCTGGACTACGTCGGTGAGGTCGGCGCTAACCTCAAAGGTGGTTTCAACAACGACAGGACAGCACGCTACAGCGACCAGTTCGGGCTTGGCGCGCATCTGGACCTGGAGAAGATTCTCGGCTGGAAAGACACTGAATTCAAAGTGGCGATCACCGAGCGTAGCGGTCGCAACATCTCTAACGACCGGATCAGTGATCCGCGTGCCGGCACCTTCAGTTCATCTCAGGAAGTCTGGGGGCGTGGGCAGACCTGGCGTCTGACCCAGCTGTGGCTCAAGCAGAAATACTTCGACGGCAAGCTGGACGTGAAGGCCGGCTATTTCGGTGAAGGCGAAGACTTCAACACCTTCCCCTGCGACTTCCAGAACCTGGCGTTCTGCGGTTCCCAGGTGGGTAACTGGGTCGGTAACATCTGGTTCAACTGGCCCGTCAGTCAGGCGGCGATCCGTGTGAAGTACAACATCACGCCTGAACTCTTTGCGCAGATTGGCGCCTACAACCAGAACCCGTCCCAGCTGGAAACCGGCAACAGTTTCAAACTCAGCGGCAGCGGCACCAAAGGCACCATCCTGCCGGTGGAGTTGGTCTGGTCGCCTAAGGTCAACAACCTGCCAGGCGAATACCGCGTCGGTTACTACTACAGCACCGCCAAGGCCGACGACGTCTTTGAAGGTGCCGATGGTCAGCCGCAACCGGTGTCCGGTGGCGCCTTCAAATCCCACAGCAGCAAGCATGGCTACTGGTTCGTCGCCCAGCAGCAACTTACCGATCACAACGGCGATGCCTCGCGCGGCCTGAATATCGCCGCCAATGCCACCTTCCACGACAAGGACACCAACGTCGTCGACAACTACCAGTCGATCATGCTGGTCTACAAAGGTCCGTTCGATGCCCGTCCGAAGGATGACGTCGGTATCGGCATCGCCCGCATCCACGTCAACGACGATGCGCAAAAACAACGTCGTCTGACCAACGACCTGAACGGCATCAGCGACTTTGACAACCCGAGCTTCCTGCCGATCCAGGAAACCGAGTACAACGCCGAGCTGAACTACGGCTTCCATGTGACCAACTGGCTGACCGTGCGCCCGAACCTGCAATACGTGATGCACCCAGGTGGTGTCGATCAAGTCGACAACGCAATCGTCGCCGGCCTGAAAATTCAGTCGGTGTTCTAACGCAGCTGCGATAAGCTCCCTCTCTATGTGCGCATTTTGCGGATGGCCTTGGCTATCCGCTTTTTTTTGGGGCACACATATGATCGTTCCCACGCGCGCGCGTGGGAACGCATCCCGTGACGCTCTGCGTCCAGAGCGGCATTCCCACGCAGACGGTTCGACGCCTCGACGTGGGAACGATCAACAGGTAGGCAAATGATTTTCAGGACCGCGGCACATGCATGAGCACCCGCTACAACGCTTTTTCAAATCACTCCGCGCACGCCCGACGTTTGCGTGGGAGCGCTATCAGTTGCGTGATGTGCTGGTGATCGATCATCCGCTGTGCCAGGCGGTGTTCAGTCGCCAGGGGGCGCAACTGCTGCACTTCCAGCCACGGGGGCAAAAGCCCTGGCTCTGGTGTGCGGCGAAGTGGCCGCAGGTCGGGGCGATTCGCGGTGGTGTGCCGGTGTGTTGGCCCTGGTATGGCCGACATCCAAGCGAAAACGCCTGGCCCTCCCATGGCTGGGCACGGTTGATCGACTGGAAGCTGCTCGACAGCAGCAGTGACGATGATGGCGTATGCCTGCACTGGCAATTGCAACTGTGCGACTGGCAAGTGGACCTCCATGCGCATTTGGGGGAAAGCATGGACTTGCGCCTGAGCACCGAGCATCAGGACAGTCTGCCGTGCCAGTTGAGTCATGCTTTGCACGCTTACTGGCGTATTGGTGACGTTGGCGAGGTAGCGCTGTCTGGGCTCGACGGCGCGCAGGGTTATGACCAGTTGAATCGCAAGGTTTGCCAACAGGAAGGCGAACTGCGGGTGGACGGCGGCTGCCAGCGGGTGTTCCAGCATGAGGGTGAATTGCAGCTAAAGGACCATGCCTGGCAGCGCGAATTGTGTATCGATACCGGTGACAGCGCCGACACCGTGGTCTGGCATCCCGGGACGCGGCCATTGTTGGGCGTGAGCTGGAGTGAGGTCTCTGGGTTCGTCTGCGTTGAAGCGGCCAGCGGCGGGACCGACAGCCTCAGCCTGGCACCGGGGGAGAGGGCGCATTTGAGCTTGCAGGCGAGAGTCGGGGCTTAGTGATCGTTCCCATGCTCCGCGTGGGAATGTCTCTGGGAACGATCAGTGTGTCAGTTGAACTCATCCCCAATCGGATACCGGCTGGCGTTGAGGCTTTCCTTGATCTTGCGCAGGTGCGGCTGGAAGTCCACGCCACGGCGCAGGGTCATGCCGGTGGCAAGTACGTCGAGCACGGTGAGCTGGATGATCCGTGAAGTCATCGGCATATAGATGTCAGTGTCTTCGGGCAGCGGGATGTTCAGGCTCAGGGTACTGGCCTTGGCCAGGGGCGAGTCGGCGGCGGTCAGGCCGAGTACCGAAGCGCCGTTCTCCCGGGCGATGCGCGCCACTTCCACCAGTTCGCGAGTGCGGCCGGTGTAGGAAATGATCACGAACAACTCACCGGTGTGAGCGACCGAGGCTATCATCCGCTGCATCAGCACATCCGCATGGGCTGTGACGGCCAGGTTGAAGCGGAAGAATTTATGCTGGGCGTCCAGTGCCACCGGAGCCGAAGCACCGAGGCCGAAGAAGTGGATCTGCCGTGCCTGAATCAACAGATCTACCGCGCGGCTGATCAGGTTCGGGTCCAGCGCCTGGCAGGCGCTGTCCAGGGATGCGATGGCGCTGCCGAAGATTTTCTGGGTGTAGGCTTCAGGATTGTCGTCAGCCTCCACTGCACGGCTGACATAGGCCGCGCCGCTGGCCAGGCTCTGGGCCAGCTGCAGTTTAAGTTCCGGATAGCCGCTGACGCCGAACGAGCGGCAGAAACGATTGACCGTCGGCTCGCTGACCGAAGCGGCCTGGGCGAGGGCGGCGATACTGAAGCGGGTCGCCTGCTGCGGATTGAGCAGGATGATTTCGGCGACTTTGCGTTCAGCCTTGTTCAATTCTTCGAGGCGTTTCTGGATCTGTTCCAGAAGATTTCGCACGCGGTCCATATATGTTCCTTGGGTCGGCTATGCAAATTGGGCCTTTGAAGCGGCCCTCGGCGGTGGCCTATCCTACTGATGGCCTCGACCTACCACCACTCGGAATCTATATTTTGAGTAAATGTTGTGTTTATTACTACATTTTCTCTTGAGTGATGCCTTAAAAAAAGGTATTTGTAGCTTAACTTGATAAAAGAACAAACATCATGCCCTCGATTACGGTTGAACCGTGCACCTTTGCCTTGTTCGGCGCCCTCGGCGATCTGGCGCTTCGCAAGTTGTTTCCTGCTTTGTATCAGCTCGATGGTGCTGGCCTGCTGCACGACGACACGCGGATTATCGCGCTGGCGCGTGAGCCTGGCAGCGAGCAGCAGCATCTGGCATTCATCGAGGCCGAACTGCGCCGGTATGTGGATGCCAAGGAACTCGACGAAGCCGTGGTCGATCGCTTCCTGGCACGTCTGAGTTACCTGCATGTCGACTTCCTCAAGGCTGATGATTACGTCGCCCTGGCCGAACGGGCCGCAACCGCGCAGCGTGTGATTGCTTACTTCGCCACCCCGGCGGCGGTCTACGGTGCGATTTGCGAGAACCTGTCGAAGGTCGGGCTGACTCAGAACACCCGCGTGGTGTTGGAAAAACCCATCGGTTCGGACCTCGAGTCGTCGCGCAAGGTCAACGATGCGGTAGCGCAGTTCTTCCCGGAAAACCGTACCTATCGGATCGACCACTACCTGGGCAAAGAGACGGTGCAGAACCTCATCGCACTGCGCTTTGCCAACAGCTTGTTCGAAACCCAGTGGAACCAGAATTACATCTCCCACGTGGAAATCACCGTGGCCGAGAAGGTCGGTATCGAAGGCCGTTGGGGGTACTTCGACAAGGCCGGCCAATTGCGCGACATGATCCAGAATCACCTGCTGCAACTGCTCTGCCTGATCGCCATGGATCCTCCGGCCGACTTGTCTGCCGACAGTATTCGTGACGAGAAAGTAAAAGTACTCAAGGCACTGGCGCCGATCAGTCCGGAAGGCCTGACCACTCAAGTGGTGCGTGGCCAGTACATCGCCGGCCACAGCGAAGGCAAATCGGTACCGGGTTATCTGGAGGAGGAAAACTCCAACACCCAGAGCGACACTGAAACCTTCGTTGCCCTGCGCGCCGATATTCGCAACTGGCGTTGGGCCGGGGTACCGTTTTACCTGCGTACCGGCAAGCGCATGCCGCAGAAGCTGTCGCAGATCGTCATCCACTTCAAGGAACCGTCGCACTACATCTTCGCCCCCGAGCAGCGCCTGCAGATCAGCAACAAACTGATCATCCGCCTGCAACCGGACGAAGGTATTTCCTTGCGCGTGATGACCAAGGAACAAGGGCTGGACAAAGGCATGCAACTGCGCAGCGGTCCATTGCAGTTGAACTTTTCCGACACCTATCGCAGCGCGCGGATTCCCGATGCCTACGAGCGGTTGTTACTGGAAGTGATGCGCGGCAATCAGAACCTGTTTGTCCGTAAAGATGAAATCGAAGCTGCGTGGAAGTGGTGTGACCAGTTGATCGCCGGCTGGAAAAAATCCGGTGATGCGCCCAAGCCTTATGCGGCCGGGTCCTGGGGGCCGATGAGCTCAATTGCACTGATTACGCGGGATGGGAGGTCGTGGTATGGCGATATCTGAATTCAAACTGCCTCAGGGCGTCAGCGCCCATGAGTTCCTTACTCCGATGCTGCTGGCTGAAGGCCTGGCACTCAATGTAGCCGAGCAGTTGCGCGAGGCCATCAGCGCCCGTGGCGCAGCGACTCTGGTGGTGTCGGGCGGACGCAGTCCGGTGGCATTTTTCCAGTGCCTGGCCAAGCAGGATCTGGATTGGTCAAAGGTCGTGGTCTCCCTGGCCGATGAACGCTGGGTACCGGTGGAGCACGTTGACAGCAATGCCGGCCTGCTCAAGCGTTATCTGTTGCAAGGCCCGGCTGCGAAAGCGCGGTTCCTGAGCCTGTACAGCGCTTCGGCAAACCTGGAAGAAGCTGCGCAGCTGGCAGACCGCTTGTTGGCCGAGTTGCCGACGATCGACGTGCTGGTGCTGGGCATGGGCGATGATGGGCATACCGCTTCGCTGTTCCCCAACAGCCCGAACCTTGGCCAGGCACTGAAGCTTGATGGTTCGCGCCGCTGCTGGCCGATGCTGGCGCCGACCGTGCCGCATCAGCGTCTGAGCATGAGCCGTGCGCTGCTGGCTTCGGCGAAGGTCACTGTTCTGTCTATTTCCGGTCAATCCAAATTGACCACCCTGAGTGCCGCGCTGGCTGGTGACGATATCGCCGTTATGCCGATTCGCGCATTTTTGCAACCTACGTTAGAGATTTACTGGTGCCCATGAGCCAAGGATCAGCCGCTATGACAAACACACTCCCGACCGTTTCCATGGCGGACAAAGTTGCCCTGATCGACAGCCTCTGTGCCAAGGCGCGGATTCTGCCAGTGATCACCATCGCTCGTGAACAAGACATTCTGCCACTGGCCGATGCGCTGGCGGCCGGCGGTTTGACTGCCCTGGAAGTGACCTTGCGTTCGCAGTTCGGCCTCAAGGCGATTCAGCTGCTGCGCGAGCAGCGTCCAGAGTTGGTCACCGGTGCCGGCACTGTGCTGGATCGCAACATGCTTGCCGCTGCTGAAGCGGCCGGTTCGCAATTCATCGTCACCCCGGGCATCACCCGCGACTTGCTCCAAGCCAGCGTCGACAGCCCGATTCCGCTGTTGCCCGGCATCAGCAACGCTTCCGGGATCATGGAAGGCTATGCACTGGGCTATCGTCGCTTCAAGCTGTTCCCGGCGGAAGTCAGCGGCGGCGTCGCAGCGATCAAAGCCCTTGGCGGTCCGTTCGGCGAAGTGCGCTTCTGCCCGACTGGCGGCGTCAGCCCGGCCAATATCAAGAGCTACATGGCGCTGAAAAATGTGATGTGCGTCGGCGGTAGCTGGATGCTGGATCCCGAGTGGATCAAAAACGGTGACTGGGCCCGGATCCAGGAATGCACTGCAGAGGCTCTGGCCCTGCTGGACTGATTGGTTTTACTGAAATCGTTGTTGTTCTACGGCTTTACGGTGCACTTGGTCAGTGCGCCGTTTTTTTTTGCCTGAACAAAAGCCATCTTCGTCAGGTTTTGTATCGCCGCTCAGGGCGCCATCGCGGGCAAGCCTCGCTCCTACAGGTATGCGTAATTTGTAGGAGCGAGGCTTGCCCGCGAAGGCAATGGTGCTGGCAACAAAGACCTAACTGCTCAACTCAATCAATGCCCGCGCCAGTAACCGCATATCTGCTGCCGAAGTGATAAACCCCGGCGTAATCCGAATGCATGGGCCAACCGCCGAGCCGCTGCGTGTCACGGTAAACAGGTTGTATTCGTTGAGCAGCCGCTCGACCATCACCTGCTGATTGGCGTGCCGGGTGAAGCGCATCGAGGTTATGCCGCAATACAGTCGCGGGTCGTCCGGAGTCATTACTTCGATTCCCGGTAACTCGCGAACCTCTCTCACCCACAGATCACGCAAATAATTGAGTCGCGCGCCTTTGGTGGCTGCACCGCCGATGATCCGATGTTCTTCAAGCACCAGCGGCAAGGTCAGCAACGCCGGGATGTTCGGCGTGCTGTAGGCCGTGCGTGAGCGAATGTCGGTGATCGGGAAATGACTTTCGCCCATGTCCGGATCAATGTCGGCCAGACGCTGCGGGGCGATATAGACAAAGCCCAGAGTCAGCGGTGCGCCGATCCATTTCTGCAGATTGAAACCGGCAAAGCAGATACCCAGCTCAACGAGGTTGAACTCAATCTGACCGAGGGCGTGGGCGCTGTCGAGAATCACATCGACGCCATGTTCCCGGGCTGCCGCGGCAATTGCCTGCACCGGCATGACCAGCCCGGTGCGATGGGTCACGTGAGTCAATGCCATCAGCTTCAAACGCGGGTAACGCATGAAGGCGTCGCGGTAGCTCGCCAGCAAGCTGTCGAAGCTGGCGGGGTGGCGATGCTCGATCTCGATCACCTCCACCCCGCGATTGCGCGCCAGCCAACGCATGGCACCTTTGACCGTGTCGTACTCCAGGTCGCTGAACAGCACCTGGTCGCCGGGCTGCAAGGTGTTGTAGTTGCGGACCAACGATTGCAGGGCGTCGGAGGCGCAGCGGGTGAGGGCGACCGCTTCGGGACCGACCCCCAGCAGGTCGGCCAGTTGGCGGCGGATCTGCACGCTTTCGACTTGTTCGAAATGCTGGCGCACATGCACCGAGTTGCTGCGGTTGATAAAAGCGATATTGCGCTGGTATTCATCAACCACGGTACGGCTCATGCGCCCGAAGTAACCGTTTTCCAGGTTGATTGGCCCCGGTTCGATGTCAAAGCGGTCGGCGAATGTCCGCCAAAAAGCTTCGTCGCGGGCGTGGCGGGTATTCTCGGGCATGGGGCGACTCGGTCAGTGGTTAGTGGCCTGTGTGGCTAGTTCTGTTAGTCAACTTCGGCGCCAGAAGCCCATATCCAGCGTTGCTGTTCCTCGCCATAGCGGGCTATGACTCGTCCCAGCGCCTTGGCTATGAACTTCTGGCATCCGAACTTGAGCTAACGAACTAGCCGTACAGGCCACCAGGTTTGGGTTTGCCGTGCTTGGCGCGCAGCGGGTCGAGCAGGTCGGACAAGCCGTTGTGATCAATTTCCTGCATCAAGGCCAACAAGCCGCCCAGTTCTCCGTGAGGAAAACCTTCGCGGGCGAACCAGTTCAGGTATTGGCCGGGCAGGTCGGCAATGATGCGGCCCTTGTATTTACCAAAGGGCATTTCGCGGGTGACCAGCAGTTCAAGCTTTTCGGGATTCATGATGCGGCCGTCTTGATTCAAACATCCTGGAAAATACAGGCATTCTGCATGCGGGCCAATTGGCAGATCATACAGATGGACGGGCAACGGCTGGCGGAAGTGGAGCCGACCTTCAACTGAGGGCTCCTGGCGCAGCGGATTGCGCTAGGGATCGAGCGCGATAAGCTGCCTGAAGGCATCAACCTGAGCGCGGGGATGACCGCTAGCGTGCAGGTGGAGAAGGGCGCGGGTGGGTCGTATTGATCGTTCCCACGCTCGCGCGTCACCAGTGTCCGGGAGTGTGGGAACGATCGGGTCAGCCGATGCTGATCGCCGGCAATGTCGGCAGTGTCACGGTCTGTTGTTTACGCGGCGCCAGGATTTCAGCCTCGCCATCTACCACTAACTCATCGCGTTGGTTAAACACCCGGGTGGCGATGCGTACACGAAATTTCGGTAGTTTCTCGAGAATTTCCAGGCGTACGGTCAGGGTGTCGCCGATCTTCACCGGCTTCTGGAAGCTCATTTGCTGACCGATATAGATAGTGCCCGGCCCAGGCAGCTCGCACGCAACGGCAGCGCTGATCAGGGCGCCGCTGAACATACCGTGAGCGATGCGTTCCTTGAACATGGTCGCGGCGGCGAACTCGGCGTCCAGGTGCACCGGGTTGTGGTCGCCGGACATCGCGGCGAAGAGCTGAATATCACGCTCTTCAACGGTTTTGCTGTAGCTGGCGGTCTGGCCGACTTCGAGGGCTTCGTATGGGGTGTTGGTAACCTGGGTCATCTATCTCAAGTCCTGTGACGAAGTAATTAAATCAACTTATTGATATTAAACAAAAATTATTCAGTTCGTGGTGGCCGACGATTCTTCAATACCTGCTCCAGCCACGCGAGTACATCCCTCGTTACTTCGTCGCGGTTGCTTTCGTTGAACAGTTCGTGCCGAGCCTGTGGGTAGATAATCAGTTGCAGGTACTGGCTTCCGGCCCCGCGCAGCGCATCGACCAAGTCTTTGAGACGTGTGCCGTTGCTCACCGGATCACATTCGCCGCCGATCACCAGCAGCGGCAGGCCCGGATCAATCTGGGCGAGATTGGACGCTTTGCTGATTTGCTGCAACCCGCCCAGCATGTCGATCCATAGCTGGTTCGTACAGCGGAAGCCGCAGAGCGGGTCGTTGACGTATTTGTCGACTTCGTCGCAATCGCGGCTGAGCCAGTCAAAAGGTGTGCGATTGGGTTTGAAGGCTTTATTAAACGATCCAAATGACAGCCATTCGATCAGCGCACTGCGACCGGTGGCACCCTGGCGCATGCGTTCGAAACGAGCGATCAGGCGGGCGACGCGGTAGAGCGCAACGGGCTGAAAGTTTGAACCGCTCAGAATCGCCCCGTGCAGGCTGGCGCTATGATGCAGCAGGTAGGCTTGGGCGATGTAGCTGCCCATGCTGTGCCCGAGCAGCACAATAGGCGTTCCGGGATGCTTCTGGCCAATGTGCTGGTTAAGGCAGGCCAGGTCGCCGACCACTTTGCGCCAGCCGTCCTTGTCTGCGTAATGCCCCGGCACGCCGTGCTCGGCGGTTTTGCCGTGACCGCGTTGATCCAGGGCGTACAACCCATAACCTTGTTTGCTCAACGCTTCGGCCAGGCGGGCATAGCGGCCGCTATGTTCGGCCATTCCATGGGCCAACAAGATCACCGCTTTGAGCGCAGTCTCAGGCAGCCACTGGTTGACGTAAAGGCGGCAGTGGTCACTCGCGGTCAGCCAGAAAGTATCGTGGATCATGGCGATTCCTTTGCACGGGGTCGTTGCATTGTATAGCTCATCAGACAATTGCCGCCTGATCAGGGTGTGCCTCAGCAACAAGATTCACGCTATCAATGACACGCCGGCGTGTATTTGCCTGAATCGCTATAGCTGCTAACGTCCGAAGAGCCCCGCCTTTCAAAGAAGCAGAGATGCGGCCCGGACACGCTCAGGTAAAGAGGACAAGAACAATGCAACCTGAATTCTGGAATGACAAACGCCCGGCCGGCGTTCCCCTGGATATCGATCTGGGTGCCTACAAGTCGGTGATCGAGGTTTTCGAGCGTTCCTGCAAGAAGTTCGCTGATCGTCCAGCATTCAGTAATATGGGTGTGACCCTGACCTACGCTGAGCTGGAACGCTACAGCGCAGCATTCGCCGGTTATCTGCAAGCGCACACTGATCTGGTCGCTGGCGATCGGATTGCGATGCAGATGCCCAATGTCCTGCATTACCCGATTGCCGTGTTCGGAGCGTTGCGTGCCGGGTTGATCGTGGTCAATACCAATCCTCTGTATACCCCGCGTGAGATGCGTCATCAGTTCAAGGATTCCGGTGCCCGGGCACTGGTTTACCTGAATATGTTCGGCCAGAAAGTCCAGGAAGTGCTGGCCGATACCGAGATCCAATACCTGATCGAGGCGAAGATGGGTGATCTGATGCCCAGTGCCAAGGGGTGGTTGATCAACACCGTGGTCGACAAAGTGAAGAAGATGGTGCCGGCGTACAGCCTGCCCCAGGCCATTTCGTTCAAGAGCGCGCTGCGGCTGGGACGTGGTCATGGCATCAAGCCGTTAACCGTCAGCCTCAACGATGTCGCGGTGCTGCAATACACCGGCGGCACTACGGGGCTGGCCAAGGGCGCGATGCTCACTCATGGCAACCTGGTTGCCAACATGCAACAGGCGCGGGCTTGCCTGTCCCAGCTCGGTGCCGATGGCCAGCCGCTGCTCAGGGAAGGCCAGGAGGTGATGATCGCGCCATTGCCGCTGTACCACATCTATGCCTTCACCGCGAACTGCATGTGCATGATGGTGACCGGTAACCACAACGTTCTGATCACCAATCCGCGGGACATTGCCGGCTTTATCAAAGAGCTGAAAAACTGGCGCTTCTCGGCGCTGCTGGGACTCAACACCTTGTTCGTTGCGCTCATGGATCACCCGGATTTCAAGACCCTGGATTTTTCCAGCCTCAAGCTCACCAATTCCGGTGGTACCGCGTTGGTCAAGGCCACTGCCGAGCGTTGGCAGGCAATGACCGGTTGCCGCATTACCGAAGGTTACGGGCTGACCGAAACCTCGCCGGTTGCGTGTACCAACCCTTACGGCGACAAATCGCGGCTGGGCACGGTCGGTCTTCCGGTGCCGGGTACAACGCTGAAGGTCATTGACGATGACGGCGTCGAGCAGCCACTGGGCGAGCGCGGTGAGCTCTGCATCAAAGGCCCGCAAATCATGAAGGGCTACTGGCGGCAAGTGGAAGCCACGGCGCAAATTCTGGATACCGAAGGCTGGTTCAAGTCCGGTGACATTGCGGTGATCGATCCGGACGGTTTTGTGCGGATCGTCGATCGCAAGAAAGACATGATCATCGTGTCGGGTTTCAACGTGTACCCGAATGAAATCGAAGACGTGGTCATGGCCCATCCGAAAGTCGCCAACTGTGCGGTGATCGGTGTACCGGACGATCGTTCGGGCGAGGCGGTGAAGTTGTTTGTGGTCGCTCGCGAGTCGGGTGTCAGCCTTGAAGAGCTGAAGGCTTACTGCAAGGAAAATTTCACCGGCTACAAAGTGCCGAAGCACATCGTGCTGCGCGATTCGCTGCCGATGACACCGGTGGGCAAGATCCTGCGACGGGAGTTGCGCGATATCGCGTAATATTTTGTAAGTAGAGTGCGGGATCGATCGATCCTGAAATGATCGCAGCCTGCGGCAGTTCCTGCGAGATCAGTGCTCATCTCAATTTCATGGGTGAACACGGTCGGCGTAGGAGCTACCGATAGGTTGTGATCTTTTTTTTGGTTGATAAATACAGCTGAAACTACCGTTCTAGAGCGATTGACGAGCTTATAGAATTTTTGCTCTAAAAGTGACTATTGAGTTTTCTTAAGTCATATTTGTGACTGGTAAGGCCTTCTTTGGCTCTAGTCGGCCATTGGCAAAGCTGCTACTCTCGGCCCGCTTTGTGACTTCTCGGCCTAAGTAAAAAGCCAGATTCACCAATACATACACCAATAATAATCGCACTAAATGCGGTGATGAATTCGCGTTGCTGAGGAGTGGGCTTCCATGATCGAAAACTTTTGGAAGGATAAGTACCCAACTGGGATTGCTGTCGAGATCAACCCAGACGAGTATCCGAATATTCAGGCGGTGTTGAAGCAATCTTGCCAACGCTTCGCCAACAAGCCGGCCTTTAGCAACCTTGGCAAGACGCTCACCTACGGTGAACTGTACGAATTGTCGGGCGCTTTTGCCGCTTACCTGCAACAGCATACCGACTTGCAGCCAGGCGATCGAATCGCCGTACAGTTGCCAAACCTGCTGCAATACCCGATCGCCGTGTTTGGTGCCATCCGCGCCGGTTTGATCGTGGTCAACACCAACCCGCTGTACACCGCGCGGGAAATGGAACACCAATTCAACGACTCCGGTGCCAAGGCGCTGGTCTGCCTGGCCAACATGGCGCACCTGGCGCAAGCCGTGGTGCCCAAGACCTCAGTCAAGCATGTGATCGTTACCGAAGTGGCCGACCTGCTGCCACCACTCAAGCGCCTGCTGATCAATAGCGTCATCAAGTATGTGAAGAAGATGGTCCCGGCGTACCACTTGCCCAAGGCCATCAAATTCAACGACGTGTTGAGCAAAGGTCGCGGCCAGCCAGTCTCTGATGCCAACCCGGCCAGCGGCGATGTCGCAGTACTGCAATACACCGGCGGCACCACTGGCGTGGCCAAGGGCGCGATGCTAACCCATCGCAACCTGGTGGCGAACATGCTGCAGTGCAAGGCGCTGATGGGGTCCAACCTGAATGAAGGTTGCGAGATTCTGATCACACCGCTGCCGCTGTACCACATCTATGCCTTCACTTTTCATTGCATGGCGATGATGCTGATCGGCAACCACAACATCCTGATCAGCAACCCGCGCGACCTGTCGGCGATGGTCAAGGAGCTGTCGAAGTGGAAGTTCAGCGGCTTTGTCGGCTTGAACACGCTGTTTGTGGCGCTGTGCAACAACGAGGCATTCCGCCAGCTGGACTTCTCTGCGATGAAAGTCACTCTGTCTGGCGGCATGGCCCTGCAACTGGCCGCTGCCGAGCGCTGGAAAGCCGTGACCGGTTGCTCCATTTGCGAAGGTTACGGCATGACCGAAACCAGCCCGGTGGCCACGGTCAATCCGATCCAGAACATCCAGATCGGCACCATCGGCATTCCGGTACCGTCCACGGTCTGCAAAGTCATTGATGATGCGGGTGTCGAACAGCCGCTGGGCGAAGTGGGCGAACTGTGCGTCAAGGGTCCACAAGTCATGAAGGGTTACTGGCAGCGTCAGGAAGCCACTGACGAAATCCTCGACAGCGAAGGCTGGTTGAAGACCGGCGATATCGCGATCATCCAGCCAGACGGTTATATGCGCATCGTCGATCGCAAAAAGGACATGATTCTGGTCTCTGGTTTCAACGTCTATCCGAACGAACTCGAAGACGTGCTGGCGACTTTGCCGGGCGTGTTGCAGTGCGCAGCCATTGGCGTGCCGGACGAGAAATCGGGCGAAGCGATCAAGATTTTCATCGTCGCCAAACCGGGCGTGACCTTGACCAAGGAGCAGGTGATGCAACACATGCGCGCCAACGTCACCGGCTATAAAGTGCCGAAAGCCGTTGAGTTCCGCGATGCGCTGCCAACCACTAATGTGGGCAAGATCCTGCGCCGTGAACTGCGCAGCGAAGAACTGAAGAAGCTGGGCGCGAAGGCGTAAACAGGCTGTAAAACACAAAGCCCGCCGAGTGCGGGCTTTTTGCTGCTAGCGTTTGCCTGTTATGCAGCCTTTCTCATCGAACACGATTTGAGCGCTGCGACCTTTCTTTGCGTTGTAGCGATAGCTCGTGGTCGCATTTCGAATGCTGATTTTGTCTGGCTTGCCGAGTGCGCTTTCGACTTCCTGTTGGCTCATGCCAGGTACGATTCGTTGATTGATGATTGCCTGGCGGCGTTCTTTGGCGCTGAGCAGGCTTGCACAAACGTCATCGGGCTGCCCGACAATGACCGGCTCCTCTTTTGCTGATTTCGCTCTGAATATTTTCAGGGGGCTGCTCTTCGAGGAAGCAGCCTTGACCCCGCTCGGAGCAGGATTGGCCACATTCTGAATTCGAAGTGTCTCTTGTGGCGCGCAACCCTGGGAGGTGAAGGTGACATGGCCGTCAGCGTTTTCGCATCGCTGCACAGTCGTGGCGCTTGCTTGCGACGCTAGCCAAAGCAGGGCGAGGTACAAGAGCGAGGTCTTTCTCAGTGGCATGCGACGTCCTCCGTGACGGTCCCGAAACAGGATAGACGGTACTTTTTTGGCCCCGGGTGTGTTTTCTTTTCTGAATGAGTCGTCGCAGCTCTACAGATTCGGACAGCGATCAGGATTGCGTTGCAAGCGCTTGTTCTTGCCGAGATTTTTTAGCGTTAAACGACATCAAGCGGTGTATCATTGCGCCCGTCAGCCCCGCCGGGGCTTGTGGAATACCTCCATGGACTTACCCAGTAGTTACTCAGTACCCCGTTTTTACAATCATGAATTGACTGATTGATCCTTCCGGCGTGCCCCGCTGCTGGGAGTGGAGTTCGCCTATGTCTGAAGTTGAAGTAAAGAAAACGCAAGAAAGTTTGCAAGACCGCCTCGCTCAAGTCGTTGAGCTGCTGCAGCGCCAGCGGGTAGTCGAAGACCTGACTCATCGCCAGGAAGGTCATCATCACGACCGGGTCGAGAACCTGGTTCACCGGCAAAACCTTGTCGAGTTGCAGCGCAAACTCGATGACCTGCACTCCGCCGACGTTGCCCACATCCTTGAAGCCTTGCCGCTTGCAGAGCGTCTGACTGTCTGGCAACTGGTCAAGGCCGAGCGCGACGGCGATATCCTCCTTGAAGTGTCCGATTCCGTTCGCGAAACGCTGATCGCCGACATGGATGATCACGAGCTCCTGGCGGCTGCCAAGGAGATGGATGCCGACGAACTCGCTGACCTGGCGCCAGAGCTGCCGCGAGACGTCGTCCACGAACTGATGGAAACCCTCGATGGCCAGCAGCGTGAGCGTGTCCGCTCCGCGTTGTCCTATGACGAGGAGCAGGTCGGTGCGCTCATGGACTTCGAGATGGTGACTATCCGTGAGGATGTCAGTCTCGAAGTGGTATTGCGTTACCTGCGTCGGCTCAAAGAACTGCCGGGTCATACCGACAAGTTGTTCGTGGTCGACTACGGCGGTGTGCTCAAGGGCGTGCTGCCGATCAAGCGGTTGTTGGTCAACGACCCGGACAAACAAGTATTGGATGTCATGGCCAGCGATCCGGTGAGTTTTCACCCGGACGAAGATGCGTACGACGCCGCTCAGGCTTTCGAACGTTATGACTTGATTTCGGCTCCTGTGGTCGACAAGAACGGCAAACTGATTGGCCGTCTGACCATCGACGAAATGGTCGACCTGATTCGTGAAGAGAGCGAAAACGAAGTTCTCAACATGGCGGGTCTGCGTGAAGAGGAAGATATTTTTGCCTCAGTCTGGAAGTCCCTGCGCAACCGCTGGGCCTGGCTGGCAATTAACCTGATTACCGCATTTGTCGCCTCTCGAGTGATCGGTCTGTTCGAAGGCTCCATCGAGAAGCTGGTGGCCCTGGCTGCTTTGATGCCGATTGTTGCCGGTATTGGCGGCAACTCGGGTAACCAGACAATTACCATGATCGTGCGCGCCATGGCGCTGGATCAGGTCAGCACCGGCAACACCTCACGCCTGATGCGCAAGGAACTGGCCGTCGGATTGATCAATGGCCTGGTCTGGGGTGGGGTGATCGGTGTGGTCTCCTACTTGCTGTATGGCAGTTGGTCGCTGGGCGTGGTGATGACCGCAGCGATGACCCTCAATCTGTTGCTGGCGGCGTTGATGGGCGTCCTGATTCCCATGACACTGGCGAGATTCGGGCGTGACCCTGCAATGGGGGCGAGCGTGATGATCACCGCCATGACCGACAGTGGCGGGTTCTTTATCTTCCTTGGGCTGGCGACGATTTTCCTGCTTTGAATCTTCCCTGCACAGTCTTACCGTTTGGCGGGCTGTGCGATTCTCCTTATATTCATTCTTGATGGGTCTTGAGCAGGGCGGTGCATGCGCCCTGCGACATGATCGGTTGTGCCGAATTTTGGGCAAAAAAAAAGCCAGCGCTAGGCTGGCTTGAACTTTCAGGGTGGAATCAGGAGGCGTCTGCTGCCATTTCGGCGTCATGGGCGATCAAGGAGACCAGTGCGTTTTGCTGACGATGTGAGAGTTGGCGGAAACGTTGAAGCAGTTCGCGTTCATGGAGTGACAGTTCCGGACTGTCCAGGCGCATGCTCAATTCTTCGCCCAGCGCGCCTTCCTGAATCAGGCTTTGCTCCATGCGCGCGATGATTTCAGAATTCATGCTGCGATGATGATTGCGAGCCACCTCGGCGATGCGTTCACGCATTCCATCGGGCAGACGCACGACGAACTTGTCAGCCGTGCGGCTGGAATAAATTGCCTGTTTCAATGGGCGCATATATTTAACCGGTTAGTTCAGGGGAGCGGTTTTCGGAATTGGCCGCAAGATGTCTGTTAGGACAAGCTTCACAACCAAATGTTCAACCTGAATTGTTAAGAGGCCCGCATCATGCCTCATAAATGCCAGATCGTTGGCGTCAATTCTATGACAAATATTGAGCTGGATAAAGGCGTTATGCCAGCACTAATTATCAGAAATGCGCATTGGTTTGAAAAGATTACCCTATGCGGCACATCTGACCGCTTCCAATTGCCTGACAGGAGGTGTCTGAAGCCTCCGGAGCGAGCATTTTATGCGGATTCGATCATTTATCCTTTTTGTATAGGATAGTGGCAAATGGCCGATTTACTAGGCATGCAAGCGACTAGAGACGTTACCGAGATGCCGGGCAGACTGATTTATTTGATGGGCCCGTCGGGGGCGGGTAAAGACAGCCTTATCGATGCCTCCCGCGAACCATTGCGCAGAATTGGCTGCGATGTGGCGCGACGAGTCATTACGCGCTCGGCCGAGTCCGCAGGGGAGGATGCCATGGGTGTCTCTCAAGCGGAGTTCGAGCGACTCAAGCAGCAAGGAGGTTTTGCCTTGTATTGGCACGCCAACGGTCTCGGTTACGGAATCCCGGTCCAGATTGATGAATGGCTGGCCCTCGGGCGCAATGTACTGGTCAACGGCTCCAGAGAGTACTTGGCTGAAGCGCGCAAGCGTTATCCGACATTGCTACCTGTTTTGTTATCGGTGAAGAGCGAGGTTTTACGTCATCGCCTTGTGCGACGCAGGCGTGAAAATGCCGAGGAAATTGAAGCGAGGCTGAAGCGCAATGACCTGTTTCTCGCCAGCGGATCCTCAGGCGACGGCGCTCCTGTCATACGGCTGGATAACTCCGGAGAATTGTCTGTCACTGTCGAGCATTTCCTCGGGCTGCTGGTGCGGGAGGGCGTCAGTGATGGCTTTTTGTATTGATGCCGTTTTCACGATCGCCGACGCGGCGGTCCTGCGCTGGCTCTGACCTACACTTAAAAAGCCCTATAGACGACATGACAAATGCCGGCTTGGCCGTTAACATGCACGCCATCCTTCGCACCGCGCATGTCTTTGCGGTCGCCCTATGTCTCAGTAGCTCAATTGGATAGAGCATCCCCCTCCTAAGGGGAAGGTTGGCAGTTCGAACCTGCCCTGGGACACCAATAAAATCAGTTACTTAGCGTAATCCTTCGCTGATTATGCCGACCCGATCTCATATCCAGTCCCCCACTTCTCCAAGCGCTCAAGCTTTTGGCTATCAGCTTTCAGCGGATTGGACTGGCTCAGGCTGAGCAGAAACTTAACGTCGTGTCCGGGATTAGTTGAACACTACACCCCGCCGTCACTCCATTTTTGACGTCCTCCTCCGCCCGACCGCCAGTCGGCTTTTCCGTGCGCGGGTTGACGCTCGGCCAAAGCGAACTAGCTTTATTCATATGGGAATTTTTCCCACGCCAATGATTAAGGAGAAAAATGTAAGGGTGAGGGGCTGCTTCCAGGTATGCGGCTCTCGGATGGCATTGGCTCTGCTCGCGGTAAATCACCAGGAGAGACAAGATGATGGCTCATATGCGTTTCAAGAAGGCTTTATTGGCGTTGGCAATTGGTGGAGTCCTGTCGGCTTCCATCGTTCTGGTACCTGATGCTATTTCACATAGCTCAAGTGCATATGCCAAAGACAGTGGTGGAAGCGGTGGCGGTGGAGGTCACGGCGATGGCGGCGGTGGCGGAGGTGGCAATGGCGGCGGAGGTGGTCATAGTGGCAGTGGCGGCAGTGGCGGCGGTGGTGGCAGCGGTGGTGGTAATGGCGGCGGAGGTGGTAATGGTAGTGGTGGAAATGGCGGTGGCCACGGTGAGGGTAATGGCGGTACTGGTCATTCCGGTGGATTGGGCGGGAATGGAGTGGGCAACGGGCTAAGCGGCGATCATGCTGAAAAGGCTGAAAAGGCTGAGAAGGCTGAGAAGGCTGAGAAGGCTGAGAAGGCTGAGAAGGCTGAGAAGGCTGAGAAGGCTGAGAAGGCTGAAAAGGCTGAGAAGGCTGAAAAGGCTGAAGAAAAGGCTGAGAAGGCTGCAGAACAGGCAGCAGAAAAGGCTGAGAAGGCAGCAGAACAGGCAGCAGAAAAGGCTGAGAAGGCAGCAGAACAGGCAGCAGAAAAGGCTGAGAAGGCTAAAAAGGCTGAAGAGCAAGCTGCAGAACAGGCTGAAGAAAAGGCTGAGAAGGCTAAAAAGGCTGAAGAACAGGCTGTAGAACAGGCTGAAGAAAAGGCTGAGAAGGCAGCAGAACAGGCAGCAGAAAAGGCTGAGAAGGCTAAAAAGGCTGAAGAACAGGCTGCAGAACAGGCTGAAGAAAAGGCTGAGAAGGCTAAAAAGGCTGAAGAACAGGCTGCAGAGCAGGCTGAAGAAAAGGCTGAGAAGGCTAAAAAGGCTGAAGAACAGGCTATAGAGCAGGCTGAAGAAAAGGCTGAAAAAGCCGTTCAGGGATAGAGGCCTCAAAGGCAACCATTTCGGAAGTACACGCAATCACGTCGGCGGCGAACCCGACGCTGATAACAGCGGAGACTGACGGAATTTAATGGCATCAAACAAAGGTCCGGGGACTGGTTTTGTATGAGGCGTTTGCGCGCAGCAGGTCAGTCCCCGTCAACCAAGCGTCATAGATGAGTACAGTGGTTGGGCCTGAAAATTGGCAGGGGGTAACGCGGCACAAGCCGCTCATGGGATTTTTTCCCGCACCGCTATACTGCGTTTATCTGTCTAGGAATGCACTGAATGCAACCGCCTACCCTGCCTGCTTCGCTGCTAAAAGCCCTTCGGCAAGTCATGCGGCCTCTGGTACGCCTGATGCTCCGCAAAGGAGTCACCTATTCGGTGTTCGCCGACCTGCTCAAGGAGGTCTTCGTCGATGTGGCGGATCGTGAATTCCGCCTTGACGATAAAGCCCCGAGCGACAGCCGCATCAACCTGCTCACCGGGGTTCATCGCAAGGATGTGCGGCGCTTGCGCAAGACAAGCGACACGACTTTTACCGCTCTTCCCGAAAACATCACCCTCGGTGCGCAATTGGTCAACACCTGGACCAACAGCATGCCCTTCTGTAATCACTCCGGCCAGCCATTGCCCCTGCCGCGACTAGCCAGTGTCGGCGGCGACTGCTCCTTCGACGCTTTGGTAGCGAAAATCAGCACGGACATCCGTGCGCGGGTGGTGCTGGACGAATGGCTGCGCCTGGGCGTCGTCCGTCTTGACGAGCAAGATCGCGTCCACCTCGAAGTCCAGGCCTTCGTGCCGCAGAAGGGCTTCGATGAGAAAGCAGCGTACTTGGGTCACAACCTGCACGATCACGCCTGCGCTGCGGTGCACAACCTGAGCGGGGAAGGTCCGGCCTTTTTTGAGCGTAGCGTTCATTACGACGCGCTGGTCCCGGCCAGCGTCGACGAGTTGCGCGAGGCCGTCGCCAACGAGGGTATGCAGGCCCTGTTAGGTTTTAACCGGCTCGCCACTGAACTCGAAAGCCGTGACCTGCCCAGTCCCGAACCGCGCCAGCGCATTACCATCGGCCTTTACTTCTACACGGAGCCTACCGAACCCATTTCGCCGAAGGCCCCCCAACCATGACTGCCAACCTACGCCTTTTTCGTGCCATCACCATCGCCCTGGGCCTTGGACTTCCCGCTCTGGTGCAGGCCGCGCCGGCCTGCGTCAACCAGGATGGCGTGGGTATTGTCAGCGCGCCGATCACGCAGCTTCCGGGTGGCATTGGTGGCACTGGCGCGAAGCCTGGCGGCGTGGGTGGCACCGGTAACCAAACCGAAAATGGTGGGATCGGCGGCACTGGCGCGCCGATCATGCAACGTCCGGGAGGCATCGGCGGCACCGGTGCGTTGGCTGGCGGCGTGGGTGGCACCGGCATTCGCACCGAAAATGGTGGGATCGGCGGCACCGGCGCGCCGATCACGCAGCGTCCGGGAGGTACTGGCGGCACCGGTATCGTCGGCACGATCACCGGGTTCGCCTCGATCTGCATCAATGGCTTGGAAGTGCACTTTGCCAAAGACGTGCCGGTCAGCGAGAACGGCATCGCCGCCAACAGCGCCCAACTGGAGGTGGGCCAAGTGGTCGCAGTGTCGGCGGTCACCTCTCCGCGAGGCCTGGAGGCAGAGGGCATCTCGATCTTGCACATTTATGAAGGACCTTTGACGGCCCTCCCGAGCGCTTCGGCGCCACTGCAGGTCATGGGGCAACCGGTGCGCCTCGCCAGCGGCGCGCGGGTCGCTGAAGGTCTGCGTCCGGGCGAGCCGGTACGGGTCAGCGGGCTGCGCAATGCCCGTGGCGAGGTGGTGGCCAGCCGCATCGACCGGGCGCCCGGCCTCAGGGACGCCAGTGCCATCGGCTCGATTGATCGCACCGGCAGTCTCCAGGGGCTGAAGCTGAGCAATCACCCGGCGCCGGCAGAAGAAGTGCTGGTGCGCGGCCACTGGTCCGGTCGCGAGCTGAACGTCGCCCAGAGCCGCCCCGACCCGAGCCTCGCCTTCGTCGGCCAGGTACACCAGGCGGTGATCGAAGGTCTGGTGCAGGGGCGGCAGGACCGGCACTTGGTTGTTGGCGGCTTCAACGTGACGCTGGAGCGCGACACAGTGTTTGTCGGTGGGCAACCCTCCGAACTGGCACTGGATCGACGCGTGCGGGTGAGCGGTGTGTTCAGCGGTGCGCGCGAGGTACGGGCAACGCGTATCGAGTTCCCTCGCGAGCGCTCCGATACGCCAGCCAGGAACCAATCCGGGCGAGTCAGAGCCACTGACGGCGACACCGATCATAGAGCGGACGACTCGGGCGACAACAAGAGCGGCCGCACTGAGAGCGATAACGGCTTGCGCAGCGAAACCTTCCACGGGGACGACGACCGCCGCGAGGGCACCGAGAAGCTGGAACAACCAGACAAAGTTGAGAAGGTCGAGAGAGTCGAACGACCAGAAAAGGTCGAGAAGGTCGAACGACCAGAAAAAGTCGAGAAAGTCGAACGACCAGAAAAAGTCGAGAAGGTCGAGAAAGTCGAGAAGGTCGAGAGGGTCGAGAGGGTCGAGAAGGTCGAGAAGGTCGAGCGTCCTGAAAAGAAGAATTAAACAGTGCGTCATGATGCACTATCGTCATAGGTAACTAGGCTGGATAAGTCCCATCGCGCTTGCGCCATGCCACCGCAAAGATGACACGTGCTATCCGTACGTGCCTATTGGTGGCCGCGCTTTGCAGAAACAAAAAATGCTTTGTGAGCTTCGATGACTGGATACACGAGGTGAACATGAAATCCAAGCGCACCCTGCTCGCCAGCCTGCTCGCCAGCTTAACCTTGCCGGCCTTGGCCAATACATTCAGCACTTCGATCGGCGTCGACTACTCACGAGGTGACTATGGCACCGGTACTACATCCGAAATCTGGTACGTCCCGCTCGTCGGCAAGTACGAAACCGGACCCATGACGTACAAACTCACCGTTCCCTGGCTACGCATTACCAACCCCTCGGTCGGCCCTGATGGCGAACCGTTGCCGGGCGGATGCGGCAAAATGGAAAGCGGTCTCGGAGACACCATCGCCAGCGCCGACTATGCCGTGCTCGACGGTAGTCAGGGCAGCGTGCTGTTGAATCTGGTTGGCAAGGTCAAGCTCCCCACTGCCGACGAGGACAAGTGCCTGGGCACCGGAAAAACCGACTACTCCGCCCAGGTCGACGTCGCCAAGGCCTTTGGCCCGGTGACCGGGTTCGCCACCCTGGGCTGGAAGAAGTTCGGCGATCCGTCCGGCACCAACTTCAACAACCCGATATTTGCCAGCCTTGGCTTCGCCATACCAGTGGCCGCGCTCACCACTGTGGGCGCCTCCTACGACTGGCGGCAGAAAGTCGTCTCGAGTGGCGACCAACTCAAGGAGCTCACCCTCTTCGTCACTCAGAAGCTCAACCAGCACTGGAAGATCCAGTTGTATGCGGTAAAGGGCTTTTCCGACGCTAGCCCGGACGCGGAGGGTGGGCTGCTGCTCAACCACACTTTCTGATTGTAGTAACCTGGACTCCTTTGGCGTTGGTGGCATCCATCACGTTTTTCCCGGTCGGCAGTGCTTTTCAAAAGCTGGCTTTATATTCTTATCCAGAGGCTGAACATGGAGTGTTTGCGGTCCCGCGTTGGGTTGCCAGTGTGCGGCCGTTGCAAAGGGACGGCTGCAAGGGAGGGGTGTCCGCTATGGCGCCTAAGCACACATATATAGAGAGAAGGGTGTGCGACTTAGGCCGAGATTTTTTGTGGTACAGCATTCATCGCCTGCTGACAAGAGATGATGGAGGCTGGCTAAGCATTTGAAGTCTAAAGAGAAAATTTGAAAAATTTTGAAATAATTGCTTGACGGGGTAATTGGTATCTGTAGAATGCGCACCTCGGTTGAGACGAAAGATCTTAACCAACCGCTCTTTAACAACTGAATCAAGCAATTCGTGTGGGTGCTTGTGGAG